>JAUXSN010000057.1 GCA_030679895.1 Candidatus Moraniibacteriota bacterium | reverse complement strand
TTTCAGGAAAAAGTTTAGCTTTTTTTATTTCTTCGGACCCGATCGCATGAGACCAAGCCCGCCGGATGAATAGGCGCAGCGGGGATTCGGCCATTCGTCCGGATCGGGACAGCAGTCCTCGTCTATGTGCTTGCCTTTTGTTTTGCTTTTTCTGGGGTGGTCGTTTTTATGGTTGCATTTTGCGCCGGCCGTATATCTTGCTTTGGGAGGGCTGACGGCTTTTTGAACCACTCTTTTGGAAGTTTGGGCGACACTTTCTTTTTCGGTGAAATTCAAGGTCGAAACGATATCATAAAATTGAGGAAGGATCTTGACGAGACTTATTTTTTCATCAAAATTTTTGATATCATATTTATTGCCGGAGCGGGGGACGATATTATAAGTAAATCCGTTTTTTGTCAGGCTATAAAAAAAAGTTTCTTCCCAACAGGGATCTTCGGCGGTAACATTGATCTCTTTAGCGGGGTATCCGGATTCTCCCAAGGTTATGTCATCAAAGTGCGGGCAATCCTGCTGTTCAATATTTCCACTTTTCTGCACGAGGTTGTCTGTCCCGAGATAATTAGTAAATTTCGAAGAACTATAAATAAAAACATCAAATCCATTCCGGCTTTCCCCTTTGGAATTCGCCTGGCTATTAAAAGAAATCTTAAGAAGGTATTTTGACTCCGAATCAGGAGAGGTTTCTTTCGGTGTTTGCCAATCCGGAGGGTATTTTATGGAGAAATTATATTTTTGGCTGTCATAAACTTGCCAGCTGGCGGTTTCGTCCGGGACTTGTTCGAGATTTGTGGTTATTCCGGACAATTTTTTCAGTTCATCCGCATAGGCGGACTGGCGGTTTTTCGCTTTGATCTGATCGCCTCTGGCGCGAGAAAAGCTGGCGGCCACCAGCGCCATCGCCATAGAAATCCCGCCAATGGCCAGGATAGTGCCGACAGCGGTGATATTGTGGCGGTTTCCCAAACGTTTGAATATTTTTTTGATTTTTTTCCGCATCCCGGTAGTAGAAATTCGAGTTATTTTTTTTATTATATCATATTCTCAAAAAACGCCCACTTGAGCGGACGTTTTCTCGGGTTTTCTAGCCTAGCGGATCACTGTTCCCACTTTTTCTCCCAGCAGCGCTTTTTTCAGGGCGCCTTTCTTGTAGATATTGAAAACGACAATATGAAGATCATTTCTCATGCAAAGCTCGATGGCGGCTTTGTCGAGAATAGTGATTTTCTCGTTTTGGAAAGCTTCCTTAAGCGTCAGTTTTTCGAGTTTTTTTGCTTTCGGATTATTTTCCGGATCCTCGGAATAAACTCCGTCGACTTTAGTGGCTTTGAAAACCGCTTCGCAGCCAAGTTCAAGCGCCCGCATGGCCGCGCCGGTGTCGGTGGTGATAAAAGGAAGTCCCGTTCCGCCGCCCAAGACTACGACGCGCCCTTTTTCCATATGGCGGATGGCTTTTTTGCGGATGAAATTTTCGGCGATCTGCTTCATTTCAATGGCGGTTTGCAATCGGACAACCAAGCCTTTCTTCTCGAGAGCGTCCTGGAGAGCCATGGCGTTGAAAATCGTGGCGAGCATTCCCATATAGTGGGCCGTGGTTTCGTCCATTCCCCGCTTGCTGCCGGCCACCCCGCGGAAAATATTTCCTCCGCCGGTGACGATGGCGATCTGGACTCCCAGCTTGTGCGCCGAAGCGATTTCCGAAGCGAGATAAGAGATAAATTCCGGGTCAATTCCAAATTCCCTTTTCCCCTTCATCGCTTCGCCGGACAATTTAAGAAGAATGCGCTTGTACCTTGGTTTCTTTTTCATTTTTAAAATATTACTCATAAAAACGGCTGCGGAATTTCCCCACAGCGGCCTAATAACAATAATACTTTATTTTGAGTATTAGTCAAATTGACATATTTTCAGATGTTCATGGTTTTATCTTCTCTTGCCGCGAAAGTATTTTTGAATATTTTTCTGGCCGCCTTCTGGGCCGTATGCCGATCTTTCATTGCAACGTATTTGTTCGCGGAAAAATGAGTAAGGAAAAGTTTTTTGCATCTTGCTTCTTTGGCGACAGAAGCTGCCTCTTCCGGATTGGAATGACCCCATTTGCCCGAGAAAAATTTTGGCACGGACGCGCACTCATGGATCAAGACATCGGCGTTTCGAGCCAGATAAACCGAGTTTTTGCAAACACCAGTATCGCAGCAATAAGCTACAATCTTGCCATCAATTTTCAGACGATATCCGAAAGAGGGATCTATGTGGTAAAGTTTTCGGTGCTCGACATGGAATGGCAATTTCCGAGGGTCTTTTGAGAGTTCACTTATTTGTATATTTATTTTCATTTCTCGAAAAGGCATGGCGTAAGGATGATCAACTATTTTCTTCAGAGGTTTCATCAGTTCCTTGTCGCAGAAAATATTTATTTTATTTTTAAATTTGAATTTAGGCAGAATATGCAAACCAAAAATATGGTCCAAATGCAAATGGCTCAAAAAAATAAAGATTGGTTTTCCGGACTTTATGTGATTGGGTAGTTTGTATATCCCGTTTCCAGCATCAAAAATAATGTAATATTTCTTACTTTCCAGTAAAAGGCAAACAGTATTTCCTATTTTATTGTCGTACCAGCCATTTGTGCCAAGAAAAATTAGTTTCATGTTGGATTAATTTAATTTTTATATTTCCTCTCATTCGTTCGGTATCCCGTATCTTCCGACCAGACGAGATAGATTCTTTTTTGAAATCCGCCTTTTTTGAGAGCGTTTTCTTTTTGCTTTTCCCGAAGGCGCGAAGGTTTGATTTTCCAATGCCGCCGGATTTCCTCGGCCACATCCAAAACATCCGCCAGCTCTCCCATTATTTCTTGTTTATTCTTCGCCGTGAGAAGCCCGCTCGCTTCCTCGCCGACTTTTTTCAAGAGCTCTTTCTCGAATTCTTTTCCGCCCAGTTTTCGGATTTCATACGCCGCTCCGACCCGATCCATCTTTTGGGGAATTTTGTCGCGGATAAGTTTTCGGTAGAAGATTTTTTTCATATTATATCTTTAATCTATCAATTTTTTGAAAATAGAGCAAAAACTTGATTTTTTATCGCAAGGCGTGCTAGGTTGGAATCAAGAAAAAAGGAGAGAGGTGAAACTAATGGAGGGACAGCGGATTTTCCAATTGTCCGACAACCAATATGATACATGCCAGATTATCGAGAAAATCCCTGCGAGTTGGCAACGTATCGAAGGCAGCCTTACGGCACCGGAAAAATTGGTCCAGGACGGCAGAGTAGCGGAGGGAATGGCAATGCTAATCCGCCAGTCCCATGCAACTTCTACTGCTATAACCGGTATTAAAAAGGGGCTCGGAGCAAAGCAGCCTGATTATGAAGGCTATTATCTCCAGGGGAAGGCTTGCCGAACTGTCGGGTTTGATTTTGAAAAGACTTACGAGGGCATTCCTTTTACGCTCATTCGGAGTCTAATCAGCGCCTACGTTCGCAACCGCTCTATTGGCTATTTGCTTTTCTTTAGCAAGCAGTGCGGTGATAATAAGTGGGCATATCCATTGCTATGCGAATTCCGCCTTTCACCCTGGCTTCCTGAAGGAGAGAACAACCATGAAAAAGCTCTTCCTCCCGCAGTCTTCTTTAGATGGAAGACGCAACACGGGGGAGACATAAGCCAGTTCTCGAAGTTTTTCAATTTATGCCGGGAACTGGATCTCCAAGAGATGTGTATCTGACTATACCTGAAATCAAAAGGCCGACGGTGCTTCAGAGAAAGCGCCCCGGCCTCATTTTTTTATATTTTCTTCCTATATTCTCCCCAAGACTTAGCTTTAGGAAAGATTATTTTTCTGTAATTTCCACCGAATCTATTTTAACCGGACTCACCGGTTTGGATTTTTCCATGGAATTGTTCATGGTGACCTCCGCTTCGGCGATTTTATCCACCGCGTCCATTCCCTTGGAAACGTGGCCAAAAATGACATAGCTTTTTGGGAGATCATAGTCCTTGTGGATGATGAAAAATTGGCTGCCATTAGTGTTGGGTCCGGAATTGGCCATCGCAACCGTACCCCGCGTGTATTCTCCGTCGAAAGGCTCGTCGGCGAATTTATATCCGGGTCCGCCGGTGCCATCGCCGTTCGGGTCGCCGCCCTGGATTGTAAAGTCCTTGATAACGCGGTGAAAGATTGTTCCGTTATAGAATCCTTCTTTTGCCAGCGATACGAAATTATTGACCGTCAGCGGGGTCTTCTTCGCGTCGAGGCCAATTGTGATTTCTCCTTCGGTTGTTTTTAAGACTGCCGAATAAGTCTTGTTTTGGTCGATTTGCATAGCGGGTGGCTGTTTAGAATTATTTTCAACGGATTGTTGCTGCTGTGAGGACGCTGTCTGGTCTTGGGGATTATTTTGAGCCGAATTTTGGGGAGTTTGCACAGTAAGCTTATCAGCGGAAACTTCTTCGTTGATTTTTCTTTCATCGGCGCTTTTGACGTTAAATTCATCGGCGCTTTTGAGTACCGCCGCTTGTTTTTGGTCGGTTTTATAGCATCCGGAAAGGAAAAAAGAGGAAGCAAAAGCAAATGATGCCAAAAGATAGATCAGCCGGTTTTTTTTCTTCATATATTGATTCTTGCCGCGAAATTAAAAGCCAAGAAATAATTTTGCCAGTTTTGGTTGGTGGATTTATATATGTTATCAAAAACAAAATGATCGGCTAATGCTTCGCGGACTCGCAGGAGTTCCCGTAGCCGTTTCCTGTTTTTTTCGTCAGCAACTGTGAGATCCAAAAGTTCCAAAGCTCTCTCAAAAGCTCTTTGGCTATAATCCGTGTTATTTTTCTTTTTCCATTGGATTGTTCTTCCTACTTCGGACCCGACATTCGCCATCTGTTCGAAAAAGGAAAGTTCATTCCATCGTCCGGCGGCTAGATTTTTGTGCTGTTGGTTCATTTGGAAATAATCTTATTCGCAATAGCAAGAATTTCTTCTCGAACCTTGGGATCTTCAACATCACGGCTTCTGTTGTTCTGACTCGGCCGGATGTTGATCATTGAATCGAATTCAACAAAATCCGTTCCGGAAAGTTCCGGATAAAGATTGATCCCCCAAAGATTTTCCTGCTTTGATCCATTTTCAAGAAGCAGCGCTTCAAGATCAGCGTGGAGTTCGGCGTCAACCGCCATAATCCCCAGCTCGATATCCACGACGGCCTTCACGAAATTGCCGAACATATTATTGGCCATTTCTTTGAGCTCCGAAACGGTTATTTTTTGTGAGGAATTGAGTATTTCCATATATTTTTATTGAGTAATTTCAGTATACCTAATTTTCCCATAAGAGCAAATTATCGCTTCCAGCGGGAGGGGGAGAATTTGAGAAGTTCTAATCAAAAAAGAGAATAAAATAAAAAAGCACTGGGTTATAGTACCAGCCGCGGGCAATGCAATGTCACCCGCTTACTTTTTCATTCCTCGGTAATTCCCAGAAATTTTGGTAGGTTCCGGATGGAGTCCAAAATATGTTTCTTGGAAACACCAATGCGGAGAAAATCATCCCTGGTTGTCAGGCCGCCGGAGGTGACTCCCACAAAATAAATGCCTGCTCCGTTTGCAGCCCGGAAATCTGTAATATTGTCCCCGATGTATAAAATTTCTTCCCGTCTAACCCCTTCGGAAAGCAGGATAGAAATTATTCTTGAGAATACTTCGGGATTGGGTTTATGGAGCTCTCGCGGAAGGTCCGAAGCTGTCTGAATAAACCGGAACAGCCCCGTGTCAATTTCCGATCCCTCCATAAATCGTGGCTGTTTTTAGTAGGGCTAACCTTGAGATATTTATCTTCTTAAATTGTATTTTTAAAAAAAGAAGTCCCTTTGCCCGTGAAGGCTTAGGGACCTTTGACGATTTCCACAATCAGCAGTCCGTTGTTCGTGATTATCCTCACTATTTTTTTCGCCCAGGCCGGGAGGATAAATTCCTCCTTATAATTGCAGAAATTCCGCAGGCTTGAAATAGCAAGGCAGTCTCCCTCCAGATTAATACTGACCTGATTTTTTTTGTGGTCAGGCAGGTCAGCCACAACCAGCACTCTCCTTCTCCCTTCTACAAAAAGATCCGGACGGGGTCTGCGGGCAAAGCATTCCCCGTTTGACCCGCTTGAACTGTTCCTCCCCGACAGTCTGTTTACGGGTTGAATGGAAAAGCTGAACTCGACGGGAAAATTATTGCCATCCCTTGCTTTGCGGGAATCGAGAATAAAATCCAGCAAACTCATAATCGGCACGTTCTTCAATTTTTCAAGAGGCGCCGGTTTATTCGCGTGATATATCGGTTCGTCGGGGATCTTGAAAACTCTGCCACAAGCGCATTTCAAATCGACCCCGATTTTCCCCCGCACCACATTTCCGCATTCGCGGCAAGACGCTATTCCCTCCACTATTTTCTCCCTTCTCCCTTTTTTATATTTAATGAATTATATTACTCGAGATATGATAGATTGTCAACAGCAATTTTTTTCATAACAGGAAAAGGGATTGAACTGTTTGTGTAAAAGAAAACAGCTCCAAAAAACCAGGGCTGTTTTTGGCGGGTGAAGGAGTAGCAAACTCAATGCCGTCGCGGTCGGCAATTTTTTATTTTTCGGGTTCAATTGCATCTACATCAAAAATTTTGAATTCTTCCGGCAATCTGCCGATTTTATCAAGATAGCGCATATCCCTTTTCATTTGTTCTATACCCCTTTCCAACACTCCTTCCCATTGCGGACCTCTTTGCGGAGCTTCTTTCTTCATATATGCCAACGCTTCTGCTGATCTTCTTAGCAAATCCAATATCTCATCATCGTTCATCAACTCTGCCAGAGTTTTTCCGGGATTTCCTCTTTGTATATCTGGTGGTGTTCCAAAAAAACTATGCTCCTCAAAAGTGGCAGCCAAAGCGCCGCCTTCCGCGAACTTCGCGGCAGCCGCATTTCTTTTCTCGATATATTCCTTGCCCTTTGTCCTTAAAAGACGTTCTTCCGGGTTTTCCATATGATTAAAACCAATTGTTATCTTATCTAAAAACTACCAAATTCAGTCCGAAAAGGCAATTTTTTTATCAAAAAAAGAATTACGTAATTTCCTCCATAGGCGGACAAGAATTACGTAATTCTTCGCGAAGTTATATCCAGTGAAAAAATCACTATCCTTTCCGGCCGGCTTTTTTTCGGTCCGCTTCCGTGAGAAATTGTTTGCGTAGCCGGATGCTCTGGGGTGTTATTTCCAGATATTCATCCTCGGCCATAATTTCCAATCCTCTCTCAATGGTGAGTTTCAAAGCCGGCGTGAGTTGGATGGCCTCATCGGCTCCGGAGGAGCGCATATTGGTCAAATTTTTTCCTTTGATCGGGTTCACGGCCATATCATTGCCTTTGGAAGTGTTTCCGATAACCATTCCTTCGTAGACTTCAGTGGTAGGCTCTATATACAAGGATCCGCGGTCTTGCAGATTGGCCAGCGAAAAGGCCAGGGCTTTTCCGGCGACCATTGAAGACATCGAACCGACGCTGCGTTTTGAAATTTCACCGGCGTACGGCCTGAAATCAATAAATCGGCTGGAGAATATTCCTTCCCCGCGCGTATCAACCATAAACTGGCTGCGATAACCCAGGATTCCCCGCGTGGGACTTTCAAAAATCATTCTGACCTGGCTGCCGCGCTTTTCCATTTTACTCATAATGCCTTTTCTCTTGCCCAAAGTTTCAATAACGACGCCGGATGACTTTTCCGGAACATCGATGGTGACCTCCTCGTAAGGTTCAAGTTTTTGGCCGTTCTCTTCTTTGATGATCACCTGCGGCTGGGAAACCTGGAGTTCGAAGCCTTCGCGCCTCATATTTTCGAGAAGTACCGCGATATGGAGTTCGCCGCGGCCATAAACTTTGTAATATTCCGAACTGGAAAAATCAATCTTCAGCCCGACATTTATCTCCAGCTCTTTTTCGAGCCGTTCCCGGATTTGTTTCGTGGTCACGAATTTTCCTTCGCGTCCGGCGAAAGGGGAATCGTTAACCAGGAAGCTCAAGGATATGGTCGGCTCGTCAATCTTGATGGCCGGGAGCGGTTCCTGGCCGGCTGACTGGCAGATTGTTTCTCCGATATAGATATCCGGAAGACCGGCCACCATAACGATGTCACCAGCCACGGCTTCCGTCACTTCCTTGCGGTTTATTCCCTCAAAAGTAAACATCTTGATAATTTTCCCCTTGCGGGTTTCTCCTTCCGGTTTTCGGACAATCACTTCGCCATTTCGGACAGTTCCTTCATGTACCCGGCCGATAGCCAGTCTTCCCAAAAAATTATCGTAGGCCAAACTGAAAGGCTGCATGCGAAAGGGCGCGGTAATATCAGATGAAGCGGGCGCGACTTTCTCGAGAATGGTGTCCAAGAGCGGCGTGAGGTCTTTTGACTCGTCGTCCAAGCTTTTTTTAGCAATCCCTTCTTTGCCGATGGCATAAATGGTCGTGAAATCCAATTGTTCGTCGCTCGCGCCAAGATCTAGGAATAGCTCAAAGACTCGCTCCTGGGCGATTTCCGGCTGCGCGGCCGGCTTGTCGATTTTGTTGATAACCACGATCGGTTTGAGACCCAGCTCAAGAGATTTCTTGAGCACGAACCGGGTCTGGGGCATCGGCCCTTCCTGCGCGTCCACAACCAAAAGCACACTGTCGATCGATCGCAGCACCCGTTCGACTTCAGAGCCAAAATCGGCGTGTCCCGGGGTGTCGACGATGTTTATTTTCGTGTCCTTAAAAAAAATGGAAGTGTTTTTGGAATAAATAGTAATCCCGCGCTCTTGTTCGAGGGCGTTTGAGTCCATCGTGATATTTTCGTCCTGCACCATTCCGGTTTGACGGAGAATGGCGTCCGTGATGGTGGTTTTCCCATGATCGACATGGGCGATGATGGCGATATTCCTGATTTCCATTGGTTTTCGGTAAAAAATAAAAAACTGCTTCACGAGCAGAAATATTTATCTACTACTACTATTTCTTCCTTATTATACAGGAATATGGTTCCGTTGTCAAAAAAATCACTGTCACAGCCGATTAAACTGCTGAATCCTTTTGATTTTCGAGAGTATTTTTTTTGTGAAATAACCGCAAGTCGTTCGGAAAAAATTTCTTGGCCATGGAAAAAATACTGTACGTGATAAAAAAAGCCGCCAGGACATCAATAGAATAGTGGAGATGGCCCAGAAGAACCGCGGCACCAAAAATCAAGGAGGCCGCCAGCGAAACATTTCTCATGGGCTTATTGTCCCAAAAAATCAAAGCCATAAGGAACGGCTCTCCGGTGTGGCCGGAAAAGAAATAATCGCTTCCCGTGTTCAGCCTGATCAAAAAATCGGCCGGATCCAGATAAGTTTGTTGGGGAGACGGGCCCAAATGCGTGAGGGTGATAAAAACGGAGCGAATAAGGACAAAAAGAGCGAAGCTTTTCGCCGCGAAGGGTATTCTTTTGGGGTCGCTAAGGATATATAAAAGGGTGAATATAATATAAATCAAGGCTCCATCATTCACGATAAGATTGACATTCATAACCGGAAAATTATCCAGTACTATGTCTTTGACATAGACGCTGGCCATTTTATCCGCGTAATTGCTAGCCAAATGGTTGATGATGAGACTAGCCGCCAAAAAAAGAAAGCCCGTGAGCATCGAAAAAAGGAAACCTTTTTGCTTCCAATGAATTTTATAATTTTGAAGGATTTTTTTCATTATTTTCGGCTAATTCCATGTAAAAAGACTCGAAGTGGCTGACTACTTTTGTTTCATCGTGCTCTTTGATCATTTCCAGGCTTTTTTGAAATTATACAACAGATAATTATTTAAAGAAAACTTAGTTAATACTTCTTTAAAGACATTAGAAAAAATCCTGGAGAATATCGACTTTTCCGGATCAATCAAAAACCCCGCCCCTTGCAGGGCGGAGTTTTTTTGAAAGACAATATGTCTTAGACTCTTGATACTTTGGTAGCGTTTGGGCCTTTAGGGCTTTCGCTAACCTCGAACTGAACTTTGTCGCCTTCCTTAAGGTCGTTGAATTCAACTCCAACGAGCTCGTTTGAGTGGAAGAAGAGATCCTTATCGCTGCCTTCTTGGGCAATGAATCCGAATCCGCGATCTGTCAGTCTCTTGATTGTTCCTTGTTGCATTTTTGGTAGAACGATTATTTAATTCACATGAGATACGTTGCAAAAAATGAGCTCGACTACGCTGCTATTGCACGCTCTATGATGCTGTAAGTATAGCATTTTTGGAGAATATGTCAACTATATCCTAAATTTATTCAAATCAGGCTTCTCGCGGGGACAAAAAAGGCGGGGAGGGGATCGGTTGCTAAAATTATTTTTCGCGAAGCTTTACATAAACCGGGTGACCAGGAAAATGAAAAACACTCCCAAAACGGTGAGTCCCAGCAATTTCAGGGAACTGCGTTGGCTGTGCGCTTCCGGCAAAATGTCGCTGGCGCCGATATAAAGCAAAAATCCGGCAAAAAAACCAAGATACCAGACGGAAAAATGGGGAGGGACAATGAAAAATAAAGTGGAAAGCGCTCCCAAGACAGGCGCAAACGAATCCAGGAGCAAAAACAGTTTGGATTTTTTCAGGCTGTTTTTATGTCTAAGCATCAGGGTAATCGTGTTCATGCCGTCGGTAAAGTCATGAGAAATTACGGCGATGGCCACCAAAACGCCGACAGCATTGTTTATCTGAAATCCGATACCAATTCCGATGCCGTCCATAAAGCTATGGCCGATGAGAGCCAGGGCGGAAAACATGCCGACCGAAGGGTGTTTGTGCCGGGCGTAATCTTTCTCGTGGGCATGGTGAATGACGACAATCTTTTCCAGAATGTGAAAGAGCAAAAAGCCGAAAACCAAAGCCAGCATGGGTTCGATGGCTTCTATGTGGTTTTCGTTGACCTGCGCGATAATTTCCGGAAAAATATCAAAACTGACCACTCCCAAAAGCACTCCGGCGGTAAAAGCCATAATGAGATGCAATTTGTCCTTGAATTTTACCGCGAACAAACCACCCAAAAAGGTGGAAACAAATGTGGCGGCGGAGAAGATGACGGCCTCCATGCTGATCTTAATAAAATTATATTTTTATTTTATCACAAAAGAGGGTATTGTTCTATCCGGGTACAAAAAACAAGGGACCGGGCAAGCAACTTTCGTTAAGGTTCGACCTTATCAGCAAGGCATTATTTATTCTTATTCCTAAAGTTGAACTTTAGGAGCGGTTAAGCGGGAATCGCTCAATAATATTTATGGATTTCGATCCTTTTTTCATCAAGAGTGATATACGTCGGGGGCATATCCGTCCAGCAACCCGAGTTGTAATAACGGATTTTTCCTCTTCTTTCCTCCATTGCCTTATGAGTATGTCCGCAGAAGATATAATTGATTCCTCTCAACCTTGCGTACGTGATCGCCCGTCTTGCCACTTTATCCGAAAGCCTCAACCAGCCCTTGCTTGTTTTCTTGACGAAATGGCTTATATTTTTATCCTTGAAATCCATCCTTTGGATGAGGCTATAGATTTTGCTTGCCAGAAAACTCAGGAAAACGTTGTCAATGAGAAAGTTGTCGAATTGATGGCCATGAATAGCCGCGTACTTCCGGTTCTTGTGCCGCCACCTGTAAACTTTGTAAACGCGGGCTCCGGTCAAAACTCCGAATATTTTCGCAAGTCCTTCATCATGATTCCCTTCAACCCATCTCACTTTTTTTGTTTTGGAAATTTTTCCTATCAGGGAAAGGAATTTCCAGTCGTTTTCTTTCAAGCGATTGAAATTCAGATCTTCAAAAATATCACCGAGCAAAATGAGTTTCTTGAATTGATAACTTTTCAAGAGATCGGCCGCGTCTTTACTGCGGCTAACATCGGATCCCAAATGGAGATCGGATATGATGAGAGTATGGGTTTTGTTTTTGATATTTTTATTTTTCATCCTTTGTCATTATTCTACCACAAATTTTTTCAGCGAAAAGCAAACGGCAGGTCAGATATGTTTTTCGACGGTAAAAAAATAAAGCTCCACCGCATCTGTTTTCGGATCAATTCCGCCTTTTTGGCAAGCAATGGAAATCTGCTCTTGGGTGGAGTCAACGCCTTCAAGACCGGGCAAAAGCAGGCCGCAGCGCCCGTTCGCACTTTTGACTATCAGGCCATGTTTTTGCGGATTATGCTCTTCGATGTCTTTAATTTTTTGCGGCGCGCTTAAGGCGCTCACTTCATACCGCAGCTCGGGAAGTTCTTCTTCGGTGACCGGATAAAAACGGCTGTCTTGCGAACAAGCCGCGATAGCATTGCCGATTGTTTCCTCGGCGATGTTTTTCTTGGTCGGCAAATAAGTGCCAATGCATCCCCGCAGTTCTTTGTTCTTGCGGATTGTCACAAAAACTCCCGCACGGCGGGAAAAAAAATCCTCGGGCAAGTTCCCGGGAACGCGAATATTTTTTTTATTTTTTATATATTCCTCGACTGCTTTTTTAGCTAATTCGACATATTTATCCATTGAAACATCCGGTAAAACAAATTAGACAAAAAAATTATTTAACTTCGAAAACTCCATCCAATTTTTTTCCGCACCCGGGGCATTTTCCGTTTTTATCCAGGCGCTCCACGCCATAACCAACCCTTTTGATCGCAACTTTTCCGCACCCGGGGCAGCGGGTATTCTCGACATCGTCCTCCCAAATATTTCCGGCATACACGTACTTAAGCCCCGCTTTTTTGCCGATAGCATAAGCCTTCTTCACTTTAGCAACGGGCGTAGCGGGAAGATGTTGAAGCTTCCAGGAGATGGCTCCGGAAAAAGCGCTCACGTGCCAGGGGACAAAATCCCCTAGTTCTTTTTTAATAAACTGAGCGACCTCCTTCAGCATCTTTTCATCGTCGCTTAGGGTGGGGATGATTAAGGTGGTAATTTCCAGCCATATTTTTTCTTTTACCAATCGCTTGCAATTTTCCAAAACAGGATTCAGTCTGGCGCCGCAATTCGATTTGTAAAATTCATCGTCAAAGGATTTAATATCTATATTAATAGCATCCAGGTATGGCACGATTGCGTCCAGGGTTTTTTGAGACATGAAACCGTTGGAAACCCAGACATTTTTGAGCCCTTTTTCTTTGGCCAGCTTCATCGTGTCCAGGCAATACTCCAGGAAAACCGTGGGCTCTGTATATGTGCAGGCAATGCTGCGGCAGCCGGTCTTCAGCGCTTCTTTCACGATTTCTTGAGGCGAAAGATCGTATCCCCAGTTCAATTTTTCATATTCCTTTACTTTTCCTTTCAGGCTATACATCTGCGAAATGTCGTAGTTCTGGCAATTGGCGCACCGGAAATTGCAGCCGATGGTTCCGAAAGAATACGCCGTAGAGCCGGGCAGAAAATGAAAAAAAGGTTTCTTCTCGATGGGATCAGCATGAGCCGCCGCCGCTTTGCCGTAAGTCAAAAGATACAGTTTGCCTTCTGTATTTTGCCTTATTCCGCAAATGCCAACGCGCCCCTTCTTGATTTTGCAAAAATGGGAACACGCCAAACATTGCACGGTTTGCGCATCGATTTTTTTATAATTAAGACATTCTTTCATGGAATGCGTGATTAACCTCATATTATGTATTACTTAAGAAAAATAAATATTTCACAGGTTGGCGCGCTCGTGTGGCTCCATTATTCCACAGAAACTACGTCAAGTACATGGGGCGCCTGCCGGGCAAGACGGCTTCAACCCCCGGCCTTTAAATTACAAAAAAACACCGCCCGGAAAATAATTACGTAATTAATTACTTACCCTCCGCCAAATTTATCCACCTATGGCGGAGGCGGATAAGTGTTACGTAGCATGCTACGTAACACCATTTTTCGCAAAAAACCGCTAAGGCAAAAAAACCGCCTCGCGGCGGGCGTTTTACTCTAGACGTAAAAACAAGGGGCGCTCCGCGGAGCACCCCTATCATTAATGGCTTCTAGTTCTCGGTAAGGTAAGGTCCGAGCGCCTCCTTAATTTTCTTCTCCAACTTATCGGCGTCGATCGCCCACTGGCTGCCATAAGCTCTGAGCGCCGGGATGAGGACGGAAAGATAATGTTCTTGCGTCTCCTCCGCATAGCATTTTCGCTTTTCGGGAGACCAACCGGAAAGTGTGCGCACGTTGTGAAGTTTGTCACATAGCTTGGCGGTTATTACCTCTCGCCCACGGTCAACCATTCTCTGGAGATACTGAAGCAGGGTCTCCTTTCCTCTTGGTAATTTCGTAAGCGCCCGCACGTCGAGCGCCACATCCTTGTTAAAGTTCAGGCTGATCCGGTAGGACGAGAGGAGGTAAGTATCCTCCCGGATGTCATGAAGAAGAAGGTCATTGATTATCCGCGGGTCACGTCCTCCGAGTTCATAAATGTAGATCCAGGCGGCCCCCTTTGGGTGGTCGAAATAGCGTCCGCCGCTGTCCCTCACTTGCTTCGCGTGGCCGTATTTCGAAGCGAAGTAGGCAAATTGGACTTGTTCGAGGGTATTCGGATCAAACATAACCTCGAGGGGGGCAAAAAACAGCTCAAATGGCGGTGCTACGGGATAATTGGAAGCTTGGTCGGTCATGAGGAACCTCCTCGAAGTTATTTCCGCCATACACAGTCGATAAAATCGGCAATTTATCGCAGAGCGGATTTTAAAGAATAATCCTTTTTGTGTTTAATGTCAATTAATTGCAAAAAACCACCAAGCCCCGCAGGAGTTGGCAACTTGAGGATATAAAAACTCCTGCCGAGGCAGATTGCTCCAAAATTCGAAAATACTCCGTCGGTTTTTCATTTGCCCGATTTCCGTCTCTTTGGGATAATATGGGTAACGTAGATATCTACGTTACTTGATAAATATAAAATCGAAACAATGGAGAAAAAAGAAAAGATCACCAGAAAGCTGACGAAAACAGGACGGGGGAGTATGTATGTAATACTACCGAAGGAGCACATTCGGGACTTGGGCTGGAGGGAAAGGCAGAATCTTTCCGTTTCGAGAATCAAAGGTGGCCTCGTCATCCGCGACCACCGGAGTAAGAAGTAAAATCCCAACATTGAATGTTAGGAAATCTTACCCTTATCTGATGTTTTCCGAAGCTAAGCGGCTTAAATCGGAGCCACGAACCGTGAAAAAAGAATTAAGCAACTAGGCGGGTAAATAATCAAGCAATTCTTTCCCGTTGCAGCAGCTCCCAACAAATATTCCTTCGACTGATTTGCAGTGGCCTCGTTCATCTGGTAAAATTTCTTCGTGAGAGACATAAGCTACCAGCCAAAAAGATTCAATCCTGATCCGCCTCCCCAAAAACCAAAATATGGTTTTCTTTTATTGCTGCTCATAGCGATCATAATCGGGGACGGAGCATATATGATAAGTCAGTATTATAAACCGTATCAGAGTCAGATCCGGACGGACGCCAGCCAAAGCGCAGTTCCCGCAACGGAAGAGAAAAAAATCGAGCGGGTCTTAGCTCAAGCCGTTGACGATCCTGAATATCAGCCGGTACGCAACGATGAAATACCGGATCTTGCAATTCCGACCGCTCACGCCTTCGTGGTGGTTGACGCCGACACCGGAAAAATATTGGCGGAAAGCCATGAGACGGACCAAAGACAGATTGCTTCGCTCACGAAAATGATGACGGCCATCCTAACAATGGAAAAAATCGATGATCTTGAAGAGCCGATTGAAATCGGCGAAGAGGAAGTATATATCGAAGGGACGAAGATCGGCTGTCCGCGCAGTGGATATTGCATCAGCCCGAGGCTCAAGATTGGAGAAAAAATCTCGGCGCGCAGTCTCCTCCAAGCGATGCTGATAAACAGCGCTAACGACGCGGCCGCCGCCCTCGGAAAACATATTTCCGGATCTCAAGAAGAATTCGCGAAGCTCATGAACCAGACGGCGGAACAGATGGGACTCACCGACACGCATTTTTGCACGCCTTCGGGACTTGAATTGGACGGGCGCGAACCGGAATGCTATTCTTCCGCGTCCGACATCGCGCGCATCGCCGCTTATTCGATGAGATACGACGAGGTTTGGAGGATGTTTGGCTATCCGAACAACTGCGAGATAAAATCCTGCGACGGGCAGACCTCCCACACGCTTCTTAACACGGATGTCGCCATTGATAGCATTCCCAATGCCATGGGAGCCAAAACCGGCTTCACGCCGGCGGCCGGATATTCGCTACTTCTCGGAGCTTCGGATTCAACTCATCTCCACCGCATCGTGGTTGTCGTTCTTGACGATCCCTACCGCTGGCAAGACATCCGCACGGCGATCAATTGGACGTTCAAAGCGTATTCCTGGGAAAAACAATAACTCAATACTTACTGAAGTAAGTACTTCTGCCTAAAACAAAAACCGTCCCGATGCATCGGGACGGTTTTATAATGAACATTTTCAAAACTATCTTTCCAAATCCAATGTCTCGTCTATCCGTATCTGCTCCACAAATTCAGGAACGTGGCTCACGAGGATCATGGCGCCTTTGTAGGAGTCCAAGGCCTTCGCAATGACCGGCAGATGGCGAAAGTTGATGTGATTGGTCGGTTCGTCCAAAATGAGAAGTCCCGGTTCTTCGAGCATGAGACGGGCAAAAGCCACCAGTCCTTTCTGCCCTTCCGAAAGAGATCCGATCTTGGCATAAACCATTTCCTTGGTCAGCAAAAATCCGGCCGCGACACTGCGCAATTTTTCTTCGTCATTTTCTTTCATCGCTGCGGAAAGTGAATCAAAAACCGTGTCTTCAAAATTGAGCGTGGAAAAATCCTGCCGGTAATATCCGACTTTGACCCCGTCGGCAATTTCAGCTCCTTTGGCTTTCCCGTCAGAGAGTGACTCGAGAAGGGTGGTTTTTCCGATTCCGTTGGGTCCGCGGAGAAGCAAGTGTTGATTTTTTTTGAGGAATATTCGAATTTTTTTCGGAACCGGCTTATGATTCTTCATCACCGTCAGAGAAGAAATATTCATGATCTCGCCGGCGAGCCCCTCTTGAACAGGAATTTCAAAATTTCGAATGACTTTATCCTCCCGGCGAACGTCCACTTTGGCCGCTTCCATTTCTTCGGCTTTGAGGCGCATTTTTCTGGCGACCAGCCTCATCTTTCCGCCCTTATTGGCAAAAAAATTGGCCTTTTCCTTGTTGGCAAGAATTTCTTTTTCATATTGAGCGTTTTTTCGCTCTTCTTTTTTGATCTGCTCGGCAATTTCTTCGACTACCGCATAATAGTCCCCGATGTATTGATGAATTTTTTTGGTGAATACGTCGAGATAGAGTACGCCGTCGGTAAAGCAATTTAGAAAATTTGCATCATGGGAAATTACAATGCAAGTTTTTTCGTATTCCAGAAGATATGATGTCAGGTGATTGATTCCCTCCGGGTCCAGATTATTTGTCGGCTCGTCCAAAATCAAGAGATCCGGATCTTGGATAAGCGCCGAGGCCAAAAGCAGCCGGGCCTGCTGGCCGCCGGAAAATAATTTTATCTTTTTGTCATGCTTGGCCTCCAGATTTACAATCTTGAGAACTGCGTCGATATGCCGGTCAATGTCATACATCTTCTCTTGAAAACACTTTTCGAAAAATTCCTTGAGCGTCAACTCCATTTCCTCGCGTCCAATGACTTGTTTGGCATAAGCGATGGTAAGGCTGGAATCCACAAAAATTGACCCGTCATGGGGTTTCAGAGATCCGGTGATCAGGTTGAGAATAGTGCTTTTCCCGGCCCCATTTTGCCCCATCAAAGTAAATTTGGATCCTCTTCGCAAAGCAAAAGAGGCCTCGTCCAAGATGGGCTTTTTATATCCGTATTCAAACGAAACCTTGTTGAAGCGCACCGCTACATCGTCATTTGCCATCGGTTTTTCCATTAGCACTGAATTTCAATCATACTGCACATTCTCGGATTTGAAAAGGCTCTTAGCTTGCTCGGGTCTTGTTACAAGCAAAAACCCTCCGCTCGGAGGGTTTTTAGTTTTGGAATTTGGACGGCTGATTGCCGGTGTGGAAATTACTGCGCCGCTTGGGTGAAGATATTTTTGCAAGCGTCCTGCATGGCGGAATAGCTGTCCTGTCCCGCTCGCGGGATGAGGACATAACCCAAACCCGTGCCCGCTTCCGGAACCATGAGCAGGCCTTTTTCGGAATTTTCAAAGACGCGTTGAGTGAGGTTGGCCTCTTTCATACTCGAGTACTGGTTGTAAAAACCTTTCATCTCGTCGGGAGTGAGGTCGGTTTTGACGTTGGCTCCGACAATATTCAAAATATTGTTCAGCTTGCTGAAATCCGCCAAAGTTCCCAAGGAAACTAATTTATCCTTGAGAGCCTTGAGGACAATCTGCTGGCGTTTGGCGCGGTCGAAATCGTTGGTAGTTTCGCGAGCTCGGGAATAGCAAAGGGCTTTGTCTCCGCTGAGATGGTTGGTTCCAGCTGGAAGGAAGAATTCTCCGCCGCACTCTTTGCCCTCCACGAACTGTTTCACTTCGGAAAATGGTTTGGCAAGTTTCACGTCGACTCCGCCTACTGTGTCGATGAGCTGTTTGAATCCGTTAAAATTGATGGCAACCGCGTGGTCGATTTTGAGGCCGGTGATGGTTCCCATCATCTCTTCCATTTTCGGAATTCCCTGGCCTTTTCCGCCGCCTTCCCAATGAGCATAGACAGAATTTATTTTTCCGCGCTCGCTTGTCCCAGGGATTTGGACATAGAGATCCCGCGGAACCGAGATCAGCGCAACCTTGTTATTATTAGTATCAAATGAGGCGACCATAATCGAATCGGCAAGAAGTCCTCCGCCGGGCATGTTCACGCCCCGCATGCCGAGCAGCAAAATATTTATTCTTCCCTCGTCAGACTGAGGAGCTGTTCCGCTGCCAAGCAGGCTCCCGAGGACGGAGTTTTTGGAACCGGAGATCTTATTAAGCACGTTTCCGGTCTTCCAAGAGAAATATCCGCCAACAGCCACGACTATTATAATTGCGGCCGCTAAAATCTTAAACCATCTTTTTTTGTAAAACTTTTGAGGCATCATTTTTTATAAATATTTATTCACTGTTCGACGAATACTATTCTATAGATAAATAATAATGTTGGCAAACGGCGGGAAAAGACATCATAAGTCTTTTCAATTTAGCTCCCCCTGGCGGATATATTCCGAAATTTGAATATTACAAAATTTGAGTTGGATATAGAAAAACCAGCCTGCTGAGGCTGGTAGGGGATTGAATCACCATTACTTCCTCCGCCAATCGTGGATCTCCACTTTGCCGTGGCCTTTGTCTTTCACAACCAGCTTTTGCTTCTCTCGCCATTTATATTTTTCCACGATTTCTTTGGGAATGGTCACGGAGTAGCTATACGCGCTGGATTTTTTTAGTTTGTGAACATTTTTTCGCTCGGTCATAGTTTATATTTTACTTTTTATTAGAGGCCTCTGTAGAAGTTTCTATTTTATTTTAACAGAGTCACAAAAAAAGAAAAACAGGCGAATAGTCTGTTTTTCATGCTCCGCTGGCTGGAGGAAGTTAGAACCTGTTTAACGATGACATAATTATCACACAATGCAACTTACTTTTATAATAATTTGTTTGAGAGAGTTGGGAATTTAAAACATTTTTCAACAGTTAATCATCTTTTATGAATATCGGGCGGCTATTTTTATAATAATGTGAAGAAAATATCAAGTAAATAAGTTCCAGCCGAGTCACTATCGCCTTGATTATCGCTTTCTGCTCTTGCTTGATTTCTTTTTTCGGCAGGATACAAACAGCTTTCAAATTTAAGTTTTTCTGGTCTGATTTTATCACGACGAATTCATGGTGGCTGTATGAATCGTCCATTATGTCATTATTAGAAATTCTATCACCTGATAAAATTTCTTTCCCCCTGGTTGCACTAAGTATTTTGAGAGTATTTAAATCGGACAGATCAATTATTTTAATTGTAACCCAGTCGACATTAACAATACTCAAAATTTTTTTGGCGAAATAATCCAGGGTATAATTCAGATCTTTCTTGTTTTCAGGATATTTTTTTATATCAGAAAAAATTGACCTAATTTCACTAATTTGAATATTTATTTTTCCGATATGTCCGAAAGCTTCTTCTAGCTGACTTTCCATGTCGACTTTCTCTAATCTCAAAGAGCGTAGCTGAACATTTTCCCCCCTTATTTCTGCTCTATGCAACTTGTAAATAGCAAATCCCAATAAAACAAACACAAATAAAAAAACCGCTTCTGACTGTTCGCGATTAAACACGGATATTTCTCTTACCAAAAACGGCGTAAAAACTATCAATACTATAATTGCTAAGAAAAATAAAAGGAAAATGTTATTTAGAAAGTTACTTTTTTTATTCATAAGAAAAAGTGAGAAAAACCATTCTATTTCTATTTTATCACGAAAAGTTCTAATATCCTATCTGGTCAACTAAAATAAGGCTTATACAAGCCTTAAAATAAAGTTGCTCCGAACGCTGAACGAAATCCGAACTTTGGATATTGAAAGGTACTATCCGAATATTGATTTTTGCTTGGAGGTGGTGAAGAAATTAAATTGTATTGTTTGACACAAAAATATTTATTTTAAAATAAAAAATAGCGGCCCATCATAGGGATGGGCCGTTTTTGCTTCGGGGGAAACTATATCATCCCAGAGACATTTTCTGGAATAACCCTTTCTTCCAGCGCTGCGCAGTCCTTAAATTTAGATTCAAGATCCTGACAGCTTTGGACTGATGATATCCTTTCACGAAACGAAACCAAAGGAATTGTATTTCCAATGGTTCCAGATATAGGAAAATCCGAAAGGATAGATGTGTTGCGTCGATTCCCTCGCCCAGGAATGCCTCCACTGCTTTACGGAAATTACTGTTCGCAGTGAGATCTCCTATTTTTGCCATATCGTCTTGGTAAGAACGGTTCAGTCCCATCATCCATGATTTTCTTTCCGCCTCAAGGAAAGAAAGATCGGGAACACCGCCCTTCTTCAACGCTTCCGAGGCCGCGTTCACAATTTTGAGCCGCAATATGGCTTGAGCATGGAATTGAGAAACTCTTGGTGGCGTGAATCCCATTTCCTTCGCGATCGCTCTCATGGTGCGATTTTCGTAGTAATACTCTCTCAAAACAAGTTGCTCGTTCTGAGGAAGAACACACAGAAAGGAGGAAATAGAACTCATGCCTATCTTGCGGTACACATTTTCTACCGGCTCGCTTTGCTGAGCAGAATAACCCCTGAGATCATCGAGGCTTACAAATCTGGTCGACTCAATATTGGCCAATTCGTTGTATGTCTCCAGGGAAATCCCGAGGTGCTCAATAAGCTCCTCTTCTGACGGCTTGCGTCCGAGGATTTTTGTCATCTGACTGCGAGCCTTGCCCAAGATCTTCATTCTGTCTCGGAATGACCTGGGCATGACATCCATGTAGCGAAGTTCATTCAGCATGGCCCCCTTCACTCGGAACGTGGCATACGTCCAAAATCTTCCCTGTCTTGAAGGGTCAAACTTGCTCATCGCGCCAACCAAGCCCAGCAGTCCCGCCCCGACTAAATCGTCGGCGTGGACATCCGCCGGGAGCCGATAGGCCATTTGTCCGGCTAGCTCTCGGACTTTTTGCAAATACCGGTTGACGAAAATTTCTTCCTTCCTCTTTTGGGGAATTTTAGATGCAAGGATTTCTTCAGGCGACCATTCTTCGAATGCGCCTGCGAGCAATTGGGCCGATTCTTCAACTTCAGTGTCTCTTTCAGGCATTTCGGTCGCCCTCCTTTATTTTTTGGTTTGAAAAGAGCGGGAAAATATTTGGAGCAGCCTCCTCCCGACTCAAAAATAGATTAAGGTAAGCTAGTTTTTTTTGCAAATATTAATTTTTTTTCAAATAAAAGAAGAAGTTCGTATCCCGTCCGGATACCAAAAAAAAAGCTTTATATAAAACATGGAAAAAATGGCTTATTTTTCACTTTCGAACTTCTCATATTAGGCTTCCAAAAAGCAAAAAAACCACTTAATTTGGTGGTATTTTGTCGTTGCTCCCGGGACAGGATTCGAACCTGTAACCAATTGATTAACAGTCAACTGCTCTACCATTGAGCTACCCGGGAATGTTATTAATTTTTTCAGGAACTTTTGAATTACGTAGAGATTATAATCAAATAAATCCATTTTGGCAAGATTAGACTTTTATCTGAAAAAATGCTAAAATATAAACTACTCAAAAAATGGTGAAATATAGGAAATATCAAAATAAAATAGTGAAAGCAACCTTTGTGTCTTTCATAACGCTGGCGCTCCTTTTTTCCGGTGGGGCGTTTTCTTTTTCCCCGGGCGGAATAAGCTATAATCCTCTCCAAGCCGAAGCGAAAACCCAAAAAACCAAATGGCAAAAACTTCTTGAAAAAAACAATATTCCGGAATCGCTCTGGGCGAAATACAAGCCGAAAATCACCCGAAGCGAATACAACAAAGTAACGAGAGGAAATCTGGCAGAGCTGGCCAAAAAATCGAAAGCGAGCAAGTGGCAAAAAATGCTGGAGAGGAATGGAGTGGATCGCGCGCTGTGGCAAAAGTATCTTCCGAAAGTTTCCCGCAAGGAATACAAGAAAGTGGTAAAAGTGCTCAAAAAGCTGGGGCAAATTTCCGGTTCGCTCGGCCCGGATATGAAAGTGGGGCTTTTCAAAT
>JAUXSN010000052.1 GCA_030679895.1 Candidatus Moraniibacteriota bacterium | reverse complement strand
ATCGGCGGGACTGACTGTCCCCTGGGTGTTCAGGACCGAAAGGCCGCCGCCATAAGTTGAGACATAGAGGAGGTTGTGGGCTGAGTCGAGGAAGGAGTCGAAGGCGACGTTGTATCCGATAGCCGGAGAAGTGGAAGTGGTTTAGGTTTTAACAAGCGTGTCGTCGGCGGGATCAACCGTTCCCTGGGTATTTATGTCGGAGAGGCCGCCATAAGTTGAGACATAGAGGAGGTTGTGAGTGGAGTCGAGGAAGGAGTGGCGGACATAGTTATTTCCAATCGCGGGAGTTGTGGAAGTGGTATAGGTTTTGACGAGGGTGTCATCGGCGGGATCAACGGTTCCCTGGGTGTTCAGGACCGAAAGGCCGCCCTGAGTTGAGACATAGACGAGGTTATGAGCGGAGTCGAGGAAAGAGCTCAAGACATTGTTGTTTCCGATAGCCGGAGAAGTGTCCTGGTTATATACATAGCCTTGATTGATAATCACTTTTCCCCCGTTATCGGGAGAGACACTGCTCATATACATATCACTTTGTATGTCTCCCGCATTGAAATCCCCATCACTCGTATCCTCCACACTTTCTGTTTTGTATTTGAGCCTCAAGTCCCCTGGAACTTGATTCACGTCAAGCGCTGAATCAATTGCGCCTCCCTGGAAATCCGCTTGGCTGGTTTGAATGAGTTGTCCATTGGCGGCTTGGGCGGTTTTTGTTTGCAACGGATAGGGAAAAACTATTCCCAGGGTGAGGATTAGGGACAAGGAAACCTTGAGGATAATGATTCCTTGTTTTTTTAGGGTTTTCTTTCTCATGTTTTTTGTTTTAGGTTTTACTTATTATGCTAGCTTACTAAAAAACTTATCTTATTTTACATTTTACCACAAAAGAGAACTTGTGCAAAAGCCAATTTATCCGCAAAACATGAATCTGAATTTATACTTTTCTATATACCTCCAGCGTCTCCCGCGCGCATCTTTCCCAGCTGAATTTTTTGGCCTGCTCTTTTCCTTTCGCGCCGAGGCTTTTCCGCAATTCTTTGTTTCCGGCGAGCTCCGCCATTGCTTTTCCGATCCCTTCCGTGTCATGCGGATCAACATAGAAAGCCGCTTCGCCCGCCACTTCCGGAATGGAAGCCACCCTGGAAACCAGGCACGGCGCACCGCAGGCCATCGCTTCAACGACTGTCTGGCCAAAACCTTCATATAGAGAAGGCATCACAAAAAATTCAGCATGCGTATAAAGGGGCTTCAGTTCGTCGCCGCCGACATAACCGGTGAAAATCACGTCGTCATCCAGCCCCAAGTCTTTCACCAGTTGATAATATTCATCGGCCAGCCATCCCCGCTTGCCGGCCACAACCAATTGATAGTTGAATTTTCCTTCGAAATTATTTTTAAACTTGGCAAAAGCTTCGATGACCCGCACCAGATTTTTTCTCGGTTCGAGCGTTCCCAGGAAAAGAATATATTTGTCTTTGATTTTATAATCACTCTTGACTGTTTCCCGATCAACGGCACACGGCTCGAAAAATCGGCTGTCAATACCGTTATATATCACGCTGATCTTGTCTTCTTTCGATCCCAAAAAAAACATCTCGTCTTTTTTTGTCGACTCGGAAACGGCGATGATACGGTCTGATTTCATGGCAGCAAAGCTATAAAGGGTTTTCAGCTTGGCGGTTGAAAGTTTGGGGAAAAGTTCCGGCACGCGGTAAGGCGCGAAGTCATAAAAAGTGGTCACGACTTTTCCCCGATAGGTCGCCGGTACGCGGTAAAGCGGCGAAGTGATATGGAGAAGATCCAATTTTTCCCGCGAATAAGTGGCCAGTCCCAGAATCTCGCTGTAGGCTCCCGGCATATATTTTTTGTAGTCCGAAAAAGGAAAGAATTTTATCTTCACGTTGGATTTCGCGAATTTCTTGACATCCTTGTCCCGAACCTTGAAATCAAAAAACAAAACATATTGATTCTCCGAGTCAATTTCAAGAATATTTTTTATGAGATGCCAAACATAATGAGCAACCCCTGATGGCGCCGATTTTTCCGGATTCAAGATGGCTCTTGCGTCAATTCCGATGCGCATATATAGTGTATTACTTCTAACTACAATATACCCTTTTCCGGCCATAAAATCAACCTGGTTGCTCCTCGCGGCTAAAATGGAGTAATATTAGTCTGTAAGACGTAAATATGGCAAAAAAATATGGTTAGGCAATTCTTCGCGATTCTTCTTTCCTTCGGACTTATTTTTTCCTATTGGCCGGCCGGAGTCAATACCATTCACGCTTCGCAATATTCCAAGGCCGCTTCAAAAAACTATGTCGAAAGCGAAGTTATCGCCGAAATTCAGCTGGACGCCGAAATTGAAAAAATCATCGAAGGGAAAAATCTTTCCTTTCTGCCCATTGAAAACGGAAATGGGCAAAAACTTTTCCTTCTCAAGAGTCTCAATGGAAGATCGACCAAGAAAATCATCAAATCCCTTCAAAAAAATCCGGATATTCTTTCGCTCCAGCCGAATTTCAAATATAAAACCTTGGCTCGCGTCGCCAACGACACTCACCGCCTCAAGCAGTGGTTTCTTTTTGACACAACCGAAACATCGGGCGGAGTGAACGCTTTTTCCGCCTGGGACATCGAAAATAAAAACCAAAGAAATGTGGCTATTGCCGTCATTGATACCGGCGTCAACACTAAATACAAAGATTTGAAAAATAACCTGACCGGCGGATCAGCTAAAGGAAAAAACTTTGAATTTCCGAAAAAGAAACTTTCCGACGGCGAAGGGCACGGCACTTTTCTTGCCGGAATCATTGCAGCGCAGACAAACAACAAAAAAGGGATTGCCGGAGGAAGTTTCTTCAACCACCTACGGGTAATGGCTCTTCGTTTTGACTTCACCACTTCTCAAGCCGTCACTGCTATAAACTACGCCAAACAAAAAAATGTCCCTATCGTGAATGCCAGCTGGGGAAGCTATGGTGATGAAGGACTAGACCTGGCTCTAAAAGACGCTATCGCTTCTTTCCCGGGAATTTTTGTCACCGCTTCCGGCAACGAAAAATATGATCACGACGGAGCTGATCCGGAGCAAAAGATGTATCCTTGTGATTTTGAGCTGGCCAACATTATTTGCGTGGGCGCGTCGGACAAAAACGGAAATCTGGCTGATTATTCCGATTATGGGAATATCTCGGTCGACGTCGTCGCCCCCGGCGGAACAGACGATGATCCGATCTTCGGTTTGAGCAATAAAAAAAATAAATATACTTCCGCCGAAGGCAGTTCTCTTTCCACCGCTTTCGTGAGCGCCGAAGCGGGACTGATCATTTCCAAATATCCCAATCTCTCCGCGGCTCAAGCAATCGAGATCATAAAAAACTCGGTTGACACCCAGCCGAGCCTCGCCGGAAAAGTTTTATCCGGAGGAAAAATAAATTACAAAAAAGCGCTGGATCTGGCAGGAACATACTGAAATAAATTGGTATTAACCCCGGGGGCAAGCCGCGGGATCATTTCTCTCGCTTGCCCGGAAATAAAAAGCATCGGCATAAGCCGAGGCTTTTTTCTATATTGTAAATTCTGAAATTTCGAAATTTAATAAACTCCTTCCACTTTCACTCCCGTATAATAGTGTTTCAGCACCCATTCATACGATTTTCCGTCGCCGACGTAGCCCACCGCGCCGTGGGCGGAAAGTCCGTACATATGGTTGCCGTTGTCGCCCGGATCAAGATCTTTGTTCGTTCCTTTCTTGTGATCTTTGACCGATTTTAGATAGGGATAGTTATCACCGGGATAATCCCTTGTCTTTCCGTTGGTATACGAGCAATAAGGCGTGAGCGCTGTTTTGCCTTTGTAGGTGACAATTTTCCCCCTCGTTTCCTGCGTCGCCTCTTTCATTTTCGGAAACCTTTCTTCGATTTTATAACCCTTATAAATCTGGTCGCTTGAAGTATCCGTCAGCGTAAAATTTTCATCGGCGTGCTTGGTGCGCTTTTCGTTGTGATAATAGCCATAGGTTCTGAAAATGATCGAAAAGAGCTTATAATATTCCGACTTTGAATCACCAATCTCCCCTGTTCCCCACGTATATTGCTCCATCGGAAGGACATTGATCACCCATGGCGTTCCGTCGTCATTGAAAGAAAGCTCGAGCTTTCCCCGGAATTTGTTGTATTCTACTTCTCCGAAAGCGTAACATCCGTTCGGATCGTTTTTCTTTTCGCTTGAGTTCTGATGGTTGCAGCCGTATATTTCGATGATGCCCCCGCCCGGAGCCTCAATCGTGAGATAGTTTCCCGAATCTATGTAGGTGTCGCCGCCATCTCTTCCCTTAATGCCAAAATTGCGATTTTTCCAGTCGGCGTTAATTCTGCTTTTCACGTTCGCCGCGACTGATTTCAAAACTGTTCCGCTGCGATCCTTGATTTCAAGTCCGCTTTCCGAGAGCACTTCAATTTTCTTGCTGTTTTCGTTCGATAATTTGAAAAGCCCCAC
>JAUXSN010000053.1 GCA_030679895.1 Candidatus Moraniibacteriota bacterium | reverse complement strand
AAAACTTTCTTCCCCTACTAAATCCATTTCTTTTATTTCATAACCCAATGACTTAATCACTTCCCGCGGCGGCAGATATACGCCCATCTGCCGACCAAGGTGGCACGGATCGTGGTAGGTAACCGCGCCCTTTGAGTTCTTCACCTTCCCAACTTTCCGGCTTAAAACTTCTGTCGCGTGCTCCACGACAATATCCCATTTTTCTCCCAAAACTTTTGGATATTCTTTTTTAAAAATCATAAAACAAGCCGGGCAATGGGTAACAATTTTACCGACCGAATGATCTTTAAAAATCTGTAAATTTTTTTCTGCTAATTTTTTAAAGTCATCGGCATATCCCGCTTTAAGCGCCGGCGAACCACAACAAACTTCAAGATCTGAAAGTTCAATAAAATCAACCCCGGCCTCACGCAAAATCCGGCGATAGTTTTCTACCAACTCTTTTGCCACGAATTTAGAAAGGCAGCCGGGATAATATAAGGTATTGCCTTTGAATATTTTTTTAAATATTTTCATTTCACTTGATATTTAATATTTTATTTTGTAATAACGCTTTTTCCGCTAATTGGAGCCGATCCTTGCTCTCTCCATACATCGTGAAAAGCACATCACCCCGCCGTACCCTGTCTCCCATCACCTTATTTAAGTATATTCCAGCAATTTTGCAAGGGGGCGCCCCCAAAATCCGACAAATCGCGACGATCGCCCGATTATCAAAACTCGCGATCTGGCCATCTGCTTTTGCCTTAACTTTCAAAATTTTATTGCTCAAAACAACTTCTTCTGAATCAATCTGCGCTTTTCCTCCTTGAGCCCGAATAATTTCCTGCATTTTTTTCCAGGCCTTACCACTTCGGAGGGCCTCCATCGCCCGATCATACCCATCTCCTTTTTTAGAAAAACCAACTAGGTCCAAAAGTTCGCCCGCCAACTCCAACGCTTTCTCTTCCAGATCAAGTGGCCGGTGTTCTTTTCTCTGAAGCACCCGCAAAACATCCCGCGCCTCAAGCGCCGGACCAACGCCGCGGCCGATCGGCTTCAAGGCCTCATTGATATCAACTTTTATTTTAATACCAAAACGTTTGGCCAAATATTTCATTATCCGTTCAATTTTTTTCGCGTCAGCCACGCGATGAATTTTAGCCGTCGGCCCAACCGGTAAATCAATCACTAAATATTTTATGCCCATGGCTACCTTTTTCGCCATGACAGAGACAATCATTTTTGTGTACGGCTCGAGCGAGAGTGGATAGGAAACTCTAATAATTCGATCATCAGCCGGAGCGATCCGCGTTCCCCCGCCCCAAGCGATGCAGGCGCCGGTTTTTTTCACA
>JAUXSN010000051.1 GCA_030679895.1 Candidatus Moraniibacteriota bacterium | reverse complement strand
CCGCCGCGGATATCTCCAGGTCGTCCATCCGCACGCCGAGGGCGTTCCGCAGGCTCCGCGTGATCGCGCGCCTTTTCCCCCGTGAAAGAGCGTGGTCGAGGTCCCCCATGAAACGGAAAAGATTCAACCCGATCCGCGGTGGCAGGATGGCGACCAGCCATCGCACGGGATACCAGATCAGAAGCCGCACGGCATCGCGCGCGATGTTTTCCTTGACGATCATGGGAATTTCTACAGATGGATCAATATTTTTCCGTCGGTTCTCTTCGTCGAGAGCTCGAGCGCATCGAGGATCTTTTCAAAGGGATACCGGGCCGTGATCATGCCGCGGAGATCGAGCCTGTCCGATGCGAGCATCCGGATGATGTACGGGAAAATCCCGTATCCCGCATGCCCGCGTGCGCCGATGATCTTGTTCGCCCCGGAGACCAGGACATCGAGGTGCATGGGCGTGCTCGTGGCGGCCCTGCCGAGATAGATGATCTTCCCCTGGACGGAAAGCGATCTTTCCATCTCCGGGATGGTTTGAGGCGCCGCTCCCGCCGCCTCCACCTGCACCTCGGCCCCCCATCCCCGGGTAAGCTTCATCACCTCGGCGGAGGGGTTGCTCCCGTCCATGTCTTTGATATTGAACGTGTAGTCCGCCCCCATTTGCCTGGAAATGGCCAAGCGCTCGTCGATCACATCGAAAACGATGATGAGGCTTGCGCCCGCGGATCTCGCCAGGGCCACCGCCCCCAGCCCGATGGGCCCTGCCCCGTAAACCACGACCGTGGCGCCCGGTTGGAATCCGCCTCCGGCGACGAAGAGGCCGTTATAGGCGCAGCCGACCGGTTCGATGACGGCCCCCATCTCGAAAACCTCCCTTTCGGAGTAACGCTCCGTCAGGTCGTCGATCTTCCAGCAGAATCTCTCGGGAACCGCCACGTACTCCGCAAACGCCCCGTCGGAGCTCAACCCCATGAGCTCCACGTGTCTGCACTGGTTGGGCGATCCGCTCCTGCAGGACTGGCACTTCCCGCACCACATGACGCTTTCCACGGCAACCTTGTCGTGCTTCTTCAGACCCACCACTCCCTTGCCGGCTTTTTCGACAACCCCCGAAAATTCATGGCCCGGGATGCACGGGAATTTCGCCAGGCCCGAGAAGAGGATGTACCCGTCATTGTCGGTTTCGTAGGTGTGCGTGTCGGATCCGCATATCCCGCACGCCGCCACCCGTATCAGGACCTTGTCGTCCCCGACGGAAGGCGCCGGGACGGTCCTTACCTCGAAGCGCGGGTTGCGCCAGACCTGGCTTCCAGTGACCGCCCGCCGCCTCTTTTTCTCATCCTCGGTCAGCGGGTATTTTTCCCTGGGATTCCATTCGGCGTCCGCGACAAGCGCCTTCATACGTTCTCCATCTGCAGAAATTTCTTGTTGATCTTTCCGCTCCCGATTTTCGGAAGGGATTCCCGTATTTCCACGATCCTGGGCAATTTGTAATGTACGAGCCGCCCCCTGCAGTACGACAGGACCTCTTTCTCGGACAAACTCGCTCCGTTTTTGGGAACAACGATGGCCCTGGGAACTTCGCCCCGCAATCTGTCCCTGGAGGAGACGACGGCGGCCTCCTTGATTTCGGGATGGTCCAGGAGAACCTGCTCGATCTCGAGCGGATACACCTTGTGCCCCGCAACCTTCATCATCCCTGTTTTTCGTTCGACGAAAAAGAAGTTCC
>JAUXSN010000050.1 GCA_030679895.1 Candidatus Moraniibacteriota bacterium | reverse complement strand
AAACACCCCCTCCGGGAACTGGTCCATGATCTCTTCATGGCTCACGCCCAGGAACTTCAAGGCCTGGCCCAGGGCTTCGTCACCCCTTTTCTCCAAGGTAATGACCGTACCCGTGACCCTATTCTCTTCGCTGTAAAGGGGGATGCACCGGTAAAAAATCCCGATTCCCGTTAAGTCGTCTATATGCAGGAGGCCGTGTTCCTCCTCCCCGCAACTCAGCCTTTCCCAGATGGGGTGGCCGTGCCTGGAGAAGGAATGGGCCAGCGGGCCGTTGGCCTTAAGGAAACTACCGGAGGGGAGAGGGCGCGCGAGAAAGGACTCCGCCAGGGGGTTGGCGGCCAACAGCTTGCCGCGGCGGTTTACCACCAATACTCCACAATCTCCATCCATGGCAAGTCTCCAGGGTTTTTGGGAAGGAGGCCGGCGTGGTGAATCAATCCTGTCAAATCCGCTAATCTATAATAGTCGTCTTTTAAGTATAAAAGCAAGTTCTATGCCAAAAATATTTTTAATCCAGGCACAATGGTCACCGGAATTGCCCTGGAGCCCATTTTCCAGGGGCTGATATCAACCGTCAAACAGGTAATCCTAATTGGCGCGGTGAGCGCACCGCCCCTATGGCGGGTGCCACCATAAAGCCAGAATTACCTCTATGACGATAACTTGGCATCATCTATGGCCGGGTGTATCAGAATCTCGAGGAGGTTAGGACGGCGGTCAGGCGCTTTGTGGAGTGGTTGGTGGAAAAGAACGGCTTTCTCAGCGCCTGGCAAGCCAAAGCCCAGTGGCTCTACCAGGACTCAATCGCGAGGGCGGCTTAAGAAAATTTTGTGTCCGGAAAACTGGATGCGGTACACAGCCTGCATAGCTATCAGATATTAATTCTCTTTCAAATATTTAATTAAAATCGACACAGGCTAAATAATTGTATGAAAATCTTCGGTAATATTCATCATGCTCATGAGCTTGCCTGAGATTTCATTAAATTTCGTAACCTGTCTTTTTTCCGAATCCCATATTTTTCTCTGAGAGCCATATTCATACGGGCTTTCGGAGAAAAGAGCGTGCTATCCATATCAAAGAACTTTAATCTCAGAGGATTCAAAATCCGTCCGTTAAGCATCCCTCCCCGTCCTTCAAAAACACCTGCAGGTTTGAAAATCTTAGTTGGATGAAGACAACGGTCTACTCGCCGGCACAGTTCCGGCACGCTGAAAGGCCCAAGCAGGTATTCGTCCACCTCCATCTGAAACGCCTCGAGGGGTAAGGTCATTCTCTGGGGATTTGTCACTATCATGACCTTGGTCTGAGGACATTTCCGGTTGGTTTGCCGTATGAGGTCCAATTTGTCCCGCTCATATCCGTTCAGATAGATGAGCATTAAATCAAAACAATAATTACCCATATCTTCTGAAGCAGTCCCGGCATCAGGTGCCAGCATAACGAGATAGCCGTGGGACTGAAGAATAAAGCTGATGGCCGAACAAATCGGCGCCTTGGCATCCACCAACAAGACTTCTTTGAGTTCCATCGTCCGGTCTCCGACCCCGGTGCTCCCCATGAAAGCGAGTGGGGTTA
>JAUXSN010000036.1 GCA_030679895.1 Candidatus Moraniibacteriota bacterium | reverse complement strand
ATGATGTTTTTCGGCGTTCCGGGAGCAGTTCTCATTACCACATCTTTTTCCATCGGGGTCGCTTTTCTCATTTACTATTTTTCTCATTTTAGGGTCTCCCCTTTCCGCACCTGGCTGATGCTGGCCGGCGTGCTCCTTTTGATCGGAATCCAGCTTTTGGTATTCGCCCTTATCGCCGATATGATTCGCTCTAATCGAAAATTGACGGAAGAGCAGATGTACTTTTCTAAAAAAGAAAAATACAAGAAATGAAAATACTTTTCATCTCGCGCGCGTATCCGCCGATAATCGGCGGTATTGAAAATCAGAATTACGGAATTGGCCATTCTCTTTCAAAAATTGCTCCCACGAGAGTTATCGCCAATAAATCGGGTAAAAAGAATTTGCCTGTTTTTTTGCCATGGGTGGCTGTAAAAGCGCTGTTTATAGCAGGCAAATATGACGTGGTTCTTCTGGGGGACGGCGTTCTGTCTTCGATAGGGGCTCTACTGAAAATTTTTTATCCCAGAAAAAAAATTATCTGCATTATTCACGGACTTGATATAACTTTTGCCCGCAAAAAATCTCTGCTGGGGAAAATATATAGAATAATAAACATCCCGGCATTAAAAAGATTAGACAAGCTGATTATGGTCGGGCAAGAAACAATTTCTGAAGCGGTAAAAATTGGAATTTCAAAAGAAAAATGCATTTTTATCCCTAACGGCATAGATCCGAATGAAATTTGCCAAGATTGCGTCAGTAAAGATTTGGAAAAATTGTTAGATATAGACCTAAAGGATAAAAAGGTTATTTTTCGAGGAGGAAGATTTACGAAGCACAAAGGCGTGGAATGGTTCATTAGAAATGTAATGCCGAAACTGCCTGAAAATTATATTCTTGTTGCGGCTGGGGCGGGAATAGCGAAAAAGACCGCCGGTGATGAAAATTATTATCCGGCATGCAAAAGGGCGGTAGCGGATTTACATCTGGAAAATAGAGTAAAATTGATGCTTAACCTGCCAAGGCCTGATATAAAGATTATTTTTAACGCCTGTGACCTCTATATTTCGCCAAATATAAAAATTCCCGGGTCAATGGAAGGATTTGGCATAACCGCCATTGAAGGAGCCGCTTGCGGACGAGTAGTCCTGGCCTCCAATCTCGAAGGCCTGAAAGATGCCATTAATGACGGGCAAAACGGATTTCTTCTTGAACCGGGAAACGCCAAAATCTGGGCGGAAAAAATCAAAGAGGTGCTATCGAATGACAGTTTTCGGAAAGAATTCGGTGAAAAAGCGAGGCAATATACAGTCGATCATTATAGTTGGGACAAAATAGCCAAAAAGTATTATGATGTAATTTACGCTCTTTCCTAATCTCGTAGATTAGGAATTGATTATAATTTATGGTTTTAGATTTGCTAAAACTTCTTCTCGCAATTCCCTTTGTCTTTTTTTTGCCCGGATATTTTTTTTCACTGGCCGTTTTCGGGCGTTCGAGCGAAAAAATATCTTTTTTCGAGAGAGCTGTGCTGATTGCGCCGTTCAGCCTGATTCTTATTGATATGGCTGTTTTGGCCCTCAACAAGATGAATGTCCCGATAAAAGGAATGGTTTTGATCGGTACTATTCTGATTATCAGCCTGGTGGGGTTCATTATTTATCAATATCGTTTCAAAAAAAATTCGAAGAGCGTTGAAAAAAGCGAAGAAACTTCTCGCTCGGAAGAGCTTTTCAGTTTTTCTTTTTGGCAGACAATTTTTATTTTGGTTTCATTGGTTCTGGCTGTATTTATCCGCGTAGCCTATCTCTCCGACACTATTCTTCCTTCCTCCACTGATTTAGGCCATCATATGTACTGGGTCCAGATGATTGTCGAAAGCGGGAAATTGCCGGTTTACGGCATGCCTGATTTCATCATTGGAGAGCACATAATCTTCGCCGTATTTAATCTAGTAAGCGGTGTCGGCGTAATGACGGCCCTTCCTTCGCTCATTTTGTTTTTTATAAACATACTTGGAATTTTTACGCTGACAATACTGGTTGCCAGGCTTTTCAGAAACAAAAACGCCATTGCTTTGTCATTTTTCGTGGCCGGCGTTCTTTACGCGGTTTCCGCTCCCCAAAGCAAATATGTAAGCGGCGGCGTTGTCGGAAATATTATCGGTGATATGCTGATACCCGTAGCCTTATATTTCCTGCTCCGGGCTTTCAAGGAAAAGAACCAGATTTTTGCGGGTCTTTTCCTGTTCTCGTTTCTCGGGATTCTCTACACGCATCACTTGAGCGCTTTTGTTTTCATATTTTCCATGGCCGCGGTCTTGTTTCTTTATCTGGCTCTGAACATCAAACGCGCCTTCGGAATAATCGGAAATTGGGCGAGAATTTTCCTCAAACCCGTTCCGATTTTGTTTTTTCTATTTTCTATTATCTATTTATTGTTTATATTCACTCCTTCCTATTTCGATAAGTCAGCCGTGAGCCAGGCGACTGGCGCGCCGTCAAAAATCACGCGGGTCGGATTAAGCCTTGATCAGATCGAAATGAATGTCGGGAGCGCCCGATTGCTGCTGGGCGCGATCGGAATCGCGCTTCTTTTCTTGAACTTCAAACCGAAAAAATATAAATATAGCTTCACGATCGGCTGGACTTCGGTGCTTTTTATTATGGCTTATAAGCCAGGTTGGCTCTACGTGAATATTCCCAGCGACCGGATAGGAAACTATCTTTTCCTTCCCCTTTCGGTGGTTTCCGCGTATGCTTTGGCGAAGTATTTTGAACTGCTCAAAAAATCTTCGACCAGGTTTTTTGCGTCTGCTCTTTTGTACACGCTTTTATTTTTCGTTATCACTAATGGCCTTTCCGACAGCGCGGAGGCGTTCAAGACGCGGCCGCAGTTTCAAGAAACGATGGAAACTTTTCATTCCGCCCAATATTTGGCCGAAACAACTGACTCATCAAAAGACGTGATTCTGAAAGACCACGTAAACATATACGGCGATTCGTGGTACAAGCTTTTTTTCATGAAAGATTATAAATATCCCTTGAGCCGCGGGAATCTGTCCCGGTATGACGATCCGACGAAACCGCGTGAAATGTGCACCCGCGATATGATTTCAAAACCGGAAAGTGCCGAGGCTTTGAAGTGTTTCTCCGAAACGGGCGTGAACTATATCGCGGTAAACGCCCAAATTGAAGGGAAAAGCTTTGAAGCCTATCCGGAATTTTCAAAAGTGTATGGATCGAATTATATTTCGATATTTAAACGGAATTAAAAAAGTTTGGCTTTGAGGAATTCCCCGACGAATAGTCGGGGGAGGAAAAAGCCGAACTTTGAAATATCATGCCATCCAAAATCATTATCATCACAATTCTCGCGCTTCTCCTCATTGGATTTTCCATTCTTTTTATCATTGAAGCGCGAAATCATAACTACGACTATAAAAAAGACTGGGTGGCGGTCTATTTTGCAAATCCCGGAGATAATTCTCTTGATTTTGCGATCGAAAATAACGAGGGAGAAGACGCGGAATATGATTACAAGATTTTATTCGGAAACGACAAAACAATTGAAGAAAAAGTTGCAGTCGAAGCTGGCGCCAAGCAAAAAATCTCGCCGGCGCTCGACATGAATAATCTGAACGGAGCGGAAAAAATCATGATTATTGTCAGCAACAAAGACGCGGAGTATAAGATTTATAAGAATATTAAATGAAAATTTTACTTCTGACTCGCCCGATTTGTCCGCCGTGGGACGAAGCGTCGAAAAATTTCGCTTATACTCTGGCGAATAATGTCAGAAATGCTGAAATCCATCTTTTGACCTGCGCACAACTTGGAAACCGAGTTTCCAAGTGGAAACCGAGTTTCCAAGTCAATGTTGTCTGTCACGATATTTTTTCTTCGCCGAAACTGGATTTTGCGCAAAAATTTAAGTTGTTTAAGTTTCTTAGGAAGGCTAATAATTTTGATATTATTCATTCTCTTTTTACTCCGACAAAAATCAATTCTTTTTTTATCAAACTAGCGCTCAAGAATAAAAAAGCAAAATTTATTCAAACTGTTGCCACTTTGCGTGAAGATTTATATAACGAAGAAAATTTCAAGAAAATATTATTCGGTGACCGGATTATCACCTACTCCGATTACGCCAAAGAAAAACTGGAAATAATGGGATTTGAGAACGTGAAGCGGATTTATCCAGGGGTCGATCTCTCCGATTATTGTCCGCGAGAAAAAAATCAGGAATTAATGAAAAGATTTGAAACAAGTAATGATGATTTTGTCATAAATTTTACCGGAGAATATACGCGCATGGGGGCGATCGACGACGTGGTGGAAAGTTTTATTGATTTAGCTAAACAGCATGATAATTTTCATCTGCAACTGGCTCTCCGGATAAAAAACAAAAAAGATGCGGAGAAAAAGCAAAAAGTTATTGAGAGATTGAAAGAATCCGGATGTCTCGAAAAAGTTTCTTTTTTGGATGACGGAGGCTACAAAATGCCCGATGTTTATAATCTATGCGACATTTCAATTTTCCCCGTCCGCAATATGAGAGGAAAATTCGATATACCGCTGGCGGTAATTGAAGCGATGGCTTGCGGAAAACCCGTGATTGCGACTAATATTGAAAGGCTGAAATATTTCTTAAATGATTCAAACAGCATCCTCATCAATCCCGGGGACTGCGAAGCGCTCAAAGAAAAGATTTTGGAGTTATACAATGATCCCGAGAAGCGCGCGGAACTGGGAAACGCGGGAAAGGAGTACGTAATCCGGAATTTTGATATAATGAAAGTGGTGAAAGAATACGAGGAAGTTTATAGAAACCTATGAATATCAAATCTCTGACAGCCCACAAAAAAATAATCGAAGCTAAGGGAGGTATGAAAGTCCCGGTGGTTTTTCATGTGTCCGATGATCTGATGCCGGGCGAAGAGACTATCCAGGAGTTGGTTGATATAGCGAGTGACGAGCATGTGTTCCATCATATTGCCGCTCTTTCTGACGTCCATTCCAAAAAAGGGCGCAAAAACCCGACCGGAACGGCCGTGGCGACCAAAAGATATATCTTGCCCCAAACAATGGACACTGCCCCCAATTGCGGAATGCGCCTCATCAAAACTCCGTTTGGAGGTGACGATCTCGATGAAAAACAGGTTGATAAATTATTCTCCGAGCTGATAAAAGTTATTCCGACAACAACCTATATGGGAAGCAGAGTTTCCTACGACACCGTTATGGATGTCTGTCGGCGCGGCAGCCGGGCCATTCTCGATCGCTTCGGAATTGTTAGCAACGAAACCGATTTTACGTTTAAAAACGGGAATTTTTTTGACGAAATTCCAACCGAAAAAGATATTTTTAATTCGATTCCAAAGACATTTCTTCGAATTGCGCAGTTGCGCCTGGGAATTTTGGGAGCGGCGGGAAATCATTTTCTGGACCTTATGAAAGTTTCAGATATTTCTGATAATGATTTAGCCGAAAAATTCGGAATAAAAAAAGGCCAATATTTATTCCTGATGCACACTGGATCGGGAATGTTTGGGCAATACGCGTCATATTTCTATACTCCTAAAATTAAGGAACACCGAAGCCAGAAAATAGTTTTGGAGTTGGGACGAAGAAGTTTTCTCAAAAAAAATAATCCCATCCACGAACAATTGCGCCACGAAATTCCGATTTGGAAAAATAAAAAAGAATATTATCCGATTGATTCGGAAAGCGAGTTGGGGCGGATGTATATTACGGCGCATCGAGCCAGCGCCAACCATGGATTTGCCAATCGTGCCATTCTGACCAACAATCTTCAAAAAGCGATCAATAAAGTTCTCGGTAAAGATATTTCTTTGCCGCTGGTTTATGATATGCCTCACGGACACGTGGGGGAAGAAGAACATTACGGCGAAAAAGTTTGGCTGCATCGAAACGGAGCCACGCGGGCGAATGGACCACAAAGGATGAAAGGAACAAAGTTTTATGAAGAAACCGGCGAGCCGATCTTCATCCCCTCTTCGATGGCTACACCCTTTTATTTCGGCGTCGGGACGGATGAAAATGAATCAACGTTTTTTTCCGCGAGCCACGGGACGGGAAAATCAAAAGAAAAACGCGGAGAAACTCCGCAAAATCGAGCGGAGCTGATAGAAAAAATGAAGAAAAATAAAGTCAAATTATTCAACGCCCGTTCAAGGCAAATCATCGATCAAGATAGCTCTCACTATAAAAATGTGGAAGAAGTGATTGAAGGAATGGTGGAGAATAAGATCATAAAAGTAGTGGCGAAAATGCAGCCCGTGGCAGTATTGATGGCGTAAAAAAGTTTTGAGGCCGACATTGGAGTCGGCCCCGGGTGGAGAGTGAGCATCGTTGTGCATTTTTTTAATCCCTTTGCCCTTGTTAAATTTCTTCATTTCCACCGCAGAAGCAGCAAGGTTCCTTGATGCTCCCACTCAATGATGAGACTTCAACCAGTCCATCAACGCAATCGGGGTTGGGGCACTTCTCTTTCTCACTTTTTTCTGTCTGTTGCATGTGCATGGTTCACCTCTCTACAGTGTATTTTATCTTATTTAAGCATATTATTTAATCAATGTCAATACCTAAATTAATCACGATCTCCGGGCTGGATGGCTCGGGGAAATCAACGCAAATAGAGCTTTTAAAGGACTTCCTTAAAAAACAAGGAAAAAGTTTTTATTATTTCCACGCGGTGGAATTTTCGATAGCGAATCGAGGGCCTAAAGCCCCAATTGGGGCTTTAGGCCCCAATAAGAGCGTGACGAAAGCCAATTGGCCTCAAATTCAATTGCGTAAAATTGCTTTGCTTATAGATATTTTTAGGTTCAAGAGACTGCTGAAAAAATTAAAAGTTGATTATGTTATTAGTGATCGGTATTTTTATGACAGCGTGGTGAATATCGCGTATCTTTTGGACATTCGATGTCCAAATCGTAGACATCGAATGTCTACGCTGTTTGCGGAAAAACATATCCCCAAACCAGATTTTGCTTTCTATATCGATGTGAAACCGGAAACGATTATGCGGCGCGAGCGAAAACCGGATCAGGGAATGGAATATTTGGTGGCGAAAGAAAAATTATTTGCGGATAAAATAAAAGATTGGGAGATTATTATAATTGATGGGGAGAGGAATAAAGAAGAAATATCTGCGGAAATCCTAAAGTTAAGCTTTAGGAATATTCCTAAAGCTTAACTTTAGGATAAAAATGATGTCAAAATTTCTTGTAAAATCGTTTTTTTGGGTCACGTTATCGGAGATTGTCTATAATCTTTCGGCTTATGTTATCCATAGCTTCATGGGGCGTTTTCTGGGTCCGGCGGATTACGGCAGATACGGAATAGTCATCACGCTTACCACGATGATCGTGGTTCTTATCGGCCAGGGAGTGCCGACGGCTATGTCGAAATATTTGAGCGAGATTTTTGAGACCCAGCCGGGGCTCATTCCTATCATCAAGAAACAGACGGTTAAGATCCAGTTTTTTCTGATCGGCAGCGTAACAATAATATTCTTCTTGCTTTCCCCTCTGATCTCTCAAGTTCTCGGGGACAAAACATTGACTCCCCTTTTCCAGTTGTCCACTCTGGTGATTCCGGCTTTTGCTTTGGCGTCTTTTTATTTTTACTATTACACCGGCCTTCATCGTTTCAATATTCAGGCGGCCCTGAAAACATCGAGGGCTGTCGCTAGAATCGTTTTCATCCTTGGGTTGGCCTGGTTGCTGAAATCTCGCGGCATGGCTCTTCAGGGAGCGATTGTCGGCTATATCCTGGCTCCCCTTTCCATATTCTTTGAAGCTAATCTCTATGATCCGTTCAAAAAACTCAAGGCGGAAGGATTTTTTGACTGGAGAAAACTTTTGAAGTATGCCTGGCCGATGACTCTTTTTCTCATCGCTTACGAATTTTTGATAACTATCGATCTTTACCTGGTGAAGGGTATTCTTCACGACGATCGTCTGACGGGTTTATATAACGGCGCTATTACCGTCGGACGGATCCCCTATTTTCTTTTTTACGCCCTCACAATCATCATTTTGCCGGCGGTTTCAAAATCGACGTCGAGCAACAATCACGCCGAGACCAAAAAACTGATCGGGCAATCTTTGCGCCTCATGGTGATGTTTCTTTTGCCGATTGCGATTTTGATGGCTGTTTATTCGCGGCCTATCATCAAGATTTTTTATTCCGCAAAATATATAGCCGCGGCCGAGCCGATGTCGATCTTGATGGGCGGAGTGACGTTTCTCACCATATTTTATGTCATGGCGTTTGCCCTGAACGGCGCGGGAAAAGTGAAAGCGCCGATGTATATCGCCTTTGCCGGACTCGCGACAAATATAGTTTTGAGCTACTTTCTCATTCAAAAATACGCTTTGACCGGAGCGGCAATCGCCACCTCGATCACTTCTTTTGTCGCGATGGTGCTGGTGCTTGCGTATTCGTATAGATTTTTCGGCTATTTATTTAAGTTTTCAAGTTTTGTGAAAATATTAATTGCATCAACGGTCATGTTTCTGGCCTCAACTTTTTTTTCGAGAGGCGAATTTATTTTCATTCTCTGGTCAGTTATTCTGATGGGACTGTATATGTTCCTGCTCTTTGCGATGCGCGAATTCGGCGCGGCTGAAATCCAAATACTTAAGGACATAATCTCCCGCAAAAAGAAAAAAGAAGACGAACTCGTCTCCTCTGAAGCGGCAAGCGATACGCAATTGGAATAAATGCTATCCTGCTAATTATCATCTAGCCAGGAGACGATTTGCTTAATCTCACCGTGTTCCAAAGCAGCATCGCCACTGTCATCGGCCCCACTCCGCCGGGAACGGGAGTCGCAAAAGAAGCCTTTTTACTGACTGCGCGGAAATTCACGTCGCCGCAGATTTTTTTGTTTTTATCCCGATGGATGCCGGCGTCAACAACCACGGCGCCCTTTTTAACCATGCCGCTTTTTATCAAGCCCCTGACTCCGGTGGCAACGGCCAAAATATCGGCTTGCGAAGTATATTTTCCGAGATTTTTTGTTTTGTCATGGCAGACGGTGACGGTGGCTCCGCGGTCGAGAAGCATTTCAGTGAGCGGTTTTCCCACGATGTCTGAATATCCCACTACTACGGCGTATTTACCGGAAAGCGGAATCTTGTACTCTTCAAAAAGTTTTATTATTCCGATGGCAGTGGCCGGAATAACGACTGATTTTTTTTCGCCGACCTGCAAGAATTTTCCAAAATTATGGTGATTAAGGCAATCAGCGTCTTTTTCGGGGTCAATTGATTCCAAAATCTTATATTTATCTATTTTCTTCGGCAGCGGCAGCTGGACGATTATGCCGGTGATTTTTTTATTCTGATTTAATTTTTGAATCTCGCAAATCAATTTATTTTCGGAAATATTTTCCGGCAGAAATATTTCTTTTGAGATAATACCCACTTCTTGGCAGGCCAGTTTTTTATTCCGGACGTAAACCTTTGAAGCCGGATCATCGCCGACAAGCGCCATCACCAAAACGGGCTTTTGCTTCATCCTTGAAACCTGTTTTTTGAGGTCGCGTTTGATTTTTTCTGCCAGTTTTTTACCGTCGAGTAAAATCATTTATTTTAAATCCCCTTTATAAAAAAGCTTTTTTCTGTTAAAATTGTATCAAATAAGAAAGCAAAAGGCAATTTATCGCGTAAATTATGATTCGTTACGTCGCCATTACTCCCCATCCGCCTATCATTATTCCGACAATCGGCCGGAGCAGTTTGAATTTATGCCGGAAAACCGTCAACGCCATGAAAAGTGCCGGAGAAAAATTCCGGGCCGTTAGAGCTGATACAGCCGTTATAATTTCTCCGCATGGCCCCGTCCAGTACGACAAGTTTATTATTAACTATTCCCCGACATTGCGCGGCGATATGGGCCAGTTCGGCGACGAGAGAAGATTTGTTTTTGAAAACGACCGGGAGCTCGTGGATGAGATTGTTCTCAACTTAAGAAAAAAGCGTATTCCGGCCGGACTTGCAAGGGAGCTGGAGCTTGATCACGGCATATTGGTCCCGCTTCACTATTTGATGAATGAAAAGGATGTCAGCTATAACCCGAAAATGATCCATATGTCTTTTTCGATGCTGCCTCTCGATTTTCATTTTCGTTTTGGGGAAGCTATGGGCGAAGTTTTGCAAGCTTCTCCTAAGATCGTATCTCTCATTGCCAGCGGCGACCTTTCTCATCGGGTGACCCCCGACGCGCCGGCCGGATATTCTCCGCAGGGAAGAATGTTCGACCGCAGGATCCAGGAATTGATCCGGCAAAAAAATATCAAGGAAATTCTCAATTTCGACCCCCGTTTCATCGAAGAAGCCGGCGAATGCGGTCTTCGCTCCATTGTTATGATGCTGGGAGCAATCTCAAAGTTGCGCTGGGATGTGAAATCCCTGAGCTACGAAGCGCCGTTCGGTGTCGGCTATATGGTGGCGAGTATCAATATAAAATAAGCTCAAAGTCTAAAGTGCAAAACTATGGTAAAAATTATAATTGATTTGCATCAGATGCCTTAATGATAAATAAATATATTGTCCAAGTCGCGCCAGTGACTCCTTTGCCTGTTTCCAAAATGCAGATTTTTTCGTATCTCTATCAGGAAGCGCTGGCGAAGGGAACGCTGGTTTCGATTCCTTTTTTTCACAGGCAGATAGAAGGCGTCGTTATTTCTTCAAATGAATACTTTTCCCATTCAGGATCTTTTAAGCTGAAAAAAATAATAAAAGTAATTGAGCCGTTATTTTTAACGGAAAAGCAAATAAATCTGGCAAAATTCATATCATCCTATTATCTCACCTCTCTTGGAATAGTTTTAAAATCGATGGTTCCGCAGCGGGTTAATTATCGCCATGCGGAAAAGGCAGCGCTGAAGAAAAAACGAAAAACGAAAAAAAATGGCCCAAAGGCCCTATCATCCGGTTCAGGCAAAAGTATTTTGACAGTCGGATCAGGAATTAAGCGAAAGGAATATGTTTTCAGCTTGATCAAGAAGGCGGTTGAGACAAAGAAGCAATGTCTGATCCTGGTTCCTGAAATATTTTATGCTTATAGTTTGTCGGAACAGCTAAAAAATCATTTTCCGAAAGAAAACATTTCGCTGATCCACAGTAAAATAGCCCGGGGAAAATTTTTCCATGAGTGGAAAATGATCAAAAATAATAAAATCAAAATAGTTGTCGCTTCAAAAATCGGCATTTTCGCGCCCTTTTTTGATTTAGGGCTTATTATTGTGGAGCAAGATCAGGATTTGTCGCACAAGCAGTGGAATTCCACTCCCCGCTACAACGCGGTCGAGGCAGCCGAATTTTTAGCCCGGGATTTCGGAGCCGATCTGGTTTATGACGGCGCTGTTCCTTCGCTGAAAAATTTTATCAGCAATAAAGACGGAAAATTGAAGGCTTTCGATTTTCAAAAAAAGACTGCCGGACCAGAGGTGGAGGTCGTCAGCCTGGCGCCTGAAAAAAGAAAAGCGGATTTTCCGATTTCGGAAAGCCTTTACGGCCATCTTGCCCGGGCCATAAAATCAAAAAAACAAGCTATTATTCTGGTTAACCGGCGGGGACTATCAACCTTTTCCATTTGTCAAAATTGCAGCCAGATACTGAAATGCCCCAAATGCAAGAAAGCCCTCGTTTATTTTGAAGAGCATGAGCAGTATCGGTGCCTTCATTGCTCCTATAAGGCTGAATTGTTCAGTTCCTGTCCGAAATGCGGCGGATCCCAGTTTTCACATTTCGGAATTGGAATCCAAATGGTTGAAAGAAAACTGAAGAGATTGTTTCCCGCGGCCAGCATCGCGCGGCTTGACTCGGATGTGATGAAAAGCGCTCAAAAATATCAGAAGATAAGCGATCTTTTTGGAAAAGGCAAAATTGACATATTGCTCGGAACTCAAATCGCCATCCGGGATATTGCCGGGAAAAATATCAGATTGGTCGGAATTGTCTCGGGACATGATTTTTCAAATTCGGCAGATTTTAATTCGCGTGAAATCATGTTTCTGAACTTTACTCAAGCCAAGCAGCTGCTGGATAAAAACGGGACACTGGTTATCCAGACATTTTTTCCCGGCGATCCTCTGATCGAGAGCGTCAAAACCGGAAAGCTGGATTATTTTTTTGAAAACGAAATAAAGTTTCGAAAAAAAATGAACTATCCCCCCTTCAAAAAATTGATAAAACTGGTGTACCGCGGCGATTCCGCGGATCTGGCGGAAAAAGAAGCCAAAAAAATATTTGACGGCCTGTCGGCTGGAGGCGATAATATGATTGAAATTAGCGAGCCGTATAAACCCTTGTTTGCGGAAAAAAGAGGTTTATATATGACGAATATTCTGATAAAAATTCCGCCGGATCTGCTCGTCGCCGATCTCCCGATCTTTCCGATTCTGGGAAGCCTCAAGAAAGGATGGGCGGTGGATGTCGATCCGGTAAGCACGGTATAATTTCTACGATATGCGAATCTAAAAATATTCATAAAGATATGCTTAAAATTATCAAATACCCGGACGATTTTCTTCGCCAAAAGGCGCGGGCGGTCAAGGATTTCAACGATCCCCTCCTGGAGGATCTGGTTTCAGATATGATAAAAACCATGGAAATGGAAAAGGGAGTAGGCCTCGCGGCGCCGCAAGTCGGATCGGATCTTCGTATTTGTCTCGCGAAAGTTGATAACGCGCTCTTCGTTCTGATAAATCCGGAAATCAAGGCTCATTCCCGGAAGAAAGAAATTTTTGAAGAAGGCTGCTTGAGCTTTCCGGGAAAATATTTTCCAGTTGAACGGCCGGTGAAAGTGAAAATAAAGTCCCGGGATATAAATGGAAAAAAAATTAAAATTAAGGCCGAGGGGCTTTTGGCGCGGGTGCTCCAGCATGAGATTGATCATCTCGACGGAATTTTGGTAATTGATAGGGCTTTTCCTAAGATCCGATCTTAGGACGCTCCTAAGATCGGATCTTAGGAAACAATGAAAAAAGAAAATATAAAAATTATCTTTATGGGAACGCCGCAATTTGCGGCGGATGTTTTAAATTATCTCGCGAAAAACGGCTATAATATTGTTGCCGTATTCACCCAGCCGGACAAAAAAATTGGACGAAAGCAAGAAGTTTCTTTTTCGCCGGTAAAAGAACTGGCGCTTAAAAGAAATATTAAAATTTTTCAGCCGGATAGCCTGAAAAAAGGAGAAGCCGTGAAGAATATAAGAGAAATCAGTCCGGATTTGATTGTTGTGGCGGCCTATGGAAAAATTCTCCCCAAAGAATTTTTGGAAATTCCCCGCTTCGGGTGTCTCAATATCCATGCGTCCCTCCTCCCGAAATTTCGGGGAGCGTCCCCTATCCAGAACGCTATACTGGGCGGCGAAAAAGAAACCGGCGTGACGCTGATGCTGATGAACGAGAAAGTGGACGCCGGGGAAATTTTAGCGCGGGAAAAGATAAAAATTGAAAATGGCGACACGGCTGAAACTTTGACAAAAAAACTATCCCGGCTGGGAGCGACAGTTCTCGCTGAAAATCTTCCCGGGTGGATTTCCGGAAAAATAAAACCGGAAAAACAAGACGAGAAATTGGCGACTTTTTGCCGGCCTGTCAGGCGGGAGGAAGGACTTGTTGACTGGAAAAAAACGGCGCAAGAAATTTATGACAAGTGGAGAGCCTTTCAGCCTTGGCCGGGATTATATACGGCCGCAAGGCTTAAGAATGGGATTAAAAGGCTTAAATTATTGGAAATAAGCATTGATCCAGCTGCCGAAAGTGGCGAAAAACCTGGAAAAGTTATAGAATATAGCCAGAAAACAGCTGTTCAAGCCGGAAGAGGAATCGTCTTTTTGAAAGTAGTCCAGCTCGAAGGGAAAAACGCGGCTGGCATAGATGATTTCCGAAGAGGATATCCGGATTTCACGATGGCCTGATAAATTAACAAAATATTATAAATATAATGAAAGAAAAAAATCAAAATAAAATTTTTGTTATCGGCTTCGTTCTGATCGCACTCGTTATCATCTGGGCTCTAGCGCGGCCCTTTATCGGCGGGATCGAAAATAAAGAAGGGAATTCGGAAGAAAAAATAAACGCGGAAATTCTGCGGGCTCCTTCGATAACTTCCGAAAATTTATTCAATGAATTGAAAGAAAAGGGAAAAATATTTGTTTTCGATATGCGCTCCGCCAGTGATTTTGAAAAAGGGCATATTGCCGCGTCAGAAAATGCGGCCGCTGAAACAATCAACGGAGAAAAACTGGAATCGTTAGAAGTCGACAAGACCTCGAATATCATTCTTGCCAATCAGGGCGAAGACGTATATGAAATGGCCAAAAAAACCAATGAATTGATAGCGACGGGTTTTTCCAACACAAAATATTTGCAGGATGGAATATCAGCCTGGCAAAACCAAGGATATCCCCTTGTTTCAAGCAGTATTTCCGGGGAAAACGCGAATAAGATAAAAAAAATAAATGTCGATAACTTGATTCAATCTTTAGGCGCGGGAGAAGATGTTGTCCAATTTCTGGACGTGAGAAGCAAGGAAGATTTTCAAAAAGGCCATATCAAAGGAGCGCTTGCCCTGTCGCTCTCGAAACTGGAAAAAAATAAAGATAAAATATCCGCGGTAAAAAAGGTGGTTGTATACGGAGGAAGCGAAGATGAAGCCAAAAAAGCGGCAATCACTCTGTTTGATCTGAATTTTTTTAACGCTTATATTTTGGACGGCGGCCTTGGCGCCTGGAAAAACGCTGGAGGAAATACAACGAACAGTGATCAATGATCAGTGAACAGTAATTTAGGCATAAAAAAGAATCCCGCTTCTCATCGGGACTCTTTTTATCAGAAATACTGAAATAAAATTATTTTACAATTGCCAGGATATCCTCGTTTTTTACAAGCAAATATTCCTTCTCCCCCGCTTTTATTTCGTTTCCGGAATATTTTGAATAGATGATCTTTTGGCCTTTTCTAACCTTGATCTTCTTGTCGCTTCCAACGGCGATAACCGTTCCTTCCTGCGTTTTTTCTTCACTCGTGTCGGGAAGGACTATTCCGCTGGCGGTTTTGGCGTCGGCTTTCATTGGTTCGATCAAAACGTTTTCTCCCAGGGGCTGGATGACGGGATTATTTTTCATACCGGATAAAATTAATAATTATTAGATTAGCAGTCTTCATTTTATCTCTTCGCGCGCGATCTGTCAATAATCGCGGCTGTCCGCTTTTATCAAATTATTGTTCTCTCGATTTTACTTTGATCTCCGGATTCGATCGCTTCTGTCGTTTTTTTTCGGGAAAAGAAAAATATGTAAATAATCTCAAGAATGCCCAGCGTGTTGAGAATAAAAAGAACCACAAACCAAATGACGCTTCGGTTTCGAGCCGCTTTCCAAAGGGCCGCTCCCTTCCAGGGAAGAGTCCAAAGCATAACGAGAACGATAATCCATTGATGTCCAAGAAGGTAGCTGATAAGAGCAGATTGCTGCATAAGCGATTATGTTTTATTGATAATACACCCAATTATTTTAGAGAATCCAGGCTAATTTTACAAGTATCTGTATCTCTTACTAATTCTGGTATTCCAAAATAATATTACAGGGTATAAAAACATTACAAACCCTAAAACAAAAAAGACGTTATGAGGTATTTTTTCTATTGAAAAGCTAATAAAGGCGATTAATAGACCTATAATTCTTCCGGCAGCCAGCATGAATTCTCTGCCTGGTATGGCAAGCCTTAGATTAGGATGAGAATCAATAACCATCGCCGTGGAAACATTCCAAAAGAGCGGTAGCAAAAATTGCAGGAGTCCCGTGAATATAGCCCACAGAAGAAAGTTCTTAACCGCAAAAACAAACAGAAATGTCAAAACGGACATGCCTATAGTCAGAGGATATAAAAAAACAACTCTTTTTTGAATTTTATCAGTTAATTTTCCTAAAATTAAGTTGGCAAGCACCGCCACTATCGCGAGATATGCTAAAAATCCGCCATACTCCAGAGGTTTTTTGATGAAAAAAAGACTGAAGATCGGGATAATGCCGAAAATCATAGCCTCCCAAATTCCTTCCAGAAATATAAACCAGCGAGTCGCTTTTATTTCGCGAAGAGCTGATTTCAATGAATATGTCAGAGAAAAATCTTCTTGGCGATTTATAAAATAGAGAGTGACAAGAAAAAATATCCCAGAAAAAATCCATAGCAGGTTGATGTTGGTCGCGGCCAAATAGCCGGAAGCGAGCGGGGCGGCTATACCAATCAGCGGGCCGATGCTGAACATTAATGCGGAGCTATAGCCTCTTTTTTCTTGAGGCGTGTTTTCGAAGTGGGCGATGTTGTAAAAAACATAGAAAAAGAACAGTGCAAAGCCCGATAAAATACTCGCTGCGTAAAATTGGGTGGAGCTTAGTATTTTAATCGAAAGCAGAATGTATCCGAAATTCAAAAATAAAGCCAAGCGCCAAGCTCTTTTTGATCGAAAAGTTGTTAAAAGTAAAAGCAGGATGATATTCCCTATATAAAAAAGAAATTTACCAAATATCATTTGGCTCAAATTTAGGCCTTCACTGAGAAAATGAGTCGGCAAAATTGATCCGCTGAATGATGTAAACCAAATATACAGTGAATAAAAAAAGAATAAATTTATGAATTTCTTATTTTTCATTGATTTTGGCTGGGGCCATAGGTCAAACTCCGAACCTATTTAGCCAGTTTGTATTAAATTGAAGCCGAAAATTAGAATATATAAACCACCGTGGGAGTAATAGGCTTATACCTCTTTTCTGCTGTTAATCGAAGACTGCAATATCCGTCGCTTAATCTGTGTCCTATGTATCGCGGACTTACTAAGATACAAGGCATTAAAAAAGATGCCATAAATTTAATCCATGCATTTTGATCAAGAAGAAAGTTTCCATAGTAGTGAAAATACCGTCCGCTATTCAAAATTGCTCCCGGTTTATCACCGCATACGCATTGTATAGCAGTTACAATATTATTAATCGAAGCAGTTTCCGAATGAAAATTCATCATGGGGATATGACGATATTTACCATCCTTGCAAAAAACCCTTGAGGTAAATGACCATACTAAATTGGCTTTTGTTTTTTGCAGGTTTTCTAAACTAAGATTTTTAAAATCTTCTCGATTATATCTGACTCGTGTGTGAGGTTGTTCATGCGTGAAGGCACTATTTAGATGCTCTAATTTTTCTTTGTCTTTTTTATAAATTTGTCGCCAATTCAAACCAACTTGGTGAGAAATTATTTCAAAGTATGAAATTTGAGGGTTGCTGCTTACAATGGCTTTACAGACAGCCAACGAGTTGTCTTTTAATTTAAAAGTATTCATTGAAAAAGAAGTAACTATTAAGAAGACATTTTGTGCTCCTTGTCAGCTTTTTTATTCTGCTGGGGAGGAGGGATTCGAACCCCCGATGGTGGCTTCAGAGGCCACTGCCTTACCGCTTGGCTACTCCCCAATGTTGAAAAATTTTTGTCTATTGTCATTCCCGCGAAAGCGGGAATCTAGAAAAACTAATTCGGCTTGTTGACTGGATTCCGGGTCAAGCCCGGAATGACAAATCGGAGGATCTTTATATGAGTTCAATATCAATATGATTCTAGCTAAATATTGCTAAAATATCAAGCAAAAAAGCCTATTTATCCAGGCTTTGATACTTATTCCACGAGATCCCGACAGTTAACCATTGTCATATCTTCAAATATCTCCTAATAGCCAAAAGACTGCTGATGACGCCCAATAATGTGCCGAGAAGCAATTGAATAAGGAAGATAAGGACAAAATATGTCGTGAAGCCGGTTTGAACAACATTGACGTATGCTGACCCGATGATATAAGGCGTTACGACTTTCACCATCGGAATAAGGAGGATTATGGCGATACAGGCGGCAACTGTGCCGTATATAATCCCTTCAAAGACAAAAGGAAGGCGGATATAATTGTTTGAAGCCCCGACCAGCCTCATAATTTCTATTTCCGTGCCGTGGTTGAAAATTGTCATTCTTATGACATTAAATGTGATTAGGATGGCAATCAGCGAGAAAAGAATAAAAAGGAAAATGCCGGTTTTTCTGATCGTTTGGATGGTCGAATTGAAACGATCAATGACCAGTTTGTATTGTTGATAGTTGATGCTGGCAATGTCTTCTTTGTAGGCGGAATTTTCGATTGAATTAGCAATAACGTCGTATTTTTCCGGATCTACGGCTTTGATATTGACGGACGCCAAAAGCGGATTTTCTTCGACGGCCTCAATGGCTTTCAAAATTTCCGGCTTATTTGAATTGTTGGCTTTGAATTCCGACAAGGCCCGGTCTTTTGAAACTATATCGGCGGATTTGACTTCCTTATATTTCAGAATTTCAGAACGAAAATTAATCATCTTCGATTCTTCCGTGTCGCTTTTGAAATAAACGCGGATGTCAATTTTGTCCTGAATGTACTTGAGTCCCAGATTGGCTGTGATAGTGAGGACGATGATAATACTGATGATGAGCAAAGAGAGCGTCAAAATACTCACGGCCGCCACGCTCAAGGATCCATTTCGATAGAAATTTTGGAATCCGGCTTTCAGCGTCCTTGAGATGGTCAAAAACATAATGGAAAAATTTAAACTTTAAATCGCGTACCTTCCCTTGCTATGGTCGCGGATAACGCGCCCCTGATCAAGAGTGATAACTCTTTTTTTGACGTTATTAACTATATCTTTGTCATGAGTGGCTAGAACCACTGTTGTTCCGAGTTTGTTTATCTTGAGAAGCAATTGAATGATCCCCCAGGCGCTGATCGGATCCAAATTTCCGGTTGGCTCGTCAGCGATGATAAGAGCCGGCCGGTGAACCAAGGCCCTGGCGATGGCCGCTCTCTGCTGTTCTCCGCCTGATATTTCGTGCGGATAGCTCCCCATCTTATTGGAAAGCCCTACAATATCGAGAATTTGCGGAACGCTTTCGCGAATTTCACGGCTCGGATATCCGGATACTTCGAGAGCAAAAGCCACGTTTTCGTAGACGGTTTTTTTAGGCAGAAGTTTGTAGTCCTGAAAAACCGTGCCGATCCGGCGGCGATGATAAGGAAGCTGTTTTGAGCTGATTTTTGAAATATCTTCTCCATTAAAAAGAATTTCTCCGGAAGTCGGTTTTTCTTCCGCGTAAATAAGTTTCAAAATCGTTGACTTTCCGGCTCCGCTATGGCCGACAAAAGAGACAAATTCCTCTTTTTTGATTTTGAAATTTATATTCTCCAAGGCCGTCGCTATCAAATTTCCGCTGCCGTATGTTTTTTTGACATTTATAAATTCAATCATAAATCGCGAAACGCATTATTTTGTTGATTTTTTTAAATAGGCTCCTATAAATTCATCCAGTTTTCCATCCAATATCTCATCGGGATTTTTTGATTCAAACTTTGTCCGATGGTCTTTGACGAGCTTATAGGGATGGAGAACGTAGGATCTGATCTGACTTCCCCACTGAACCGATAAGTGCTCTCCCTTTATTTTTTCTTTCTCTCTCCCTTCTTCTTCCAGCTTTCTTTGGAAAATTTTAGCCCGCAGTATTTTCAAGGCTGTTTCTTTATTCTGAAGCTGGCTTCGTTCATTCTGGCAGGCTGCCACAAGACCCGTCGGCAGATGCGTGACGCGCACGGCGCTGTCCGTTTTGTTCACGTGCTGGCCCCCGGCTCCGCCGGCCCGGAAAGTGTCCACGCGAAGATCGTTCGGCCTGATATCGACATCTTCTATTTTATCAATTTCCGGTAAAACTTCAACCAGGGCGAAGGAAGTTTGGCGGAGATTTTTGGCGTTGAAGGGAGAAAGCCTGACCAAACGGTGGACGCCGGCCTCGGTCTTGAGGTGTCCGTAGGCCAACTTTCCGATAATTTCAACCGTTACACTCTTGATTCCGGCTTCCTGGCCCCGGGACTCGGAAATTATTTTCGCTTTCCAAAATTTGCGCTCGCAAAAACGCAGATACATCCGAAGCAGTATTTCCGCCCAGTCCTGGGCATCAACTCCGCCCGTACCGCTATGGATAGAAATAATGGCGTTGCTGTTGTCGCGCTCACCCTGGAAAAGTATTTCAAATTCCAGCTCGGCGGTTCTTTTATCAATATTTTGCAGCTGTTTTTCGATTTCGGTTTCGATCTTTTTATCCTGTCCGGAAATGCCGGCGACTTCCACCAGGCTGTCAATTTCGGTTTCAAGATCGCTCAATTTCCGGATATCATTTCGCAAATTTTCCAATTCCCGTGAAACCCTTTTGGCTTCTTCCGTATTTTTCCAAAAATCTTCCTGATTTGAGATATTTTCCAGTTCTTCTATCCTTTTCTTCTTTTTGGGAAAGTCAAAGACAGTCACCCGCGAGGGTGATTCTATGGCGCATATCTTCGAGTTTTTGGATCGTCTCCTTCATCAAATGAATGATAACATAAATGAGACTTTGTTGCCAGATTGCGGCGAATTGCTATAATGTTTTAGTGAAAGTAAATTATCGTGCGGGATTAGTTCAATGGTAGAATACGACCTTCCCAAGGTTGAGACACGGGTTCGATTCCCGTATCCCGCTCCGCTTCGAATAGTATACGCCGATGTAGCTCAGTTGGCAGAGCGACGCATTCGTAACGCGTAGGTCCGCGGTTCGATCCCGCGCATCGGCTCCAAAAAAACCGTCCCGCTAAGCAGCGGGACGGTTTTGAATTTTCTATTCTAAAATACAAAAAGCTAAAAAATCGACGGGTCGCCTTGGGAATTGATGTCCAGATTTTCTTCAAATTTCTTGAGATCCTGGTTTTTGAATTCGATTTGGGCTTCGCCGGAATTCCATTGGTAATCCCGCAAAAGGACCATAACATTATATTTTTTCATCTGGTCTTTGAGCCAATCGGAAAAAGTGGGTATTTTCACGAAAATTTGCCTCAAATGGACCAAATCTTGCCCGCTATCGCTTTTCTTTTCTTCAAGTTTGATAATATGAAAACCGAGCGGACTTGATATTGCCTCGCTGATTTCACCCGGTTTCATGGAAAAAGCCTTATCAGCTATTTCCGTAATCAGCTGTTCTTTTGTTGACCAGCCCAGATCGCCGCTGTTTTGTGCGCTCTGGCCTTCGGATGATTCTTTGGCCACTTTTGCGAAATCTTCTTTTTTAGTCGTTACCCTTTCGTGAAGTGATTTTATCTTAGACTCTTGGACGCCAGTGTCTGTTTCGCTGGAAAAAGCTTCCGCTAGTTTTTCCGTGTAAAGCTCCGGTTTTACAACTTTCTGCTTGAAATCATCAAGAGTCCAGCCATATAGTCTTGCCAGGTCGCTCATCAGATTCTGGCGGTTGCCAAACTGGCTAAGGCTGCTATTGACTGCTTCGTCCGCAGTCGCGTCGTTGATAACAATTCCCCTTTTTTTGGCCAGGGACTCTATCATCCTGTTTTCAATCAATTTATTGAGAATCCCCTTTTCTTTTACCGCAAGCCTTTGCTGTCCCTGGTCGGTGGAAAAATCTATTCTCATGCCGAGCTTGTCAAAATCCTGGGATTCATAAAATTTCTGAACGGCTTTTTTATCCTCCTTCACTTCGCTGATGGAAATGAGGCCGGCTCCCCGGACATATACCGCGGGGAACGGGATTATTTTCTCGGCTGCTTGCATCATCCGGTTGTTCCAGTTGTATTTATAAACCCCGAGAATGAAAAAAAGCAGAACTGCAAAAATTGAGGCTGACGCGGCAATAACAATAACGAGCATTCTTAGATGTCTTTTTTTATTAGTTTTACGCATATAATTTAAATTATAAATATCTTTTAAAAATATCCGGAAGGCCTGGCTGCGCAGATTATTTCACATTATCTTGCGGAGCAAAGAAAAAATTCAGCCACTTTCGCCAATTTGGGGAACTATCGCCTTGGGCGACAGGGACTGGCTCTTTTTCCGGTTGAGACTGATTTTTGGCAGCCAAGTCCTTGCGCAGGATTATCATTTGTTCATTATCTTTTTGAAGGTTCAGTTTTTCTCTGGCTTCTTTTTCCTGGAATTGAGGCGTTGAAAAATAGGCGATAAGATTGTTGAGCTCTCCGTTCTCCTGGCCAAGCTGTTTTATTTGCGACTGCAAATTTTCGATTTCCTTCTGGACCTGTTTCTTGCGGTAAGTTTCTTTTCCCAGGGAAACTCCGATTAAGATTAGTATGACAAGACCAGCGACGAAAAAAAGGCCGGAAATCAACTTGCTGCTAGTTTTTGTTTTCTCCTTTTGCCTTCGAGCCACTTTGTTAATAATTTCCAAATAATGGGGCAACAGTAAAAGCGATCATAGACAAAACAGCGAGCAGAGAAATTATTATCCAGACCATCTTTATCTTTTTCCTATGGCTTGATTTCATGTTTTAACTATAACACTATTTCCGGAGAACCGCCAAGAAAGCCGAACTGGGAATATCAACCCGGCCGGAGTGAACCATTTTTTTCTTTCCTTTCTTCTGTTTTTCCAGCAATTTTCTTTTACGGGTGACATCCCCTCCATAAAGCTTGGCGGTAACGTCTTTCCGGAAAGCCTTGATGGTTTCGCGAGCAATGATTTTTCCTCCGATTGCGGCTTGAATAGCGACTTGAAAATTTTGCCTCGGAATAGCCTCTTTCAGTTTTTCAACGGTGACTTTTCCTTCGGAAAGAGTTTTTTCTTTCGGAATAATGCGTGAAAAGGCGTCCACTTTTTCGCCGGCGACCAAAATATCAAGTTTCACGAGCTCATTGGGACGGTACCCGATAAATTCATAGTTCATCGAAGCGAATCCGCTGGAAGCGCTTTTCAGCCTGTCGTGAAGATCAATAATAACATCTGTCAGCGGCGCTTCAAAAGTCAAAATCAGGCGCTCGTCGTCCAGATATTCCGTATTTTTATATTCAGCCCGGGTGCTGTTCATAAGATCCATAAGGCCGCCGAGATATGAAGAGGGCGATATGATGTCCAGTTTGACGTAGGGCTCTTCAATGGATTCGACGATGGAAGGATCAGGCAGATCGAGAGGCGAATATATTTTTGTTTTTTCTCGGCGATCTTTAATTTTAATTTCATAAACAACGCTCGGCGTCGTAATAACCGGCTCGATCTCAAATTCCCGATTCAAGCGCTCCTGAATAATTTCGAGATGAAGCAAGCCCAAAAATCCGCAGCGAAATCCCCGGCCCAAAGCCTGGTTGCTTTCCGGATCAAATGTAAAGGCGGCGTCATTGAGCTTCAATTTTCCCAGGGCGTCGCGCATAAAATTATAATCCTCGCCTTCTTTCGGGTACAGGCTGGCGTAAACCATCGGTTTCACTTCCTTGTATCCGGGAAGCGGCAGAGCCCCCGCCGAAAATTTTTGCAGAGCGATAGTATCCCCGACCCGGCAGTCTTCGACGCTTTTGAAGCCGGTGGCGATATACCCGATTGATCCGGCGGACAGAACGTCCGTTTTTTTGAGTTCGGGAGAAAAATACCCGACTTCAATCACGGAGCTGGGTTGCTTGGTCGCCAAGGTCAATATTTTATCTTCCGCCCGCGCTTCTCCGTCAATTATTTTTACATAAGCGAGAACTCCTTTATAAATATCGTATTTCGAATCAAAAATAAGAGCCCGCAAAGGTTTTTCCTGGCTTTCTTCGGGTGGCGGAATCTTTTTTATCACCCTTTCCAGGATTTTTTCCACTCCCTCGCCTGTTTTTCCGCTGGCTTCGAGAATTTCCTCTCCCCCGCATCCCAGAAGATGAATAATTTCCTTTTTTGTTTTCTCGATCTCGGCGTTGGGAAGATCAATCTTGTTTATCACCGGAATTATCTCGAGCCCCTGTTCGATGGCCTGGTAGAGATTGGCCACCGTTTGCGCCTGAACGCCCTTGGTCGCGTCCACCAAAAGAACTGCTCCCTCGACGGCGGCCAGAGATCTTGAAACCTCATAGGCAAAATCCACGTGTCCCGGAGTGTCAATCAGATTCAGAACATACCCAGTTCCGGCCGAATCATAAGACATTCTGACCGGCTGCAACTTGATGGTGATTCCCCGCTCCCGTTCCAAATCCATCGTGTCCAGAAGCTGTTCCTTCATTTTTCGGTCTTCCACAGTATGCGTGATCTCCAGCATCCGATCGGCCAAGGTGGATTTTCCATGGTCAATGTGAGCGATGATTACAAAATTGCGGATATTCTTTTGATTCATATTTGTTCAGTTTGTCATTCCCGTCCCCGTTTTCACGAGGATAAACTCCAGCGGGAATCTAGTTTCTATGCGATAGAATATATTTTCTGGATCCCCGCTTTCGCGGGGATGACAATATAAAATCAACATCTTATTAAATCTACCGCATTTTCGACTTTTTGCAAATAAAAAAGCCTACACGAGAAGACTTTATGCGCTTTATTCCTAAAGTTGAACTTTAGGAATATGAATTCAAGAATTTAGAGTCCCTTTACAATAGATTAAATATTTGCTTTAATCCTATAAGACTAAAAAGTCGGTTTCCGAGCGTTTTTTGAAGTGAATACTTATTCCGCTTCCGCGAAAGCGGCCACTCAGCAAGGGAGGAACACAGATGGCCAAAAATGCGAGAAATAAACAATTTTTCTTTCTCATGAACCTGGGGCCAAACCAGCTCAAAGTGTTCAAAATTATGGCAAAAAGCAAGCGGATGGCCCATGCCAAAGTCCAGGTTGCGGCGGGTCTTGAAGCCGAAATCCTGGAATGGTGCATGAAAGGGGGGAGCTATCACTCTCCGCGGCACCAGCTGCTCAGGGAGGCTATGGGATATCGGTAGGCTCAAATGGCCGCCTGAACAACGTTTCTTAAAAATTGTAATGCCTAGTCTTTTTTTCCATAGCCCTAATTCTCGCAGATTAGGGCTATAATTTTATTTATTAGGTATCATCCCCCGCCGGTGTTACGTAGCAGGCTGCGTAATCATTTTATCCCCAAAATCCCAAACCCGAAAGCGGTTGTTTTTCAAATCCCAGGCCGTTTTGCTGATATTTAATGTTGGGAAGGGTTAAATTCATTTTCTAGCTATTATT
>JAUXSN010000035.1 GCA_030679895.1 Candidatus Moraniibacteriota bacterium | reverse complement strand
GCGCGACATCAAAAAAATGTAGAGAAAATTTTTCTGTTTTGGGACTGAAATTTCTTCAAAATTTCAGGGCGGAAGCGGAGCGGAGGTCAGGCTGAATTTTGAAAAAAAGTTCGAGCTTGGTTGTAAATCCGCACCAAAATCAAACTTTCCGAAATTGTTGCGGTTTTTTGTTCGGCGATTTGCAAAAATCGCCATTGTTTTTGCGGTGTTGCGCGCGCTTCGCGCGCGGCCAGGATGAGGTTCGTCTCCCGTGCGATTTCAAAAGAAATTCTGTCTTTTTTTCCGCACCTACGGTGCGGATTCGCTTTGCCAGAAAAAGAATTTTTGCCAATTTTTGTTTTGTGATATAATAAATTTGCGAACAACTACAAAAAGCCTTTTTTAATGGCCGTCTCGGAAACCATCAAGGCTTTTCTTGGTTGTTCGCACCGGGACGGCCTTTTAAGTTTTAACAAAATAAACATATGGAGCAAAAATTCTTTTTGTATGCCCGCAAGTCCACAGATGTGGAAGATAAGCAAGTGCGTTCAATCGAAGACCAGATCACGGAATTGCGCGCCTTCGCGAAACTGGAAAAGCTGGAAATCATAGAAGAACTGATTGAAAAACAATCAGCCAAAATTCCAGGGCGACCAATATTCAACACTATGATCGCCAGAATTGAGCAAGGTGAAGCGAATGGCATCCTTTCGTGGAATCCAGACCGTTTGGCGCGCAATTCCGTGGATGGAGGCAAAATCATCTATCTGGTGGATTGCGGGCATCTGTCTTTTTTGAAATTTCCCACCTTTTGGTTCGAAAATACTTCCCAAGGGAAATTCATGCTGAATATCGCTTTTGGGCAAAGTAAATATTACATTGATTCCCTTTCGGAAAATACCAAGAGAGGACTGCGCCAAAAAGTCAGGCGTGGCGAATATCCAAGTCTTGCGCCCATTGGCTATATCAATGATTCACGCACTAAAACTGTTGTGATAGACAGAAAGAAAAGTAAAATCATAAAATCTGCCTTTGAGCTCTACGCGCAAAACAATTCACGGCTGGAAGATATCGCTAACTTTTTGGCGCAACATTCCATAGTTTCCCGAAATGGAAAATATCTAACTAGAGACAGAATTTCTTTTATTTTATCCAATCCTTTCTATGTGGGATTTTTCAAATACGCGGGAGAAATTCACGAAGGCAAACACCAACCAGTCGTTTCCAAGAAAATTTTTGATCAAGTGCAAGAAGTTTTGAAACAAAGAAGCCGACCGCAGGACAGAAAAAATAGTCTTCCCAAAGCCTTTGGTGGATTGCTCCGTTGCAGTTGCGGAATGGGCATTACGGCGGAAATTCAAAAAGGTCATACTTATTACAGATGCTCGCGAAAATCCAAAACAATCAACTGCACTGAACCATATATCCGCCAAGAAAAACTGGACAAACAAATTTCAAAACTTCTTCAAAAATTTTCTTTGAAAAAAGATTGGGCGGAAAAACTTTTGGAAATGTTAAAAAAAGATAAAAGTGAAACCGCCCAATCTTTTACCGCTTTTGTTCAAGAAACAAATGATAGAATTTCTACAATCAAAACAAAACTCCAAAGACTGCTGGACGGTTACTTAGAACAAGACATTGAGCGGGAAACTTACCGCAATGAAAAAGCCAAATTGATGAGCGAGAAAAAAACTTTGGAAGAAAAAACGATGAATCTTGAACAAAAGCGGACTGGCTGGGTCGAACCGATGGAAAATTGGATAAAAGAGGCAGCAAACCTGCCTCAAATCGCACGGGAGAGCAACCTTTTTGCGAAAAAGGTTGCTGCCAAAGAAATCTTTGGCTCGAACCTCATCCTGTCCGCGCGCGAAGCGCGCGCAACACCGCAAAAACAATGGCGATTTTTGCAAATCGCCGAACAAAAAACCGCAACAATTTCGGAAAGTTTGATTTTGGTGGGTGGAGAGGGATTCGAACCCCCGTAGCCCGAAGGCGCCAGATTTACAGTCTGGTACAATTGACCGCTCTGTCATCCACCCATTGTATAAAATAATTTTATGGCTATTTTTTTGTGCGAGACGAGCCACGAGAGACTAGAATTATTCTATCTTACTGGACATGGTTGATCGGGAGGATGCTTCTGTCCGCATCGACCACAAATGTGCTCCGCGGGAATAAAGTCAGGTGGAACCGGGGCATTCGGGTCATAATCCGGTAAGCTTAAGATATCAGCTTCTTCAGATATGGCAGAAATTTCTGGAGTAAATTGACCATCATCTTCCTCTCTTAAAGATTCTAAATGCGCATCAGTTTTTGGTTTCATATCAGAAAACCACTCGTTGTCTCCGGAAATTTCGCTTTCTAATGATAAATTTTCCTCTTTTAATATATCCTCTGGGCTTTTCGGAATATCACCTAATAATTCCGGATTTTCCGGTCCTTTCGGGATTTCATTTGTCATCATTTCCGTCATTTTTTTTGGCGAGTTTATTTCGAATTATCTTTATTTTAAGTTGATCAATCTTAGAAAGCAAATTTATATACCGTTCTTTTTTCTGTTTCGAGAGTTCGACTTTCTTTTTCAGTTCCTTATTTTTTAAGATAAGATCATCCAACATATTATTTTAAGTTATGGCCTATTTACTCCGCATCAATTCTAACAAAAATTTGAGCCGCCCGTCGGATTCGAACCCACAACCTACTGTTTACAAAACAGTTGCTCTGCCGTTGAGCTAGGGCGGCGTTAATTTCCCAGCCGCATTTTCATTTCAATTTCTTTCAGGCTCGTTTTGGCCTTCAAATCTCTGGGCCGCAATCGCAACACCATCTTGAAAGATTCTTTGGCGTCTTTTATATTTCCGATGGACAGATAATAATCTCCAATCTCGCGGTAAGCTTCCATATCCTTCGGATTTTCCGCGATGCGATGAATCAGAGCCTCCTCTTTCTCTTTATTCTCGGAAACAGGGCTCTCCTTGATCGCTGAGGGAAGCATTCCAATTTTTTTGCGAACTGTCACTTCGGGAGAAATATAACCGGTTTCTTTTTTGGCGCCTTTCACGTTTTCGAAGCTTGCCGATTCACTTATGAAAGTAATTTCATTATCTGCCAGATCCGGCGGATTCAACCCTTCTTTTTCCAGAGGAACAATATCCTTTATCTTTCTGCCCAACCTTCTTTCTTTGGTTTTTTTCAGCCAATCCGTTGAAGATTCTTCCAGTTTTCGAAAGGAAATTTTGATATAGTATAAAATAGCCTCCAAAACCCTTAGAGCGCCATGGCCCATTTTTTGCAGCCGTTTTCTGTTTTCGGTCAAACTCATCGGCGCTTCTCTCGGCAATTTTGGCCTTAAAGATTCAAATTTTTTTATAGCCGCTGTTTTCTTGCCCAATAAAACAACCAGGCCTATCAAAGTAGCCAGAAGAATTATAGGGGGAATGTAGAGCCATACCGTACTCATCCTATTTCGCTTTTTTTAATGATTATAACGCTCTTGTTTTCCAATTCAACCTTGATTTCGTCCGAGAGAATATTCACGTCTTTTACAATGCCCTGGCCGTCTTTCGTCTTAATAATACTGCTAATTGCCGGATATTCCGCAATCATTTCTTTGTATTGATTGGCTTCGTAGGCCAAACAGCACATCAGTCTTCCGCAAATTCCGGATATTCTCTCTGATCCTCGATGCGCGATATGCTGAATCTTTGCCATTTCGGAAGTAATACTGGGGAGGTTGCCTTTGAATTTAGCGCAACAAAGTTCCCGTCCGCAAATTCCGTATCCTCCGCATTGGCGGCTTTCGTCTCTGGCGCCGATCTGATGAAGCCTGATTGATCTTTGCAGTTTCTTGGCTAAACTCTTGACCAAATCGCGAAAATCAATCCGCCCGTCGGCAATAAAGGCAAAGGTGATGCTTCCCCCGTCAAAGGAAAGGCTGGCTTCCATAACCTTCATCGGCAATTCCGTTTTTTTCACTTCCCGGCGGCACATTTCCAGAATTTCTTGTTCCTTTTTTCTATGATCCTTCAAAACTTTTAAGTCGCTAAGATTGGCCTTTCGCAAAATTCTCGGTTTGCCGTCTTTGGACTCCGCGACCTGATTTTCCTTATCGCTGACGGGACATTTTTCTACGATTCCCGCCTCGATGCCGCTTGAACTTTCAATAATAACCACATCACCTTCGGATAAAGGGTACGAGCTGCTGACTCTTATCGGATTCTCCCAATTGTGGATCTTTATGAAAACAGCGGACATTTAGCATATAAAACATACAACAGGTGACGGGTGACAAAATAATCGCGTCGCGTGTTATATACTTTTTTTTGTAATTAAATTTCAAATCTTTCGATTCTTTCCACCTGTATATTTTCTCCTATTTTGGCGATTTTTTCCTTAATCATATCTCCCACTGTCACATCGGGATTTTTCACGAAAATCTGGTTGAGAAGCGCCATTTCTTCAAAATGTTTCTTCACTTTTCCTTCAACGATTTTCTCTATAATGTCCGCGGGCTTATTTCGCGAAGCAAGCTCCTCTCTAATCAAGGCTTCATAATCCTTCTTGTCTTTTGCGCTTACTTTCTCGAAAGAAAGGTATTTTGGGCCCATTGCCGCGACATGCATAGCTATGTCATAGGCCAGCTCCTGAAATTCGGAATTTTTTGCCACAAAATCAGTTTCGCAGCGGAGCTCAACCATGGCGCCGATTTTTTTATTGCTGTGGACATAGGCCGCCACAACGCCCTCTCCGGTTGCTCTTGATGCCTTTTTCCCGGCTTTTTCGTTCCCGCTTTTTTTCAGGTATTTGACGGCTTCTTCGACATCTCCTCCTGATTTTTCAAGAGCCTTTTTGCATTCCATGACGCTCGCTCCCGTTTGATCCCTCAAATTTTTAACGTGTTCGGCTGAAATATTTTTTTTGGCAATCATACAAAATGAAATGTTAATTTTGTTTATTTAATCGGCGATTTCGCCTATTTCTTCAATTCAGACGATTCTTGATCGGCGTTTTTTTCCATGTTAATCTTCAGTTGCGCTTTAGCTTCCTTGATATTCTTCACGATTATTCCCAAAATATACTTAAGAGACGAAAGCGCGTCGTCGTTAGCCGGGATAGGATAATCCACCAGTGTCGGGTCGGTGTTTGTGTCGGTTACGCCGACAATGGGCACCTTGGCCTTAAGCGCCTCCTTAACCGCCAGGTCATTTTCCTTTATATCGATTACGAAGAGGGCTTGAGGAAGATTTTCCATTTTCTTGATCCCGCCGATCTTTTCATTCATTCGCCCTATTTCTTTCCTCATCCGGCTTTTCTCGTATTTTGTATATTTATCAAAATCGCCTTGAGCCGATTTCTGTTCCTGCTCGTTAAGGTACTTTATCCTTTTTTTGATTTCCGGAAAATTCGTCAGTGTTCCGCCCAGCCATCTTTTGGAAACATAGGGCATATCCACTTCTTGGGCGGCTTTCTCAATCATTTTTTGAGCCTGCGGTTTTGTTCCGATAAACATTATTTTACCCCCGTTTGCAACAAGCTTTCGCGTATAATCCAGCGCTTCCTGGAATAATACCAAGGTTTTTTCAAGGTCAATGATATGAATGTCATTTTTCACTCCGAATGTGTAATTTTTCATTTTGGGGTTCCAGCGGGACTTCTTATGGCCGAAGTGAACTCCTGCCTTAAGCATTTCCGTGATTGAAAGCTCCGCGCTTTCCAAAGTAAAAACATCCAATGTTGTTTGGGTTTTCGCGCTGTCTTGAGGCTTCAATTCCGCCTCTTCCAGGCTTTTCTCTTCTTTTTTCATTATGATTCTTCCTTTAATTATTTAGCTTCTATCCCCGGATTTGACCCGTTTTAAATAAAAAATGGGCAAGGAATTTCCACTTCGGGGATATGAATGATAACATCGTAGATTTTAGCAAGACGGGCAAGTCTTGTCAATTGTTAAAGGGTATGTTAGTATTTCTCTGCTATTTGCTAATTTTTATAAACATTATGAAAAAGGATATCCATCCCAAATACTTCGAAGAGGCCAAGATTATTTGCGCCTGCGGTAATATTATTATCACCGGCTCAACCAAGCCTGAAACAAAAGTGGAAGTCTGCTCGGCTTGCCACCCTTTCTATACAGGCAAAAAACGTCTGGTTGACACAGCCGGCCAGCTGGATCGCTTCAAGAAACGTTTCGACAAAAGCGCGCAAATGAAAGCCGATATCGAAAAAAAGGCCAAAGAAGCCAAGAAAAAGGCGAAAACTCCGAAAGTTTCTTCCGAAAAACCCAAAAAGACAGTCAAAAAAACTGTTGTAAAGAAAACAGCTGTGAAGAAAACTCCGAAAAAGAAATAATAATCACAATTTATATTTTCAAAACCTCCGCCCAGACGGGGGTTTTATTTGTAAGTTTCATTGAGTTGTACTATCCTAAATTAGAAGTATTATATGAAAAGCCAAATTGACGCGATTAAAAAAGAATACGGGAATTTGAAAGCCGAGCTGGAAAAGCCCGGGGTTGTTTCTGATGGGAAAAAAATGAAAGAGATCGGGAAAAGACTGGCGGAACTCGAAGGAATTGCGAAAACCGCCGATGAGTTGGAACACGTTGACAAAGAAATGCGGGAAAACGCGGAAATTGTGAATATTGAACAGGAAGAAGAGCT
>JAUXSN010000033.1 GCA_030679895.1 Candidatus Moraniibacteriota bacterium | reverse complement strand
CTGCCTAACCCTCTCAATGAACTTTTCCAGCGAATTCTTAGCCATGTGTTTCCTTTCAGTTCGGCGTGGATGGACCCGGTTCAATCGATAGTCAAAGTATAGGTAACGTACACACATGGCGGAAGACGCACTGATTTCATATTGTCATTGCGTTTGACGCCATATCTCGACATAATCAATGCATGTCGCGACCCGATTTTAATTTGCTTATCACTCTTGATGTGTTGCTCGCGGAAGGCAACGTGACGCGTGCTGCCCAACGGTTGCGGCTTAGCCCGTCGGCGATGAGCCGGGCGCTGGCGCGATTGCGTGAGACGACGGGCGACCCACTGCTGGTCAGGGCCGGACGGGGTCTCGTTCCCACACCCCGAGCGCTCGAACTCCGCGAGCGAGTCAGTCAGCTCGTGCAGGACGGAGAAGCGATTCTACGACCTGCCGAGAAGCTCAACCTCAAGCAGATAGTCCGAACGTTCACATTGCGGACCAGCGAAGGCGTTGTGGAGAACTTTGGACCGGACCTCATTGCTCGCGTCGGCGAGGAGGCTCCCGGCGTGCGGCTGCGCTTCGTGCAGAAGCCAAACAAAGACAGCGCGCCGCTTCGCGACGGGGCCGTCGATCTGGAAACAGGTGTTGTGGAGAAGACGACGGCTCCGGAGCTGCGTGTACAGGCATTGTTCCGAGACCGTTACATTGGCGTCGTACGAAAGGGGCACCCGCTGAGCAAGGGAAAGATCACGCCCTCCCGTTATGCGGCAGGCAGACACATCTGCGTCTCGCGGGAGGATCTCGACAAGGGACCAATTGATGAAGCCCTGAGGCAATTCGAGTTGGAACGGAAGGTCGTCACAATCGTCGGTGGCTTTTCCACCGCGCTGGGCCTGGCTCGGGCCTCCGACCTGATTGCCAGTGTGCCCGAACGCCACACCGGAAACCTGCGCGCCGGAATGCATAGCTTCCCTCTTCCAGTCTCCATGCCGGAGTTCACGGTTTCATTGCTCTGGCACCCGCGGCTGGATGCCGATCAAGCGCATCGCTGGTTGCGTGGCCACATTCGGGATATCTGTGCGGCGATCCGCTGAAGGGGTAAGTCTCCCGCAGTCAGAGTGCTATAGAGTAGACAAGCGCTCACCATCGGACGTTGCCCAGCGGTCGCCGCTGGGCTGGGAGCACATCAACCTGACCGGCGATTAACTCTGGCGCAGCA
>JAUXSN010000027.1 GCA_030679895.1 Candidatus Moraniibacteriota bacterium | reverse complement strand
AGAAAAGCTTAGCTTTGGAAAATAATAATCCATAATACGAAATATATAAGACGACGTTATTTCCGCCCCCGACCGAAATATCAGGGGCCCAGAGTCCGCATAAACGAATATATCCGCGTCCCGGAGGTAAGGCTCATTGATGAAAATGGAGAGCAGATCGGAGTTGTTCCCACTGAACAGGCTCTTGAGATGGCAAAAGCCAGAGAGCTGGATCTCGTTGAAATTGTTCCCAACACCCGCCCGCCGGTCGTAAAAATTATGGATTTTGGGAAATATCAGTACCAAAAAGCCAAGGAAGCCCAACAGCAAAAGTCCAAGCAGAAAAAAACTGAAATCAAGGGACTTCGAATCGGACTTCGAACCGACGACCATGATATTGAAGTGCGCCAAAAACAGACGGAAAAATTCTTGTCCGCCGGCCACAAAGTGAAGATTGAAATTCGCCTCAAGGGCAGAGAAAAGGCTCATCAGCATCTCGCCAGAGAAGCTTTGTATAATTTTATCAAGTCGGTAGTTATTCCCAATAAGATCGAACAGGAGATAAAAAGATTCCCAGGGGGATTTAATGTCGTAATCGCTCCAAAATAATTTATGCCTAAGATTAAAACTCGAAAAGCAGTTCGAAAAAGAGTGAAAATAACCGGCCGGAAAAAGGTCATGCGCCGAAAAGCGGGACAGGGCCATTTTAACGCCCGCGAAGCGGGTAAAACCACCCGCGGAAAACGCGGTGATGCGGTCGTCTTCAAGACCGATGCCGAAAATATCTTAAGAAATTTACCATACAACTAAAATGTCACGAGTAAAAAGAGGGACAACCGCTCATAAACGAAGAAAAAAGGTTATAAAACAAGCCAAAGGTTTTATGTGGCGCCGAAAATCCAATTACCAAGCCGCGAAAGAAGCGCTGCTTAAAGCCGGAAAATACGCCTACCGCGACCGCCGGAACAAGAAACGAACTTTCCGCAGTCTCTGGATTTTGCGCCTGAACGCCGCTCTTCGCATGCATGGCGAAAAATACAGCGCTTTTATCAAGAAAATGTCCGATAAAAAAATCGATCTTGACCGAAAAGTTTTGAGCCAAATGGCGGTAAAATATCCGGAGCAGTTTGGAAAGCTGGTTGAAGAAGTAAAAAAGTAGATTCTGTATGATTTTAAAAATCACCCGATGGTCATCGGGTGATTTTTTATTTGTATAATTTTCTGAAAAGGAATATGAAAATTAAAAATATAAAAATGCCAACGCAGTCTATCCCGACGTCCGACAATTTCCCCTCCCTTCCAAAGACAAACAGCTGATGGAATTCGTCTGAAATAGCATAAAATAATGAAAAGAGAAGCACTAGAGACAATTTTTTCTTGAAATCAGCAATGCTGTAATTTAAAACTTTCCAGAATAGACAGGCTAACACAAAAAATTCAAGAATATGCGCGCCTTTTCGTTCAATAAGCATCTTAAGATCATAGTAATGCTCGCCAGAACCCTCTGTCGAAGAAGCAATATAAATCCCAGCCATCCAGAGTCCCAACAGCAAAAGCCACAGGAATTCCTCACTAAATGGTTTTTTCTTTTTTAAGTAATTTTCTTTTTTCTTTCTCGCCCTTGGCATATCCTCCCGGCCGGCCATCAGATCGAATAACCTAATGACAGGAAATTATTTTTTCATTTTTTTATCTCATCTATGGATCTTTTCAAAACAAAATCGGCGAACTCCAGAAATTTTTCCGCCGATTCGAGACTCCTCATTTTTTCTTCTCTTTATAAAAAATCTCCTGAATCAGCTCCTTTCCCAGCCGATAAATGGCGTAAAAGGGCAGATAAATCCAGATAGTTTTTTTTATTATCGATTCAAATAATTTCTCCGCCGAAAATTCATTGGCCATTGATTTTTTTGACTAAAAATTGATGATCTTGAAGCTGCCTATATCATAAATCACGTCTTTCTTTTCTACAATTATTTTCCATTTTCTTCTTCTGGCAACCTTTTCCAGATTCAAATTGGGATTGAAGGCAATCGGCTGCTTTACCATTTCAAGAAAACTGATATCTGATTCGGTGTCTCCCACTCCGACCGAGCCCTCAAGCGTCAGCCCCTTTTCAGAAATATATTGACCGACTAAATGGCCCTTGTGCCTCACCGGCTCGAATATGGCCTTTCCGGTATACTTCCCTTTTCCGTCCGTCTCATAAGTTGAACCGAACACTTCATCAAGTTTTAGATACTTGTTATACTCGTCTACGATTTCAATTGGCGATCCGGAAACGGCAATAATAATATATTTTTGGGCGCGCAATTTTTTTATCAAGTCCCTCGCAAAAATATAAACCCGATCCTTATTGAATTCAGCCACTTTGCGGCTGGCATCTATTATGTCCTCCTGGCGGCGCCCCTTTATTTCCTTCTCGTAAATCCCGACGATTTTTTTCCTGTAATCTTCATAAGTTCCCCGATGCTCCAGCCAGGAAGCATAGGCTCGGACAAGAACCTTTCGAGATTCTTTACCGAAAATTCCCCGCCACGACAATTCGTCCAGCAATTCGAAGTGAAGATTTTTGCGGAAAATCGTTCCGTCAATATCAAAAACAGCCAGTTTTCTTCTTTGTTTTACCATTGTTTTTTAAAGCCCGGTTTTTTATTTTTTCTATTTCTTCTTCCCATTTTTTCCGTTTCCTTCATGCATGTCGCGAATTCGCAGATATAATCCCCAGATTCCGACCATGATTCCGACCAAAAGCCATTGGGTTGCCGCCAGCCACATTGGCTCCGCCGCCCAGCTGATAACTGCCATCAAAACCGCTGTCACTGACATAATAAAAAAAATGTCTGATGATGATTTTATGCCCATATTTCACCTCCTGTCATATTAGTTTTTATTTTCAATTTAATAATAGCAAAATTTTCACTAATAGTGAATGACCACTGGCGTTCCGACATCCGACCAGTTATAAACTGTTTTTGCCGGACCGACCCCGAGCCGGACACAGCCGTGAGAAACAGGCGTTCCCAAATGATTGGCTCCTTCCTTGTAACCGCTTTTCCATTCCGGAAGTTCATGGATCCCATGCCCCGCGCCCGTAAATTGCATCCAAAAAGGCATATAAAGATTATATTTTTTCGAATAGGCTCTTCCGGTTTTTGACATCACTTTGAAAGTTCCGGCCGGCGTCGCCATCCCTCGTTTTCCAGTCGAAACCCGGTAAGTCCCTAAACTTTTTCCGTTTTCGAATATGGATAGGTTTTGTTTCGCCAGATTGATATCGATATATTTGCCTTCAGCGATTTTTGCTTTTTCGGCTTCATTGGGAACCGCCGAAGCAACCGTGTTTGGCGCCGGATCAGGAACAATCACTGGCTCGCTTTCGGTTTTGAAATTTGCCCGAAACACCTCGGGCAATTTTTTGCCGTCGTTTTTCTGATCGCTGACTGCCTCTCTCACGCTCACGGCGTAATCCTTTGAATGAGCCAGTTTTCCTCCCGTAAGGATAGTAAAAGTTTTTTTCTCGTTGTTGCTTTCGAAACCGAAATCATCGAAAGGTTCAACAACAAAATTGATGTCGTATCCAACCGTTGATTTGTCAAATTTTACAACAACGTTGGAATCGATTTTTGCGTTTGGTTCTCCGCTCACCGGAGCAATGGAAACAACTTTCGGCATTTCACTCACTGAAAACGAAAAGTTGGCCGGATCGGCTTCTCTTTCTATGAGCCGACTGATCGAAAAAGCGGACTGGGGTTTTATTTCAATGGCATAGTTTGCGCCGGAGTTGAAATGATGAACTGGCTTTATTTTTATTTTTTGATAGTTATTCTCCCAGCTAAATTGAACTTCCGCGTCCGGATTGATGCTGATATTTTTTTCAACCTCCGCTGGAACCATCGGATGATTGAAATTTATAATTATTGAGTCTTTCGGACCGATAAGCAGCGCGTTTTCCATATTGGCTGAAAGCCCGATTTCGCCTGTCGCGTACTGCGAACCGAAAATAAAGAGCAATGCCAAAGCGCCGAGCAGCGCCCAGGCTACATCGGCCCAAAATGAAGTGTACCAGTGATGTTTTTTCACAAATTCGTCTAGTTCCATTTTGGCTTTATTTTAGCAAAAAATTCCTGTTTTGAATAAAAAAGACGGGTTCATCCCGTTAGAAGCTACATTTTATGCAAACTGTTGGTAAATTAAGCAGTTTGCTCAAAACAATCTGGCTTCTAACGGGACACGCCCGACTTTCACTGTCGATATTATATCACAAAATAAGATAATTTGCAAATCAGATACTTCTAATATCCTTCCTAATTTCCTTATAATCCGGAATAGCCTGGCCAACTAACTCCCAAAAATTCTTCGCATGATTAAGCTCTTTCAAATGGCACAGTTCATGGACAATGATATAATCCAGATATTTTTCAGGAAGATGGATGATCCTATAGTTGAAATTGAGATTCCCTTTCCGGTTGCAGCTTCCCCATCGCGTTTTCTGGTTGCGGATGGAAATTCGCGCGCATTGAAAGTTATAAAATGCATTCAGCTCTTCGATTTTTTGTTTCGCAAGCCCAAGAGCCTGAATTTTGTATTTCAAATAATCTTTGCGGCTTGACTTCGGGAGCAAGAAGGCCGACTTTCTTTTTTTGGCCAGATTGATTTTTCGCAAAATCCAATCCGCCTTTTGTTGGATAAACTTTTCGAGCTTTTCAAAAGCCATCCCTCGGGGAAGAACCGCCGACAATTCACCGCCGGGGTGAATCGTGATTCGCAAACACCTCGCCCGCGAGCTCTCGCGGAGTTCATAGGAAATATTTTCGTTTCGCAATTGTATTTCTTTTTGCATCGAATATTATTCTGTTTCTTTTTCCAATTCCTTCTTCACTTCCTCAAATTCATTCTCGACTTTTTTGAGCCGTTCGCGGCTGGCTTTGATGAGCGCGACGCCTTCTTTCACTTTTTCGATTCCCTTTTCCACGTCCACTTCCCCCCGGTTCTCAAACCACTCGACAATTTCTTCGAGTTTTTTGAGAGACTCCGTGAGATTTGTTTCTTTTGCCATGATTTTTTATCCAAGGTCGAACCTTTTTTAACTCCGAAATAAATTCGGAGTTTTTTTAAGGTTCGACCTTAAAAATTTTAGATTTTAATTCTCCATCGCTCACTTTTATATCCACCTCATCCCCTACTTCCACGTTCTTCACGCTCCTCACAATTTTTCCCCCAAAACTGACCAGGCTATACCCCAGTTTGAGTTGCCTTTCCGGATTGTTTAACCTTATCTGATCTTCCGCATTTTTTATCTGCTCTTTGATGTCAGAAAGCAAACGGGAAAAGGCCGCATAAATATTTTTAAGAGACGCTCCGATCTTATCTTTGCCGTAAAAAATCGCCTGCCCGATTTTTTCCGCCTCGCGGTGAAGGGATTGCTTCGCTTTTTCGAAACGTTCGAAAATTCTGGAAAGATACGAGAGCAAATTACGCTCCGCTTCCGAAATCTTGCTCGCTGCTTCGTCCCACGACCGGGAAATTTCGACCGCCGCTCCCGTCGGGGTGGAAACCATTTTGTCCGCCGCCAGCGCCGCGAGCGAAATATCTTTTTCGTGCCCGATGCCGGCCAGAACCGATATTTTGGAATTGGCGATTTCGCGAACCAGGATTTCGGAGTTGAAAGCCTGAAGACTTTCGAGGCTTCCTCCTCCGCGAACCAATACTATTACGTCCAACTCCGGCATATTTTTTCCAAACCACTTCACCGCTTTCACAAGGTCGAACACCGCCTGTTTTCCTTCAACCCGCGAGTCATAGAATTTTATTTGAAAGCCGTAGCTTCCCAAATTCGAAGTGAAATCCCCGATTGCCGCGCCCTGATGCGATGTAATGAGGCCTATTTTATGCGAAAAATCGGGAATTAGTTTTTTTCTTTCCGGCGCGAACAGCCCTTCGCTTTCCAACTTTTTCTTGAGTTCGTCATAGGCTTTCTTCAGCGCTCCTTCTCCGACAATTTCGATAAGCTTCGTTTGGAATGACAATCTTCCGCTCGGCTTATACACGTTCGGATAACCCCAGATAACCACTTCCATTCCTTCTTCAAGTTCCACACCGCTAATCTCATAATCATTCCCCCAAATGAAGCAGTTCAAAAGACTTTCGCCCGCCTTATCTTTTATCCCGAAAAAAACATAATTCCCCCTGTTCTCGACGCTCGATACTTCGCCTTTTATTTTAGCTTCAGCTTCGAGAAGTTTCAGATTGAGAAAATCCAGATATTCACCCACCTCAAAAATCCTGTCCTCTTTTTCGATATTGGCGGTAATTTCTTCACCACCCTCTTCATTGACAATCGCCAAAATTTCTTTCCCGTACCGCGCCAGTTTTTTTTCTTTAATGCCTTTGATTTCCAGAAGTTCCTCCGCGCTTTGCGGCTCACGCCGGGCAATTTCTTCCAAAACTGAATACGGCAAAACGCGGTACGCTTCGACATTGTCCCGCCGCGCCCGGTCGTTTTGCCACTTTTTCAGTTTTTCAAGAAGCGGTTTGTTCATTATTAATTTGTAGAGCTATTCAAATAGAATTCCTATGCTTAGCAAGCATATAAAAACTCGGGCGCAAAAAGTAAAAAATTTTTCCAACATAAAATATTGGATACAAAATAATTCGGTATTTTGCAATTGGACCCAGCTGATTTTTTGTTATGGCGATATCCATTGATGGATATTCGATTTTCAAAATATTAAAATTATGCGAAATTAGTTTTCTTTTAAGTTTGCTGGCGGTTGTGAGGTTGATATGGCCTTTCGCTTCTTCCACCTTTACTTTTTTTATCTTCTGAAAAGTCGCTTTGCCAAAACAAACAGCCAATAGATCTGTTATTGGACGGATGAACTTCAGATAATAATTGTTATCCGTATGCACAATAATTTTGATTTCTTTTTCTCCGCTCCACTTTCTTATTTTACTCAAAATAGAATCTAATTCGTGATCATAGAGATGCTCGACTACATCGATCAAAAAAACCGCTCTCACTCCTTCGAAGTCAGGCAAGTTGTCGCCGTCTGAAAAAATGAAACGGACTCTTTCTCTGATCACGGAATGCCCGCTTCGGCCCTCAAGCGTCGTTAAATTCTTTTCGCATAAAAAAATAGCGTCTCGCGAATAATCAACGCCGGTTATATCGCATTTGTATTTTAGGTATAAATAAAAAGACATGTGCCCGGCGCCGCATCCAAAATCGACAATCCTGTCCCGCTCTTCAAGCTGCAGCATAGATCCGGCTTTCTGATAGATATGATCAAACTCGCTCAGTCTTTTTAAATTTTGATAATCAATGTTCTGATAGCGCCCGGCATAATAGCACTCATCATACGTTGAAGGATCAACTCTTTGTTCCATAAAATTGCAACTAGATAAACCCTTTGCATGCCATATCACAAACCTAATGCATAGTTTCATTCAAAATTTCATCTAGTGTATTAATTTTTATAATTTATGTCCCATTATTTTTATCGGTTTTGGCGGATTTCATCTGATGTCAGATTCTTAAATATGTTTTCAAAATAAACGCATGTTGATTTTAATTTTTCTTTATCGCTAATTTTTCTGCGTAATGAATTGAGTTGACGATTTTTATAATTTCTCCCCTTTGACGATTATATACAGCGACAATCTTCCGCTGGCGTATTCGATTATCTTTTTGTCGAAATATGCCAAAATTTTCGAACGGAAATGGGGAATGACTTGAAAAGGCGCAACTTCCGGATTGTGAAAACCCGCTTTTTTCAGAGATGATTCTAGGTTGCTGGGAATCATATTAAGTGTCCCTTTCTCCACTTCCCAATCATAATCCATCCCAAAAAGTTTATAGAAAAATTTGGCCCAGCGCCAGCAGCGCCCATACAAGCCGCCCGCATTTGGTTCCGGTCCGCAGGAGAAAACTCCTCCCGGCTTCAATTTTTCGCAGGAAAGAGAAAATAACTTGTCCCAGCTTTCTTTTTCTATGTGATGAATAATTCCGGATCCGACAATTGCATCAAATGTCTCATTGGAATTTTCCAAAAATTCAATCAAATCCCCGCATTCCAGCCTCAGTTTTCCCTGACCAATTTCGCTGCTGAACTGCCCGCGCATATTTTCTATGGCTTTGCTGGAAACATCGACCGCAGTCATATTTGTGGATCTTTTCAGCAAAAAAAAGGTGAGAAAACCATTGCCGCAACCAATTTCCAATATTTTTCTGGATTCCGGCCTCAAAACAGCGTCGAGAAATCTGTTTGTGAAATATTTTGTATCGTCAGAAAAATCAGCGCTGCTCCATGCGCTCTCTTCGCCGAAATATTTGTCATAAAATTTTTTCTGAATTTTCCCGTTTTCTCGCATCAGCCTTCAAATTATGAAGAGATTATTTCCAGTTCTTTTTTGGCAACGCTATCCCACGAATATTTTTTTATAAATTCCTTTCCGTCCTCGCCAATTTTTTTTCTCATCGTGTCATTTTTTAATAATTCCAGAACTTTACTCGAAAATAAATTCGTATTTTTTTCTTCGATTTGCATCGTACGGATACCGAATATTTCCTTATACACCGGCAAATTCCAGCTCACAACCGGCAATCCGCAAGCCATTGCTTCCGCGATAGCGATGCCCCATCCCTCTTCATGCGAAGGGAACAAAAAGACTTTTCCGGATTTCAAAATCTGATGAGCTTTTTTATCTTCCAGAAAGCCAAGCAAATCTATGTTTTTTTCCAGATTATAATTCCTGATTTTTTTCAACAAAATCTTTTTTGTTTCCTCTCTTCCCCCGCCAATAATCGCCAACCGCGCTTGCGGCAATTCATCGCAGACCTTTTTCCATATCCTGATCAGGTCAAAAATACCCTTGCTGCGGTTCAGGCGTCCCAGAAAAACTCCGTCATAAGCCGTCTCTATCTTTTTGATACTCTCGAAGTATTCAATGTCTATCCCGTTCGAAGATACGTTTATTTTACTTTCCGGAAATCCCGCTTTCACTAATTGATTTTTGGAAAAATCGCTCACTGAGATAATTTTGTCGGCCTTTTTCTTGATCAGCCAAAAAGAAAATCTTTGCGAATAGTATCCGAAAAAATTTGTCGCTTTATTTCCCGGCCTTGTCTTCCAATCCGGATAAATATGATGTATCGCCTGAACCCATTTGATATTTTTTTTTCTTATTTTAAAATAAAACGCCGGAATCACTTCCCAAAACAAATCTGACGAAGAGTACGCAATAACTTTTTCGTCCTTACTTTCCAGAAAATCCAGCTTCAAAACAAAAAAGGATTTCGCGATAATGAGTAGTGATTTCAGGCAAAGACCGAACAGGCTTTTGAATTTCAGATTCGATTTCACGGGTTTGAATTCGATCGCAATGCCGTTTTCCCTGAAATAATCCGCGTAATTTTCATCACTGGAAACCAAAATTGTTTCAGTTCCGCTTGGGTCATTCAATCTTTTGAGAATCTCCACTAACCTTACCAAGCCGCCGGTTTTCCCGTTATGACTGGCGGGGGCGGGAGTGAGAACCGTGATTATCAATCTAATCTTTTTTTTCGAAAATGCATTCATAGCTTAATATGATCTTTGTTCTGTCTATTTTGTCCAAAAAATAACAGATGAAGGCAATCACAAAATTAACGGGATATAATAAAATGTAAAACATTTTTTCAATTGTATCGTTCTTGAAATAATAATGTGGCAAGCTTGTAATGGTTTGGGACAGAAAAATAAAGAAACCGCCTTGTTTTTTTATTGATATAACTTTGAGATTGTTTTCTTCAGCCAGCAATTTCAGGCCGTATTTTGTAAACCGGAAGTAGTCAAAAGGTTCATGGTGTTCTCCGGCAACAAGAGGCGCAACCAGAAAAAGCTTTCCGTTTTTCTTGAGAATTCGCGAGAATTCGCGAAAGGCTTTTTGCGGATATTTTATGTGCTCGAGCACAAAAGTGCATAAGATGTAGTCGAAAGAGTTGTCTTTAACGGGCATATCATGCACATCCGATTTGATGTTAATGTGGCTGAAATCCCAATCCATATTATCTCCGTTCAGGCAGAAATCTTGGGAAACATAATCCGCATGCTGGAAATATTTTTTATATGGGCAAAGTCCGGCTCCAACATCAAGTATTTTCGAATTTTTTTCGATTTGGCGCGCGACTTTCTTCACGAATTCCTCCGTCTTGACTACATCATAGCTGATGAATCGATTGAAAATGATGATTTTCTTCAGGAAATTCCTCATAAGATTGTTTTGATAATTAAGAAACCGCGTAGGCTATCAGCGTTACTTCGTTTACATAAGCGCCGGGATTTAATTTTTTTATAGTGAATTTATATCCCAGATCAAGACTTTCCAAATATGGCTTTATTTCAAAAAAATCTCTTCCTGAATGATAGATTGAGATCAAGAGAACCGGCTTGAAACGCCTAATTGTGTCAAGGGCTCCCCGCAAACCGCTAAATTCCGATCCCTCAATGTCGAATTTTATCAAGCCGACATTGGCATTTTCACTCCTGACAAAATCATCGACTGTTGTTATTGTTATTTCCTCACCGCCCTCCGGATGGATGCGGGATGACAAATCATGGTATTTCATAGTTGCTGTCCCCTCCTTTGAACCAATGCCTTTGTTCACAGCAACAACATTTTTCATCCTATATTTTTCAATGTTTTTTTCTAATCCGGCATAAATTTGTTTTTCCGGCTCAAAAGAGTAAATTTTTCCAAAGGAATATTCCTTGCAAAAAACCATGGCTGAACCGCCGGTATAGGCTCCGCCGTCAATCGCATCTTTGCCGTCCATATCCTTCAAAATCTTGCCGGGCAAAAATTTTAATCCGTGGTGATAATAAAAAGCTTCCGGACACAGGCTTATTTCCGGAGAAAGACGGGCTTTTCTGCGAAAATTCTCGATGATTTTTTGTTCCTTAATCTCTTCAGGATCAAACATAAGCCTGTTGTCTATAAGATTATGGGTAAAAATATACCTCTGCCTTTTCAAAACCTTGTCAATCAGATTCTGGCTGTCAACGTCAAGGCTGTTTTTCAGGTTTTCAATTCTCCCGTCCGCTTCTCCGGTGAATAGATAATTTTCAAAAAAACTCGCGGAGTAATCATAAAAATCCTGATGCCGGATGGTATAGCTGCCCCCCTTTGTCAAAGCGAGATAAAATAAATTCGCCCAATTGGATATCTTAGCCAAATTCCGTTGCGATATCGGAAAAAATGCTAAAATTTTGTTAAATATCGGGAATATTCTTTTTTTCATTTCAATAAATTGTAAAATAAATTATTTGCAGCATCTCCCTAAAAGCATTCAACTTCCACAACCTGAACAAACATTTCCAAAAGATTGTTTTTCTGCTTTTCACTTTTGACAAATATTCAACCAGTATTTGCGTTTTTTCGATTTTCTTATTGATGATTCCCAAAATTTCATCGTCTATCCCCGCCACATTTGACAGATCTTTTAAAAAAGACAGGCTATTTTTTTTCAGCTCCGAATGTTTTTCCAGAAATATTTTATTTTTCTTCGTAAGTAGCCTGCCAATTGAATATTTATTGGCGCCGATCAGGTTGTCCGAGTGCTGCCTGTATAATACCGTTGGCTTGTCGAGATATCCGATGGTGGAAAAAATGGAAAAAATAATTGCGACCCAGTGATCATGAATACCGAATCTTGAAAAAGGCATTAGGACATTTTTCAATTTAGCATCAAACAAGATCGTTGATCCAACCATATGGTTTTCGTTGATCAATTCATTGAAAGTGTCATTTCTTTGGTTGCTGAAAGGAGATAAATAGTTTTTCAGAAAAGATTTTTTTATCACTTTCAAATTTTCATCGACAACCACCAGATCGGAATAGACCATTCCATAATTTCCATCTTTCAGGAATTGCAATTCTTTTTCCAGCTTATCTTTGAGCCATATGTCATCTGAATCGCAAATAGCGATATATTCCCCCGAAGCATACCGAAGGCCGTTTTCGAAATTTTTTACAAGACCCAGATTGGTGTTGTTTTTTATGTAAATTATCTTATGATCTTTATTTTCTTTGATAAATTTTTGTATGGCCTCATCGGAATCGTCAGTCGAACAATCATCCGCTATGATAAGTTCCCAATTTTTGTGAGTTTGATACTTGATGCTGTGAAGCTGTTCACCGATAAATTTTTGCTTGTTATAGCTTGTCATTACAACGCTAACAAGGTTTTCTTGTTCGTGTTCCAATCTAGATTTTTTGTTTTCCATAAATAAATCCTTTAAACAAATAAGTGAAACTGACGAACAATAAAAATATATTGAGAAAAGGCAGGATCATAATTCTTTTGTCCCGGTATTCCTTCGCGAAAACCGGTTTTGTGTAAAGAAGCGAATAAAGCAGGATCAGCAAGACGGATAAAATATTCAGATATGGAATAAATAGCGAAACCAGTAGCATTTCCCTGAAAAAAGTTTTTGCCAGCGGCTTGACTCCCCGAATTCTTCCCCGGGCGAAAAGCGCTCCCTGCGCTTCCGAATATTGCGCCTGCTTGTAAATTATGTCTTTCCAGCTGAAGCGCGGGTCGATTTTGTGAAGGTGGATGATTTTTGCTTCCGTAACAACCGCTTTTCCGATTTTTTTTAGTTTATACACTATATCTCCGTCTTCTCCGGCTGTTCTAAAATTAACTTCATCAAATAATCCCGCTTTTTCGAGAGCGCTTTTTCGGAAACAATCAAATTTTCCGTCAATTCCCGAAAAATCTTTTCCGGCCAGCCTCGCGAAAAAACATTTCTGCCAGAAATTATACTTGCTCCATATTTCCATTGGATGCGAAACCACATGAGTTGAAGCAACGACCTTTTCATCCGCAAACGGTTCGACCAATTTTTCAAGAGCTTTTTTTTCAAGAACTATATCCTGATGAAGCGTAACAATAAGGTCGCATTTGGCCGCTTTTATCCCTTCGTTGTAGGAAGCTGCAAGTCCTTTTTGTTTTTCGTTTTGGATCAACGTGTAACTTTGTTTTTCATGCAGATATTCTTTGATTGCTTGAACCGACCCATCGCTTGAGGCGTCGTCAATAATAATAAGCTCATCAAATTTCTTCGACTCCGCAAGGAGGCTTTCCAGTGTTTTTTCAAGAGTGGATTCTCCGTTATGCACCGGCATGATCACGGAAGTTTGCTGTTCGTTCTCCATAATGTTCTTCTTGTTTCAATATTTTGATCAATTTTGCCGGATTTCCGGCGATCACTGAATAGGCGGGAAAAGATTTTGTGACGACGCTGTTTGCTCCAACTACGCAATGTTTTCCCAGCCGAATACCCTTGAGGATAAAAGAATGGGCGCCGACGAAACACTCGTCTTCGATTGTTATTTCTTTTCCTTCGGTTATGCCGGCATCCATCGGAGAAACATTCGGATCAAAAACATCGTGATCATGATCAACAAGTGTGACATTATATGAAAGCAAGCATTTTTTTCCGATAGATATTTTTTTACACGCCGAGGCCACCAAGTTTCTTCCCGCCTGCGTTCCGTCTCCAACAATAATTTGGCCTCCTTTCGTTTTTCTTGAAATATCAAACCACGCATTTCTTCCAATGACGACATTATTTTCCAGAGCAACTCCCTTGAGAATCGGAGCCACGGCATAACCCGGACCGATGAAGCTGTTTTTTCCAAATTTCATTCCCTTGATCCTTGCCGGAACGGAAATTAGGCAAGCGACAATTTTGCTGAATATATTCATTTTATTTTTTTTACGCAAAATATTTCAAAAGCGCAAGCGGGAAACAGATAAGTGATGAACTGGCTCAACGTGGCAATAATAAACCAGAAAAATCTGGGACGAAAACGGATTGAAGCTGTAAAATCGTTTCCTGCCACGCCGAGTGGAGATTCTCGATGAAGCCATTTGAGACCGGACAACCCCCGACAACGAAATCCATTCTTCTTCATTGTCTCGATGCTCCAACCCGAAAGATGTTTTTGAAATGAATTATCGCCAAGCGCTTTTTGCGGCAAAAATCCGTTGGGCGTGGAGACAATTACTTTTTTTTTCGCCCACTTATCGGCTTTTTTTAGCATAGCATAACCAATATTTTCGGGAAGATGCTCAATAACCTCGATCATAATGACAGCATCAAAACTATTTTCCGGAAAGTCGACTTCCTCAACTTCTTTTTCGATGTATTCGGTGTGAATTTTTCCTTTTTTCGATTCTTCGATGGCAGGTCCGAATGTTTCCACCCCGATACTGTATTTGATATTTTCGCAGTATTTGAGAGGCGAAGACGGCCCACAACCGAGATCGAGGACGCTCTTGCAGTCCCGAAGCTCTTTTTTGAGGCAAAAAACCGTCGTGCGGAAAATGCTTGAAAAAAATCTGGAATGATAAATTTTGTCGATTATTTTTTTCATTTCAACTTATAGTTGAATTTTATATGCTTCAATTTTTTCGAATTTATTTTGCTTTTGTACCAATCAACGAGCGAGATAAGGATATACGGCGGAGTTATCATACATCCCAAACTGAAAAACCAAAATGCCGGACTGACAATGTTTTCGGGGCGGTATTTCAGAAGTTTTCCTATCTCCCGCAACAGATATTTATATCTCGCATAATTTCTGATCTGGACCAGGCCGACGTAATTTTTGGCGACGTAATTTTTGATGGCGTATTTTCTGAACTCTTCAAATTCGGCTCCCGGAAAAACGCTGTTGAAAAAATCGACCCAGCTTTCAATCGGAGACTTGTCGTATATTGAAGAAACGCTCCGGCACTGGCTGCTTCGGATCCGTACGGCAAGATTATAGTCTTTGAGAAAAACAATCGGGTGCTTCTTGAGAATAGCAATGAACGGATAAACGTGGCAAGGAAAAATGTCCTCGTGGAACGACGTGTCAATATATTTTCTTCTCATAGCAAGTCCCGAAAGCTGTCCCGCCACGTCAATGATCAAAATTAATCTCTTAAAATCATCATTTATTGTGACTAATTCATTCTTTTCCGGATTCAATTGTCTTGTGGCCCGCACAGGTTTTTCTATTTTTTCATCGAACCAAAAATATGGCCGGGCCACCGCACCGATATCATCCGACACATTGAATGCCTCATAGGTTTCGAGGAGCGCGTCTTTTCCCAAAATATCGTCCTGTCCCATGAGATATATAATATCCCCAACTCCCTTTTCACTAAGGCTCTCAAGATTTCCAGGATAGCCGAGATTTTTTTCGTTCTTGAATATAATTATGCGCGGTTCATTGAAAGCTTTGATAACTTCAATGGTATGATCAGAAGAAGCATCATCTTGGACAATTATTTCAAAATCATGAAAGCTTTGTGACAAAATGCTGCGCAAAGTATCGCCGATCACTCTAGCGCCGTTATAGGTTGGAATCAAGATGCTGAATTTTAGATTGTTCATCTTAATAAAAATTTTATGCCAACCAAAAATTTCAAAAAATACATTCCCGCGGTCAAAATTGGATGTCGCAACAGTTTTTTCCATTTCCCGTTTTCGACGAATACTCCGATAAACCGATAATAAAATCCAAATTGTTTTTTGACATCCGGGTCGTTTTTTCCCCATTTTTTGATATAGATATCCATATTTTTTGAATAATATCCTTTTTTAGCGAGATATTTTTTGAGGCTGAATCCCTCTTCGTTGTGATAGAGCGGGCTTTTCACGATATCGAATTTTCCCAATTTTTTGAGCCGCTTGTCGAGATCCCAATCTTCACAAGCATAAAGTTTTTCGTCAAACCCGCCCGCTTCCAAAAATTTTTCTTTTTGAATAAAACGCACCGCGTCAATCACCGTCCCATCATAAAAACTCCTTTCAAACCGCCGGACTTTTAAAAAAAAACCTTTCCCCGCCACAATTTCCGAAATAAAGAGGGCAATGATATTTTTATCACTTGAAACTTTTTCTACGCATTCTTTCACAACATTTTCGCTCAAAACCATATCCGCGTCGAGATGGAGAAAGTATTCGCCTTTTGATTTCCGGATTCCGAAATTTTTCTGGGCCGACCTTTCCGGCCCATATGTGAATACTTTTTGAGTATATTTGAGAGCTATTTCTTTCGTTTTGTCGGTCGAATTGTTGTCAACCACGATTGTTTCGATATTTTCCGCCGGAAAAACTTGCGCCAAAACAGATTCGAGGCAATTCCCGATATTCCTTTCTTCGTTTTTTGTTGTTATAATGACAGAAACCAGCATACTAAATAATTGAAGAATTTCAATTTTTTGCTCATGCCCATGTTTGAGCTTGCGATTTTTGTCTAAAAAATCCGCTTTATGTGTGCGTTGCTAGTATTTTTTAGCCACAAAAATCGTCAAGCGAGTTTGGGTGAGGAAAAAATTGAGATTCTTCAATAATCTAGGTATAATATATATAATACTATCCTAAGACTACTAAAAAATCCACTTTTATGGGCCTCAACAACTCCCAGAAAAATTATATAAAGAAAAACCTGCGAAATTATCCTATTTCAAAAATAGCCACGGATTTGGATCTTCCTGAAAGCGAAATTTTGGACTATCTCAAAAAAAGATGGTCACCGGAAAAATACGAGCGGTTTGTGAGAAACCGCTTTGCGGCCGAATCGTCCTCGGGACAATCAACAGCCTCTTTCAGCTTTTTGAATTTTTTCCGCGAAAATCGAGTGGTGCTGACATTTCTTGCTCTTCTGGTTTTTGTTTCTTATTTCAACTCTTTTTTCAACGGGTTCGTATCCGATGATATCGCTGGTTTTGTCAAAAATGCGAATATTGGAAATTTTTCCAGCGTTTTTGGCGGTCCCATGCATTTTTCGCTCTCGGCTTTTTTTCAGTTCATCGCTTTCCACATCGGCGGGATGCACCCGTTCACCTTTCGCATAATCAATATCCTCTCACACCTCGGATGCGTCATTTTGATATATCTTCTTTTGTCTTTGTCGATAGATAAGCGCATTGCAATTATTGCCGCATCTCTTTTTGCAGTTCATCCTATTCTTATCGAATCGGTTTCTTGGATTTCAGGGAGTCCTTATTCGATGTATGCTTTTTTCTTTCTTCTTTCTTTTCTGTATTATCTGTTTTCAAAAGACAATCAAAAATATCTTTATTACTCAATTGCTTTTTATGTGCTTACTCTTCTGTCTTCGGGAAATGCGATGGCTCTCTTTTTGGTTTTCGCGCTTTATGAGCTGGCCTTTGGCAGTTTTAAATACAACTGGAAAAAAATAATGCCTTTTTTTTCAATAAACTTATTTCTTTTGATTTTATACGCGACAAAAATCGGCTATCGGGTGTCAGCTGTTGAATCGCAGTCATATCAAGCAGGCGGCGGAATGTATAATCCATTAGTTCAGATTCCGGTGGCAATCGGCTCTTACTTGAAACTCATTTTTTGGCCGGAGCGGCTTACGCTCTACCAAACAGAAATGTCGTTTTCCCAGGGACAGTATTTTATTTTGTTTTTCATTTTCTTGGTTTTTGCCGGCGCGATTATCTGGAGCTGGCGCAAAAACAAAAACATTTTCTTTTGGTTGGCATTTTTCCCCGTCACGCTCCTTCCCACTCTCACGCCCTTCAAAATTTCCTGGATCGTCGCCGAGCGATATGTTTATCTCGGAACATTGGGAATCCTTGTTGTTGTTGCCATGCTTTTTGATCGTTTTATAAAGCTGAATGAGAACAGCAAAATGGTCGGCTATTTTGCTCTTGTGGTTATTGTCGCTTCTTTATCTGTGCGGACTATCTCCCGCAACCAGGACTGGAAAAGTGAAGACACTCTCTGGATTGCCACCGCCCAAGTCGCTCCTTCCGGCCAGCAGATCCACAATAACCTGGGAGATGTTTATGCGAGGCAGAAAGATTACGCCAAAGCCATCGAAGAATTCCAAAAGGCGATTGACATAAATCCCAATTATGCCGACGCCTATCATAACCTTGGAAATACCTACCAGACAATCGGAGAAAATGACAAAGCGGTTGAATATTTTCAAAAAGCGCTCGAACTCAACCCGCAGCTCTGGCAGTCATACCAAAACCTGGCCGCCATCTATTTCAACGCGGAACAATACGATCTGGCGCTCGAAAACATCAAAAAAGCGGCTGAAATCAACCCAAACGACGAAAATTTGAAACAAAACGTCCAGGTCATCGAAGCCAAAGCGCAAGGAAAATAGTTTTTCTATCTTTACCCAACAAAAAAGAATTACGTATCTAGGTACGTAATTCTTTTTTATGCGAATCTATTTAGGGGCGGCTAAGAAAAATCCGCAAGATGCCCAAAGACTTTCCCGGCGGCGCGGAAGATGAATTTCGCGTCCTGCCAGCTTCGGATGTTTTTGATTTTATTCCAAATAAATTTCGGCGTGATGAACGAGCGATAAAGTTTGCCGATCATTTTTTTGAGTTCCTCGGCAGGGATTTCGGTTTTCATCACCGGTTCGCGCTGGTCGAAGCGGTCATAGTCCTCGGTTAAGAGAAAATTATTTTCCTGGCAGTATTTATATAGCGGCGTGCCGGGATATGGAATCGCGAGCGTGGCCTGGAGAGTGTCGACGTATCCCTTCCTGAATAATCGCTTGGCAAACCCCAAAGTTTTTTGGATATTCTCTTTAGTTTCCCGGGGGTACCCGACCATCACCGTGATATGCGGCTCAAGACCGGCGGATTTGCACATTTTGAGAGAGGGTTCGATTTCCTCGACTTGGAGGCCTTTGTTTATTTTGTCGAGCGTTTCCTGATTGGCGGATTCCAAACCGAACAATATCATTCTGAATCCCGCTTTTTTCATGAGCTTCCAGATTTCAATATCTTTGATCGCGTTGAGACGCATATTGCAGCTGATTTTTATTTTTTTGCTGTATCCCCTTTCAATCATCCCCTCGCAAAAACTTTCAAGCCAATCCCCGACCGGGAGCGTCCCCGAATCTTCCATCACTTCTTTCACGCCCAAATTAACAAGCGCGCCAATTTCATCAAGCGCTTTTTGGACCGAGCGCGCGCGGAATTTTTCCCCCGGAAACATTGTCGTCCAGGAACAAAAAGCGCACTTCCCCCACCAGCAGTCGCGGGCGTTCATGGCATAGGATCCGGGGGTATATTTGTAGTTTCCGTTTTTATGCGCGTATAGCTTCCATTTCGTCAGCTCGCGGTCAATTTGCGGAAGTTCGTCGAGAGAATGTTTCGAAAGATCATATTTTCCCGAATCAATAATCTTGTCTCCTTCGCGAAAATATACTCCCCCTTCTAATTCTCCTCGCCCGGATAATTTATTCGCGATACTCAAAAGGATAAAATCATAATCCCCACCAGAGATGACAAAATCAACTTTTGAATTTTTCATTGATTCTTCCGGAAGAGCCGTCACATGATCGCCGCATAACACAAAACTCGTAACACGTAACTCGTAACACGATCTGAGATCGTTTATTATTTTCCAGTGTCTTTTAACTACCGGTGTTTTTGTTTCAAACACGATTATATCGGGTTTTTCTTTAATTATTCTTTCCAGCCATTCTTTATAACTTAATCCTTCTGCGATGGCGTCGTCCCAAAAAATTTCATAACCATTTGCGGCAAGAAGCGTCGCGGCACTGGCCGGAATCATCGGATAAATATACGTCGGGTCGGAAAACCACTGAAACTGGCGATTCTGCGAAAGCAGTGGCGTTCCTTTTGGGGATTCGAGGGGAGGGTATGAAATTGATATTTTGAGCTTTTTCATTTTAATTTGCTTTTTAAATTCCTCGTGAACACGAACCCCTGTATGAATCTTATGCCATAAAATATATGGGTCAGGAAAATATAATACGACGCGGCGAGCGTGACGAGAATATTTTTTTCATGCCGGTATATGTCATAGAAAGCGTTTAGCAGCGCCACGAAATAGATTATCCAGCCGAGTACATATAATTGCAAAAATATTTTTGAAAAATATCCGAGTATTCCTCCAAAAATCGCAAACAAAACAAAAAGGCTCGGCAAAAAGTACCTCCAGTTGAAAGAAGTTTCGGGATATTTCTTGGCAAAAAAACCGCGATGCAGGCCATATCCGCTGATTTGTTTGACGTGCTTCACCAGCCCTTCGCGCCGGTGGTGATAGACAATAAGTTCCGGGTCATAGAGTATCCTCGCATTCTTTTTCACGAGAAGATCGAGCCCCAATTTCGTGTCTTCACCCGGCCAATAATCCCCCGCAAAACCGCCAAGCTCATCAAAAACTTTTTTGCGGATGGAAAGATTGACGCTCGGCCAGTCGGCCACGAATTTTTTTCTGCCCATAGAGCGGTATCTTTCCGGAAAACCGCCGGAAAGGGAGCTTAAGAATGTCGCTCCGGACACTCTTTGCCAGAATTTACTTTCTTTCGGAGTCACTGCCGGACCGCCTACGGCAACAATATTTTCGTCCTGAAAATTTTTCTCCAAAATATTCAAAAAATCATTCCTGGGATATGCATCGTCGTCGATGAAAACAAGTATTTCGCCCCTGCCGTCCCGGATGGACAGATTTCTTTTTGAGGCGGGCCCAACAGGACCGCTCGCGATCTGGCGAGTTTTTGGCCAGGTATCATCCGTTATTTCATCGGGATAAACCAAAATTTCAAAATTGTCCCGCAACAACGAATGCAGTCTTGGGATTGTTTCCTTTATGTAATCATTTATCTCTTTTACCGGTATGACGAAGGTATATTTTGGATCTGTCATTAGATTATTGGTTCGGTAACCTTATTATTTTCGCGAATATTATTTAGAATAATGACAAAAATATAGCCAATGAGCAATGAAATGCTCACGGAAACGGCTATATTGGAGAGAGTATCGTGGAAAAGATAAATTGACAACGACATCAGAATCGCGGTAAACAGCAACAAATAATTTATCCGAAAATCATGCCGCGCGAACGCGAGATCTGCTTCAAATTTGAAAAGTGACAAAATAAACGCCATGATGCCGAATAACCAAAGGTTTCCCGAAATATTTTGATATTTTTGTCCGAATATTGAGACAATAATCATATCGGGAATAAGATAATAGATAAGCACAAACACCGAACCGATCGCGATCATCAGGAAAAAGGAAATAAAAAATATTTTTGGCCGCAATCTCTTTCCTTGATGGCCATCTTTGCAGGCTCGCGGAAGAGCAACGCCGACTACCGACATATTAAGAAGAAGAATAATTTTTCCCAGTATGCTCAAGGCGCTGTAATAACCGGCCATCTCCGGCGTCGTCAGACTTTTTACAAGCAGTATGTCAATATTCAAAATAATAGCGGTCGCAAAAGAAAAAAGGAATATCTGAATCGCATTTTTCCATATCTTATTTTTCGAAATATAATCCTCCCATTGTTTGCCATCTTCTTGCCTCGCGTCTCTCTTTAATTTTTTCCAAAAATATATAACAACCAACCATCCAAAAAAGGATGAGATCGCAAGTGAAAAAACCACGGGCGTTGCTTTTCCAAAAAAAGACGCAAAGCTATATCCAAACAGGAGCTTTGTCGCGGCGCCTGATACGCAGATAATCGAAAGGGCAAAAAATTTTTGCCAGGCTCGGAGACTCTCTTGAAAAGCAACAACTGCGGTTCCAAAAAAAACCGCTATTATTCCCGCGACTATCCCCCAAATATTGGATAGATGCAAGATATCTTTGATAAGCGGACTGAAGACGAGCAGTAGCGCCGAAATAGCGACAATAACCTTCAATATTTTTTTGTTGAGATAAGAGATAAATCCGTTATTCGCGAAATAGTCATTTTTCACCGCAAAAAGCGAGGAGTATTTGATAACGAAATAGGAAAAGCCTGAAGCGAAAACACCGGACATCGCCACAAGAGCGAAAATACTTTGTACTTCTCCATATTCGGAAACTGTCAGTTTTCTTGCTACAAAGAAATGGAATAAATAGCCAAGAAAGCCGGCCAGTACTGTTCCCGCCATAAAGATGATATTGTCCTTTATATATCGGTTTTTTAGAGCTTTTATTATCATTTTTATCTTAGTTGGTTGACTCTAAATAAAATCTTAGCATACCGGCCGCAAAAAAACACCCGCAAAACAGCTTCGGGGCGTTTCTTCACATTGCCGGGCAAGAGTCATTCCATCTCCGTCGTCGCCGGCGGCTTGTCCGTTTCGTCGAAAAAAACGCGGATAATTTTCGGATGGCGCGTGACGACGCTGGAAATTTCTTTTCGAACATCGGCCGGAAATTGAAAGCCATGCGCCGTCATAAAATCCGCTGTTTTCACGCCCCGGACAATTATTGAATACCCGTAAACTCTTCCGTCACCTTTTATCCCGACCGTCCGGTTGCAGTCAAGAGCGACAACAAGCTGCGAAACATCATCATAGATTTTATTTTTCTTCAATATTTCCGTAACTTCCGCATCCGCCCAACGAACAATATCCAGTTTATATTTCTTGGGCGGTTCCCCTATTATCCTGATGAATAATCCCGGTCCCGGGAAAGGCTGGCGTTCGGAAACTGAATCCGGAAGCTTGAGCTGTCTCGCCAGTTCCCGCACTTCGTATTTGAATAAATTTCTGAAAGGATGGATTTCTTTAACTTTCAAATTCAGGCCGACGTTGTGATGGGATTTGATGAGATCCGCTTTTCCAGCGCTGCCCGATTCGATCATATCCGTCGCGAGACTTCCCTGAACGATAAAATCGGCTTTGAAGTCCTTCGCCGCTTTTTCCAGTATTTTACCGTAAGTCCGTTTGAATTTTTTTCTTTTAAGCTCCGAATGGGTGTTGTTCCCGATTGATCTTTGGAAAATATTTCCGGCTTTAATAATTTTTAATTTTACTCCGGCGTATTTGGCATTTTCCTTGATTTCGGAAAGTTCATTCTGGCGAAGAGCGCCTGTATCAATGCAGATTCCAAAAAGATTTGAACCCATAACCGGAGCAAGTACAGCCGAGAGCGTTGTGGAATCTACCCCGCCGCTGAATCCGATAATGGCTTTTTTGTTTTTAGCCGCGGATGAAACTTCATTTCTTATTTCGGTTATCATATCCGCCGGCTTCCAATCTTTTTCGCATCCCGCGATTTTTTCAATAAAATTGATTAGTATTTTTTTGCCCTCAATACTGTGCGTCACTTCCGGATGAAACTGAACGCCCCAAATATTTCTTTTGTGATCGCTCATGGCCGCAATCGTCTCGCTTCCCGCGGATTTGGCAATTATTTTGAAATTTTTCGGCACGCTGGTTACACTATCTCCATGGCTCGCCCAAACTGTATTTTTCTTTTTGACGCCATGAAATAATTTATCCGTCGTATCAAAATTTACTTCCGCTTTTCCATATTCCTTGTTCTCGCGATGCGGAGCCACTTCTCCGCCCAACTTATTCGACAGCCATTGCATTCCGTAGCAAACTCCCAGGATCGGAACGCCCAGTTTCAGTATATTTTGGGGTGGATTTGGCGCGCCTTCCTGATACACGCTGAAACTTCCTCCGGATAAAATAATGGCCTTGGGATTATTATTCTTAAGCCATTTTTCGGCTCTAACAGGCGAAAAAATCGCCGAGCGAAAACCCAGCTCGCGAAGAGTCCGGCCGATAACCAGGGTATACTGGGAACCAAGATCAATAATGAGAATTTGAATCTTTTGCATAATATTATTTTCTTTTTCAAATTATTGGTCTATTTATTTCAGGTTAACACAAAAATTACGAAAAGCAAAAACCGTCCCGCTTAGCGGTACGATTTTTGAGATGCGTTTAGACGAAACGAAAATTGGTTTTTATTGGTTTATCTGGTCTGGCCGGATCTGGATATTTTGCGCCGAAAAGCTGCCGTCCGAACTGCTTTTGCCGTTCACCATCACCTGCTGTCCGGTCGCAAGATCAGAAGAAGTTCCGCTAACTGCTTTCCCAATCGTAGTTGAATCGGAAAAATAAATGATTTTTGATCCGCCGTCCCGCGTTTTCACGGTGATGCTTTTATCGTCTTTTGACATAATATCACCAGCGACAAAATCGCCTTGACCGCTGTTGTTTCCTCCGTCAGGCCTCCCTTGCCCGAATTGACCGCCGCCGCGTTGACCCCCACCAGGCCCGCCCTGATCTCTGGCTTGTCCTTGCGTAAATTGTGCTGGCGTTTTCCCGCTCTGATATTTCATACCTCCGTAAAACGCTCCTCCACCGATGATAACCAGAAGAGTTATCCCAAAGGCAATGTATTTGCTGCTCATATATTTATATTAAGTATTAAGTAATTCGATATAAAATGCGCTATTCGTATCGAAGCGCTTCTATCGGATTCAGATTCGCCGCACGCCTCGCCGGATAAAACCCGAACACAATCCCCACCACAGCCGAAACGCCAAAAGCGAGAAGAACTGCTGACAAAGATATCCGGGTATTGAGACTTACGAATTTGTTCACGGCGAGCGATGCCGCCCACCCGAGCAAGACGCCTATTGCTCCGCCCAAAAATGTGAGCACGACTGCTTCCGCCAAAAATTGCAAATTGATATAAACCTTTCTTATTCCGACGGCTTTCCGGAGGCCAATCTCGCGCGTTCGCTCCGTGACGTTTGTGAGCATCATATTCATAATTCCGATTCCTCCTACAAGAAGCGAAATGCCCGCGATTGAAGAAAGGAGAATAGTGAACGTGCTGGTAATGCTCGTCGCCGTCGCAATAATGTCGTTCTGGTTCATGATGCTGAAATCAGCCTGTGTGGGATCGGATATTTTGTGACGCGCTAAAAGAAGATCCGAAATTTGCTGCTGGACAGAAGTCATGGAAGCCTGATCCGCGGCAGTGATACTCACATTAGACAAATAACTATTCCCCGCCAAAAAATGCTGGACGGTGGCGAGCGGAACATAAATATTGTTATCGGGATTGCTGAAGCCGGAGCCTCCCTTTGCTTCCGTCACGCCAATTACTTGAAAATCAACATTCTTTATTTTTATCGACTGGCCGACAGGATTGACGTTTACGCCGAATAGATCATCTCTCGCCGTTGGTCCAAGAATTGCCACTTTGGCCGAGCTTTTTGTCTGCTGATCGGAGAAAAAAGATCCGATGTTCATTGTTATATTCCTGACTGCGAGATAATCCCGCAAAGTTCCAACTATCTGGGTGTTGGTATTGTTGCCTTTCGCCGTTACTTGATAGCGCCTCGATGCTTCCGGAGCAGCCGCTTTCACGTTTTGTACCTGGCTTTTTATCGCATCGGCATCCTCAAGCGTCAAAGTTTGAGAGCTACCCGCTCCCTGGCTTATTCCGCCCACCCGTTGGGATCCCGGCATCACGATGATCAAATTCGAGCCAATAGCCTCGATATTGCTTTCAATAGTGCTTTTTGCCCCTTGGCCGATGGCCACCATCGTGATCACCGAAGCAATTCCAATGACGATGCCTAAAATAGTGAGGCTTGATCGAGCCTTATTGCCGGAAAGCGAACGAATTGTTTCTCGAAATAGATCAATGAGCATTGCTTTTTGTATCCTTTTCTATTAATCCGTCTCTGACGGAAATTATCCGCCGCGTAAACTGGGCGACCTCCATTTCGTGAGTGATAAGCACGATAGTATGCCCCTGACTGTTGAGCTCTTGAAAAGTTTTCATGACAATATGGCTGGTTTTTGTATCAAGATTTCCAGTCGGCTCATCCGCCAGAATAATGGAAGGATTATTTACGAGAGCGCGGGCAACAGCCACGCGCTGCATCTGCCCGCCCGAGAGCTGGTTTGATAAATTCAAAAACTTATTTTCCTCAAGACTGACATATTTCAAGGTTTCACGGGCTTTCCTTTCCCTCTCTTTTATTGGCATGCCTGAATAAACAAGCGGAAGCATGACATTCTGGAGAACCGTTGTGCGAGGCAGAAGATTGAAGGACTGGAAAACAAAACCGATTTTTTCTCTCCGAAGATCCGAGAGTTCGTCCTCACTCCGGCGCGAAACTTCTTTGCCTTCCAGAAAATATTTTCCGCTGGTCGGCGTATCAAGAACCCCTAGAATATGCATGAGTGTCGATTTTCCCGAGCCGGACGGCCCGATGATGGCGACAAATTCTCCCTTCTCAATTTTGAACGTGACCCCGCGTAGAGCAACCGTTTCGACATCGCCGTTTTTATAAACTTTTTTGAGATTCTTGCATTCAATCATAGAGTTTTAATCGACATGCCCGCCACCACCCATACCAGGAAGCCTAAGGCTGCTTCCGCCGCTCCTGTTTGTGTTCGAAGTGCTTGTGGTTGTGGTTGAATTAATTGTCTGCGTCACGACCTTATCGCCTTCAGAGAGGCCGCTCACAATCTCCGTATCCGTGCTGTTGGAAAGTCCGACCTGCACACTTTTCTTTTCGGGAGTATTTCCGGAAAGAACTTCGACATAATCGCCACTTCCGTCATTTTTTACCGCGCTTGAGGGAACGATCAAAACGTTTTGCTTCACGTCCGTGATAATGGAAGATGAAACACTCATCTCCGGCTTGATGCGATTATCGAGAGAATCAAATCCGATAATGACGTTATATGTGACAACTCCTGAAGTGATTGTCCCCAAAGAGTCCATTTTCTCCACTTTTCCCGAAGCCTGAAAATTATCTAGAGCTTCGAATTTGAGCATGACTTTTTGTCCGATGGATACACCGATTATATCAATCTCATTCACCTGAACTTGGGCTTTCATTGTATCCATATCCCCGATGATGATCGGCGCTTGAGAAGCGCTGCTCGAAGAAAGACGGCTTAGATCGTCTCCATTTTTGATGTTGACAGCGTTCACGGTTCCATCAATTGCAGCTATTACTCTTCTTTTGCCGGCCTCGGTCAGTGTATTATTATAATCCGCCTGAGTGGCAGTGAGATTGTTTTCTGCCTGGGTTACTTTGTTTTCGACCGTATCAATTTTGTCTTTCATAACCTTTAGCTGTCTGTCCGTATAAGTTCCGGGAGTCTTGTCCTCTTTCTTTTTTGCAGCGTCGTAATCCGCCTTGGCCGACTTCACATCCACCTTTGCGGACTCGACAGCGTCCCGGGATTGCTTGAGGGAGGCATTTGCTTTTGCCACGCTCACAGTCAGGTCGCCATTTACAATATTGAAAAGAAACTGGCCTTTTTTCACCGAATCTCCCACGGCCACCGCAAGATCAGCCACCGTTCCGGTGATTGTCGGGTCAACTGTCGCGCTTTGGTCGACAATGATATTTCCGCTCGCGGAAATCGACGAAGTAAGCATTCCCTTTTCGGCCGTCGAAGTGACATACCGGATCTGATCAGTTGTTGCTTTTGATTTGCTGTACCAATAATAGCTTCCCCCGGCCATTAAAAGTATGATAGCAATCCAAATATACTTCTTTTTCAAAGCAGATATTGCGCTGGCCATATTAGTTATTTCCGTTATTATCGAACACGCGGATTAGATCGGCATTTACAACTCCATTGTCGCCCGGGCTTCCCATCACAACTATCTGATCATCTTGCTTTAGGTCGCTGATTCCGATATCGTCACGCTGGCGCTTTATGATAGTTTTGCCTGTAACCGTCACCGTGTTTTCCTTACCATCTTTATCTTTCACGATCAGATTATTATCCGAGATGGAAATTATGGCTCCGGCCAATCCATGAGCATTCCGAAAATCGCGGCCTCCCGGACCGCCGGGAAAACCGAAATTATCAGATCCGCGCCGTCCCATCACACCCATACGCGAACCAATAAAATTACGTTCGTAATTTTCTCCGAATTTATAGGAAAATCGGGCTTTTTTGAGGCCAACCGCCACTCCGCCGGAAAAACTAATGAGAGCAATTATGATAACTCCAACCGCCAGCGCGGCTATTTTGAAACTTCTTGTTTTGACTGTTTCTCGAATATTCATATGATTTTTTAAAGCTTGGCTTTGAGGAATTCCCCGACGAATAGTCGGGGAAGGAAAAAGCCGAGCTTTTAGATTACTCGATTAAACTTACTATTGTTCGTAAACTTGAAATAATAGTTCAAAAACATTATAACCGCGAAAACCGGCACCAGCATCGCAAAAATTTCCAAAACTGGCAGTGTTTCAAGAAGTGAAGCCGAATATTCGTTAATATGAGAAGCAATCACGCCAGAATCGGAAAAGACCAGCTTCGCTATATTCCAAAAATCCGACTCTAAAAACGCTTTTCCAAAAACAAACAATGTATAAGCGAGTACGCCGAAAGAAACTGCCAGTCCCGTGCGAGCAAACATCAATTTTTTCCTTATTTTAAGGCTTTTTTCGAATGCGATACTTCGCAAAATTTTTCGCTCTAAACCTTCTCCCGGTTCAAATGTTTTTATACTTTTAAATAAATTGTGCAGATTTTGGCTCATGTTTGTATATACGATTAATTTATTATTTCAGACGCACTGATCGCTTAAAAGAGCTTTCTTAAGCCTTAATAACGCCCGCTGATGCCGGCTTTTCACAGTATTATACGGCTCACCCAAAATCTCAGCGATTTCGTGAAGGGAAAATTCTTCTTTGTAATGCAGCAGTAATATCGTGCGGTAATGCAATGGAATTTTTTGCAAAATCTCGTCCAATTCTTCGGCGATATTTTTTCGCTCCAGAATTTCGTCCGGTAAAAATTCATCATCCTCGATATTTTCGAGCCAGCTTCTCCCATCTTCATCCGCAAAGCGCGAAAATGGAATTTCTTTTTTCTTCCTGAAAAAATCAAAAGCCGTGTTTTTGGCAATCGTAAAAATCCAGGCCTTGAAATTTCTTTTTTGGTCGAAACGGCGCATATTTTTCCAGGCCTTGAGAAATGTATCTTGGGCAAGATCTTCCACCACTGCCTGGTCATTCGTCAGCCGATATAGAAAATTATAAACCGGCTTTAAATATTTTTTTACCAGATCTTCAAAGGCCTCATCTTCCCCTTCCAGAAAAATTTTTACCAATTGATTATCTTCCATTTTCATAAGATTACGCTAAAATAAAAGACAGGGCAATGCGTTCTGTCTTTCTTTTCCAAAATTTATCAGTTTTTCTTTTTTTCTTCCAGATATTCTTTTTTCCAGATGGGATCGCTCACGGCCGCGACTTTTTCGCCATACTCGCAAAGCCCTTTTTCATATTTCCTGTCCGACATAGCCAGCCGGCTAGCTTCGTCTATCGGCTTAGGATGATGTTCGTCGATCATTTTTTTCATCTCTTTATAATGATCTTTTATGGGACAAGGGATTAGCCAATTTCCCATTTCCTCCGGCTTTCTGTCGAGCGCATAGTCCTTTTGCCACTTCCGGATGGATTCAAAGAAAGGCTCATCCAGAATATCATTCAAGTCCCCGCCCTTTCGGTAAACATCATTTATATTAACTGGAGAGTAGGGATTAAAAACGCAGGGGGTAACATTGCCGTTCCAATCAATATATAAATATCCGTCCGGCCTGCCGGCGGAAATGCATCCGTCGCTCAAGCAACCGTTACTCCAAAAATCAACCAGGAAAATCTTGCGTTCGCGGGCCAGCCGCTGGGTCTGTCTCAACAATCTGATGCGCTGCTCGGCATCGACCATTTGATCAAGATCCGCCGCTCTTCCTATCGGCATCAGTTGGAAAATCAATCCGTACAAAGCGCCGTTTTCCTTGAAATAAAAGTCTATCATATCATCGCGGGCTATGGCCCCGGCATTGTCATGCGTGGCCGTAAGTGAAATGCCGAACGGAACCCCGACTTCCCTCAAATTCGCCATAGCTTCCATAATTTTTTTGTGCGTTCCTTTCCCGCGGCGATCATCCGTTTCTTCTTCCAGTCCTTCGACTGATATTGCCGGAGTGATATTTCCCGCTTCCTGAATTTTTTTCGCCATCGATTTATCAATCACGGTCCCATTAGTGAACATCACGAAATAATTGTCAGAATGCTTTTTCGCAATATCCAGCAAAGTCTTTCCTTGGCTCTTATAAAGCAGGGGCTCCCCTCCGGTAATCACCGTGAGATAAGAGCCCCATAATTTTTCTTTTTCGTCCATAATCCGGTCCAGCACGTCCCATTCTATTTTTTCCGAATCAGCCGCAGAACTGTTCGCGTAACAGCCGGTGCATTTCAAATTGCAAAATTTTCCCGGACCGATAACGAGGAGCGCCGGGGGTTTGCGTCCATATTTTTTGGTGAATTTCGCGGTCCTATCCTTCTTGTCGAGAGACACGTTTTTAACCGCCCGGATGATCGCTTTTTGGACATTGGGAGATTTTTTCGCGTTTTCAATCGACTTTAAAATTGCCAAAATCAAGTTCCGATACATGCAATATTTTTCTTCCTGCACTTTTTTGGGATATCTTTCGTTGCGCATCATTTCCTGGCGCATTTTCTTCTCAAGCCTCACTAGGATCTTTTTCATCACAGAACTGGAACAAAAATAGCCGATGGATCTCGCGGCATAGCCGTCCAGCATTTTTCGGAACATACTGCGGAAAGTGCCCTTGTTTTCAGGAATATCGGTTTTTATTGCTTTCATATATAGAGATAAAGAAATCGTTATTTGCTTATCTCTATCATAGATGATTTAGCCCTTAAATCAAGGAGATTATTTTGTTATCCGAATAGTTCTGTATTTTTCGCCGTTTGTCAGATAGCTCATGTCGACCGCAATCTCTCTGTCCTTGACAGTAATCGCCGAAAATGTTTTTTGATATTTTTTGTTTTTGACGAATCCCGGTAAGATATAATATTTCACCCCGTCTATTTCATCGACGTAGAGATCTTCAAGATGTCCCGCGAAAACGGCCAAAACATGGTTTTTTGAAAATATTTCCTGAAGACTGCGGGCATTCCCGGGAAACCGGCCGTTTGGCGCCACTTCGGTGTCCCAAAGCGGCGGATGATGCATGAATATGATCACTGGCTTTTCCGCGCTTTCCAGTTCTTTCTGGAGCCAATCCATTTCCTTGTCTGAAATCCTGCCCCGGGTGTTATAGGTTTCCGGATCGACATCCTCATCTTTTGAATTGAAATTGCTGTCCAGGATTATAATCCTATAATCCCCCGCGTCAAAAGACTTATGCAAGTAATCTGTCTCGAGGGATTTTTGCCACTGTTTTTTGTCGACGGAACGAAGATCATGATTGCCGACCACCCAATATTTTTTAATGGAAATCCGATCGAAGAGTTTCTTTACCAGCGAAAGTTCCTCTTTCCCGATTTCCGAACTTCTTCCGGTTCCTTCAATCATATCACCGTTGGCCAAGATGAAATTCGGGGAAAAATCGCTGTTCATTTTTTCAATAAAGTAGTTTATCCCGTTGGTAAAAAACTGCTTCAGAACTCTGGTTCCATTCTCGAGAGAATGGCTCCTCACGTGCAAATCAGTAACGAAACCTATCTTGAGCTCATTGGCGTTTTTTTCTTTATTGGCCGGAGGCGGCAAGATGGAATAACTTGAATCATTTTCTTCCGCCGCGTCGTCCGTTTCTTCTTCCGCCGCGTCATCATCCTCGCTTACCGTCAACTGTTCGGCGTCTTCCTCAAGACTTTCTTCCGTTGCCTTGTTTTTTATTGCGCCAACAAATGATGCATTTTCTCCGGAACCGTCAATAATCTCAACTTCCACTTCTTCCTTCTCTGGCAAAAAATGCATCGCCTTCAAATGCGCGTATGCTCCAAAGGCTAATGCTCCGATAAATAAAATGCCGAGAAATATTATTAAAAAAATTTTACGACTTTTCATATTGAATTATAGTGACGGTTTTTTTAACAATATCATACCAGCACCACCCAAGCAAAAACATCCATAAACAGAGTATTCTTGTTATCCAAAGTTTCTGCAGGCTTTTGCGCCCACGCGCTTACCCAGACATTACATCGGGGAACGTGGGGTAAGGTTGCTCTAAAATAAATCTCCCTCAAAAGGAGGTGATTCGTGGGAAATTGGAAAAAATAAATATTTTTACGCCGAAAATTTCCTGTATATAATCTTTCTGAATTCTTCAACAATAATTATTAAAAACGCGACAGCAATAATAACAACCCATTCCTTTCCGTTTAAGGGAACCGTTCGCAATACTTTTTGGAAAAATGGATTGTAAATTGCCAAAAGCTGAAGCCCCATGACAATGCCTGTCGCTCCTATCAAAAACTTGTTGGAAAACGGATTTGTCCTGAAAATTGATTTGTCTTCCGAACGGCAGTTCCAGGCGTTGAACCACTGAAAGACGGCTAGCGTTGTCAGTGAAACTGTCCAGGCTTTGCTTAAATCATTTTGATATAACCGATTGAATAAGAACAAAGTTCCGATTGCCATCGGAATCGACATAGTGAATATCCGCACCGCCATTAGCCTGTCAATCAGCCATTTCTTGCTCGATTGAAACGTTTTTTCAAGCAGTTTTTCTTCTTTAGGCTCCATCGCCAATGCCACATCCAAAAAACCGTCCGTCACCAGATTGAGCCACAGAATTTGAGTAGCTAATATCGGAAGCGGCATACCCAAAAACAAAGCTCCAAAAATAGTAAGCAGCTCTCCGACACCCGTGGAAAACAGATACAATATTACTTTCTTGATATTCTTATAGATATTTCTTCCCTCTTCCACTCCGTTCACGATACTTCCAAAATTATCATCCAAAAGGACAATATCCGAAGCCTCTTTGGCGACTTCCGTGCCGATTTTCCCCATAGCTACGCCGACATCGGCGGACACGAGAGAAAGAGCGTCATTCACGCCGTCACCTGTCATAGCAACTACTTCGCCCCGTTTTTTGTAGGCATCTATTATCTTGAGCTTATGGAAAGGCGTCACTCGGGCAAAAATGCTAACCGAATTCAATCTTGATGCTATTTGTTTCGGGCTTAATTTATCCAGCTCACTGCCCAGCATAATACCATCCCATTTTTGAAAAATTCCCGCTTCTTCGGCAATGGCTTTGGCGGTTATCTCGTTGTCGCCAGTCGCCATAGCCAGTCTGATGCCTGCGTTTCTTACTAAGCCCACAGACTCCTCAACATTTTTTCGGAGTTCATCTCTGATGCCAAAAAATCCTGCGAAAGTAAGATTGTTGATACTTGATTTTTCCAGCGACTCGCCTTTCAAATGGCTAAAGGCAAACGCCAGCACTCGAAGACCTCTTTTTGACATAGAAATAAAGGCTGATTTTAATATCTTTTTCTCCTTCAGGTCCAGGGCTTCGCTTTTTCCATTCAGCCAAATTTGCGAAGCCAGCCCCAAGACATCTTCCGGGGCTCCGATAACGGACAGAAATTTCCTTTTTCCGTCCTGGTGAAGCGTGGCATGATAGCGAAGTTCATAGCTGAAAGGAATTTCGTCCAGTTTCGGCATTTCCGATTCCAAATCTTCTTTTTTAAATCCCATTTTGCTTGAAAAAACCAGGATAGCTGCTTCGGTCGGATCGCCGGAAACTCTCCAGTCCTTGGAATGACCTTTTGCTGCCAAATGGGAGCTACTGCAAAGTGCAGCGATTTTTCCTGCCAGCAGGAGCTCTTGATGATTGAGCGGTTCAACTTCTTTTTCATCAAGGAATATTTCGCCTTTCGGATCATATCCTTCGCCGCTTGCCTCGAATACTTTGTTGTTAGTCCATACTTCCCTCACTACCAGCTCATTTCTCGTTAGCGTTCCCGTCTTGTCAAGCACCATGACTTTCATCTGGCCCAAGGCTTCAATTGCCTGCAATTTCTTCACAAGCACTTTTCTCTCTCCCATTCGCCATACGCCCCGAGCCAGAATGAGAGTCACTACTATGGGGAGGCCCTCGGGAATGATGGAAACGGATATCGACACTGCCACTAAAAATATCGTCTGGATGGAGTATCCCCGCCAAATACCGAGAATTGCCAAAATCAAAACCGACACGCCAACAGCACCCATGATAATTCTCGAGAGATAGCGAATATTATTCTTCAATGGCAATTCTTCCTCCGCTTCAGTGATCTTCTCGGCAATGCTGCCGATTGAAGTATTTCTGCCAGTCGCAATAACAATCGCCGTTCCTGTTCCAGACACTACATTCGTTCCTTTGAAAACAGCGTTCCTGTTCTCTTCTGATATACTTTTCTGAATCTTTTCATTATTATCCTCTGTTTTGTGCCTGGGGATCGATTCTCCGGTTAGCGAAGATTCATCAACCTTTAAAGAGCTTGAATGTAGGAGTCTCGCATCGGCAGGAATTTTCTCGCCTTCACGCAAAACCACTATATCGCCCGCTACTACCTCTTCATCCGATACAATTATCTCTTTTCCGTCACGCATAACCGATGCCTGAGTTTTGGTAATTTTTTTTAGAGCGGTGAGAATATTTCTTGCTTTTCCCTCCTGAATTGTTCCAATAATTGCATGAAGAAGAAGGACGGAAATGACAATGAATCCGTCCATAGTTTCCCCAGTCGCAAACACAAGGCCGCTGGCAATCAGAAGGATATATATGAAAGGACTCTTGAATTGACGCAGAAAAATCGCAAAGAGGCTGTCCGCCTTGAATTCGGGCAGCTTGTTGGGCCCGTCTCTTCGCAATCTTCTTTTCGCCTCCTTTTGGCTCAATCCTTTTCGGCTTGATTTAAGTTCTCTCAAAACTTTTGATATCGGCAGAGCAAAGTATTTTTGTTTTTGGTTTATCGCCATTGGTTTTCATTATACCACACAAATTCACAAGTTTTTAAAACGCAAGAACAGGGCTTTATCCCTGTTCTTGCTTATACGAAACTATTACAAGTTTTTGCGGTTATCTTAATATGTGCACCAAGGATTGGGGGTCTCATCCGGGTCAAGACAGCATTCGAGGTCAAGGTGACCTTTTTTGTTTCCATTCTTGCTTTTGCCAGGCTTGTCATTTTTCTTGGCACAAACAAGTTTGCCGTTCACCACTTTTGCCGAAACCGGCTTTCTGGCGGTGATTTTCGGTTTCGCTTTAACTTGGGGCCTTACTATCGGAATAAACTTGAAAGACGAAACTGCTTCTTTGAATTCGGGAAAATCTTTGTTTGCTTTTTCTTCCGGATTTGAGAATTGTTCCGTGTCTTCTTTGGCTGCTGGAATGATATTGTAGACATAGTTTCCCTTGCTTATGTTGTAAAAATAGATTGGTTCGTAGCAGAGATTGTCATCTTTGATGCTTACTTTTTGATATTGATTGTTTTCTTCTCCCAGATTCACTTCTTCCGAGAAAGAGCAGGCATCCGTGCCCTCGGAAATATCATCTTTTTTGCGAATCTCATTTGTATTCTCGATATTTGGCACTTTTTGGGCTGAATAAACAACAACATCATAACCAGAAAAAGGGTTTTCTTCTTCATCATCGTCCTTTCGGAATTTATAAATAGTTTCATAGCGGGCGCTTTTTTCCGTCGCCGTTTTGTATTGCGTATTATTTTTCCAAGTATCAGGATGATGCACCTCAAAGCCGTACCATTGGTTTCGGTAGGTGTCCCAATCGGTTGTGTCAATGGGTTCCGCAATAGTTTCTCCGGTAAACAGCTTCTCTTCTTCAGCGGTTTGTATTATTGCGTCCTTGCTCCCAAGATATTTGTCGCTCAATTTTTCATAGAGCTTAATAGTTTTTTGGTAATATATCATTGAAAATCCAATACCGAAAAAAGCAATGAGTATGAATATCCACTCGATAGTGTGAAGAAGCGGCTCGTTTTTGCGGTCAAAAATATGTTTTATTGGAGAAAATATTTTTTTGAAAAAATCGTTTGTTTTTGTTTTTTGTTTTTCCATAATTTAAAATGATTATTCCATTGCTACGAAATAGTAAAATTTTATTGATTTAATTATACCAGAATTTTTTCTTAAAATGAATACTGACACAAAAATGCAAAGCGGATCGGACTCCAAATATCTCCCTCGAAATGAATCGTTTTCTAGCGGATAACGCAAAAAAAGGGTTTATCCCTGTTTTTGTCTATTTGAAGTTTTTGCAAGTTTTTGCGGTTGTCCTGATGCCAAGGTCTATTAACGACCATATGGGTTCTTACTCCGATAAATCGGAGGTCTCAACCGTCCCAGTAGTAAAAGCTAACGCTTTACTACGGGATAAATATCTCCCTAGAAAGGAGGTGATTCGTGGGAGATTGGCGGATTTTACATAACACCATCCTCACTCGACCTATTAATAGCCAACCGCTAAAGGAAGCATAAACGCAAAGAGAAGCAAGACGATAACGATGATAAAAATGATTTTTTTGATTTTGTCGGGCATAGCGGGTCGTAAATTTATAAACTTTTGTGTTCTTTGCTGATAGCCAAATAAATCTCAAGGAGAGCGAAGAGCAGGCTCAAGACAAGCGGTCCCAGCAGAAATCCCAGTGGCCCGAAAAAGCCGATGCCGCCCAAAATAGAAAGAAGAATAAGAAATGGATGAAGCCGTGTTCCCTGTCCAACGAGTTTCGGTCCTAAAAAGTTGTCAATGAGCCCCACTGCCGCCACTCCCCAAAGAAGAAGGCCGACCGCGGAAAAAGTTTCTCCGCTCAAAAAAAGGAAGATAATCGCCGGAACGAGCACCAAGGCTGTTCCAACGCCGGGAATTAGCGCGGCAACGGCCGCAACACTGCCCCAAAGCGCCGCGTTGGGAACTCCGAAAATAGCGAACCCGACTGCTGTTAGTATGCCTTGAACGAGCGCCACCGCAAGACTTCCTTTGATGACAGAATTAATCGCCAAGGCAAGTTTATTAAAAATTGTTTCGTCGTGAATATCCTGTAAGGGACTAAAAGTGATAACAGCCCTTTTAAGTTTGTGGCCATCCTTAAACAAGTAATAAAGGGCAACCAGAAAAATAAAGGCGCCGAGCATTACTTTTGCAACATTCGCGAAAAGAGGGCCGAGATGCGAGAGCAGCCAGTTTAACCCCGGCTTCAAATATTGGTTAACATCGGGAGAGAATTCTATCGACACGGGAAAAAATCTCTTGAGGCTCTGTGCCGCATCCCCCACACTGCGAGAAAGATCAGTTGCGCCGCCGCTCTCGACGAGAGAAGAATACAGCCCTGTCGCTTCCTGGAAAATCTGTACACCGAAAAATATGATAGGAGCAACGACGGCGATAAGAACGAGGACGGTGGTCAGCAAAGCCGCCAAAGCCCTTCTCTCGCGCGTAAGAACGAGAACCTTTTTATGAACCGGCTCGAAGACAGCGGCAAAAACCATTGCCAGGATAAGCGCGTAGAGAAAAGGCTTGAAAATGAAAAAGGCAAGGACAAAAATTCCCGCGAGAAGAATGAGCAAGAAATAAAGTTCTGATTTTTGATGATTCATGCGATTGAACAACTCTCTTCTTTCTTTCATTATAAATAATTTTTCTAATTTCCTCAATCAAAATAACTAAAAAGAAAATTGGAATAATTATCTGCCAATCCTTCAGGTTAAGCGGCGTTGTTTTCAATATTTTCAAGCAGGGCGAAGGGGGTTAATTATCAAAATTTAAGAATTTCTCCCAGTCGCCCTATTGCTTCGCCGTAGCGCGCCCAATCGCCCGTTCTTTGCGCGGCCAGTGCCTCCTCGTACGCTTCAGCCGCCCTTTTCCAGCGCTCTTGATCGTCTTTGGCTGGCAGCTGCGGACTCTCTTCCCCGTCGGAAATGTAATCTCTGGCGGGGTCTGCCGCTCCACTGCCAAAAATTTGGAGCAACCCCTCTTCCAGCGTCTCTTCCATGGCAATTTTATTTTCATACGCCACAACGACCCGCTTGAGCTCCGGAATTTTGCCGGCTTCGGCCTTGAGGTAGAGCGGGCGCACGTACAAGAGCGATTCCTCGATTGGAATAACCAAAAGCGGCCCCTGGATTACTTGCGACCCGCCTTGGCTCCACAGCGAGATTTGCTGACTAATTTCCGGATGCTGATTGATTCTGCCTATAATCTGTTTTGGTCCGAACACAAGCTTATCTTTGGGAAAACGATAGACCAGTAGATTGCCGTAGCTTTCTCCATCGTTGCGGGCGACCATCCAGGCGGACAGGTTGTCTTTCGCGCGGGGAGTAAAAGGCAGCATTAAAATATATTCCTCTTTTTTCTCTTCAGGCAGCTTCATAATAATGTGCCGCGGCTGCATTGACGGAATCGCGCCTGGCAATGCATCTCCTCCTTCTGACACAATGGCCGGAATCTCCCACTGGTCTTCTTTGTTGTAAAAAATCTGCGGATCATCCATGTGATAGACCAAATACGCGGCAGTCTGCAGGGTAAAAATATCTTCCGGATAGCGCAAATGAGGAACCAGGCTTTCGGGAATCTCTGACATCGGCCGGAATGTTCCGGGGAAAATCGCGGCGTATGTTTTTAAAATCGGATCCTCCGCGTCCGCTTGATAGAAGACGACGCTGCCGCTGTACGCGTCAACCACCACTTTTACCGAGTTTCTGATGTAGTTTATATCCCCGCCGTTTAACCGCATAGGCTCCGAATATGGATAACGGTCGCTCGTGGTATAGGCATCGGCGATCCAATACATCCTGCCCTCGGCAACAACAATATAGGGATCCCGGTCAAAGGTCAAAAACGGCGCGATCTTGGCGACTCTCTCGGCAATAGTGCGGTAGTACAGAATGCGGCTTTCACTGGTTATGTCGTTGGATAAAATCAGCTTAAGGGATTTAAACTTCGCTGCGTAAAAGAGGCGCCGCAGAAGCGAATTTGTTTCCACCCCGCCCTTGCCCTCATATGTCGTGTAGACGTTTTCTTCGCCCTTGGGATAGTCAAATTCACGGGATTTTGTTTTGGCAATAACGTAGTCGTTCGTAAGCTCGCCAAAATATATTTCCGGACGCGAAATTTCGAGCTCTTTCGCATCCGACTTGGGCGGCAAATCCTTAACAAATAAAACCGGCAAGCCTTCGGGGGTGACTTGATTCACCGGCCCGGCTGCAATGCCATACCCGTGCGTAAATGTCAGTCGTTCATTAATCCAGTTTCTGTTTGGGAGGCTCCCCGATGCCAACTCCCGCGGGGAGAGCATGATTTGGCGAATTTCTCCGTCTATGATATAGCGATCATTGTCAATTTCGGTAAACTCGTAATAGGTTCTGATTTCTTGAATCTGGGAAAAAGTTGATAAAAGCGGTTTCCTGTCCCAGAGCCGCACATTTTTAACCGTAAGATTATTAGCCGAGATATCAGCCGCAGTGATGGGCTTGTCTCCCGAAATTTCCCGTTCTTCTATTTTATCAAGCGCAAATGCCTGACGGGTAGCAGCGATATTATACTTGATAAACGGCGTTTCCTTCACGAGCTCGTTGGGGGCAACAATCAATTTTTGAACAAGAAGCGGAATCACCGCTCCGGCGATTCCCGCGACAACACAAAGAGAGATTGCTCCGATAAGCGGCGACGACTTTCCTTTCCATGCCCAAAAGGCGGCCGAAATTGCCGCAAGCACGGCAGTAACCATTGAGATCCAAAGCATGGATATTTTCACGGTTGCGTCTGTGTACGTCGCGCCAAACACTAAGCCATCCTGACTCGTCAGCAATGCAAAGCGAGAAAGATATGCCCCGGCGGCAATGGTTGCCAAAAAAATCGCGAGCAAGACGCCAAGATGGATTCTCGCCGCGCGCTCTACCTGCAGTCGCTTAAGCGACTGCAGGCCTGCCTGCGCGGACAAGCCTGGGAAATAAAGGCTACCTCGCAAAAAATATATGATTGCGCAGCCGATCATCGTCAAGATAACGAGTGTTTTCGCAAGGCCAAGACCCGCTTGCAAAACGGGGAGAGAGAAGACATAGAATCCAATGTTTTTATTGAAGATAGGGTCTGCCGCGCCAAAAGCCGCGCCTGAAATAAATTTTAGGACTTCCTGCCAATCGGCCGCCGCCGCAAGTCCGAAAAAAACCGCGATTACCGCGCTCAACGCAACGGCCAATTTCTTAATTAGGCGGCTGTCTAAATTCACCGGCTGGCTGATTAACGCCTCCGGCAAGGTTGCCGTCCAGAAGATTTTTGAACGAATCGCCAAGGAAAAGTTGGCGCGCAAAAAAATGGCGGCAACAATCCCAACTGCCGAAAACAACGCTATTTTAGTGACCAGAGACTTGATAAAGATCTGGGT
>JAUXSN010000026.1 GCA_030679895.1 Candidatus Moraniibacteriota bacterium | reverse complement strand
AATCAAATATCAAGGTTGACATGGGCGCGCGGGTGGTGCACATCACTTTTCACGAAGTTCGGGGCGTTGGAAGCCAGTATCGCGGGCAATGGCAGGGAGGAAGGGTGACGACAGAGGGCCGTGAAGTCCAAGTGTAATTTTATGAAAAAGAAAAGAGGATTATTCATTGTTCTTGACGGGACTGACGGCAGTGGCAAAGCCACTCAAACTAAGTTATTGGTAAAAAGATTAGTAAAAAAAGGTTATAAAGTTAAAGAATTGGATTTTCCGCAGTACGGAGAAAAATCAGCCGCTCTCGTGGAAGAATATCTGAATGGTGAATATGGCACGGCTGAAGAAGTCGGTCCCTATCGGGCATCCATTTTCTATGCCTGCGATCGCTATGCTGCGGGTGCCAGAATAAAAAAATGGCTTGATGAAGGGAAAATTGTCATTTCCAACCGGTATGTGACAGCAAATATGGGTCATCAGGGGGGGAAACTCAAAAAAAGCTCTGAGCGAAAAAAATATTTTCAATGGCTGTATAATTTGGAATATAAAATGTTTGAAATCCCAAAGCCTGACATCAATCTGATACTCCATGTCGAGGCTAGTGTCGCCCAAAAACTGGCGCTGCAAAAAAGGAAGCAGAGCTATCTGAAAAACAATAGGGCGGATATTCACGAGCGGGACTTGAAGCATTTGAAGGACGCTGAAAAGGTGTACATCGAAATCGCCCATACCATACCCCATATTTCTTTAATCGAGTGCATGAAAAATGGAAATTTGATGAGCAGGGAAGATGTTAGCGGACTGGTTTGGAATAAAATATCACGATTATTAAGATGAAATATAAACCGACAATCGGGATGGAAGTCCACGTGGAACTCAAAACTGATTCCAAGATGTTTTGCGCGTGCAAAAATGAATTGGGGCTGGATCGGGTGCCGAACAGCAATATTTGTCCGGTTTGCACCGGGCAACCCGGCGCTTTGCCGGCCGCGAACGAAAAAGCCATTGAATATGTAATCAAGGCGGGACTGGCGCTCAATTGCAAAATCGCGAAAGTTTCCAAATTTGACCGGAAAAACTATTTTTATCCCGATCTTCCGAAGGGATACCAAATTTCCCAATATGACCAGCCGCTGTGCCTTGGCGGATTTTTGGAAATTGAGGGAAAAAAAATCGGCATCACTCGCATTCATCTCGAAGAAGACACGGGAAAATTGATCCATCAAAAGGGAACGGATTTCAGCCTGGTGGATTTCAACCGCAGCGGAGTGCCGCTCATGGAGCTTGTGACGGAACCGGATATCATATCTTCCCAAGAGGCCAAAAAGTTCTGCGAAGAATTACAATTAATCCTTCGTTATCTTGGGATTTCAGACGCCGATATGGAAAAAGGGCAGATGAGATGCGAGGCTAATATTTCGATTTCCAGGGAGGGAGCTTCCCATTTTGGAACAAAAGTGGAAGTGAAAAACCTGAATTCTTTTCGATCGGTTGAAAAAGCGATTGAATATGAGCTCAAAAGGCAGGAAGAGGCTTTGGAAAAAGGCGAGAAAATACTCCAAGAAACGCGGGGCTGGGACGAGAGTAAGATGCGAACATATTCGCAGCGGGAAAAGGAATCGGCGCACGACTACCGGTATTTTCCTGAGCCGGATCTTCCGCCGCTTGAAATCAGCGAGGATTATGTATCAAAAATAAAAAGTGAAATTCCCGAACTTCCGGCGCAAAAAGCGGAAAGATTCCAAGGTGAATATAAGATTTCAGAATATGATTCTTTTATTCTGACGCGAGACAAGGATACAGCCAGTTTTTTTGAAAAATCATTAAGCGAGGCAATTGAGCTTCGCAAAGGGGATGGAAAAATCGCAAAACTTACGGCCAATTATATAATTTCTGAACTCAAGAAATATCTGGATGAAAACACGCAAATAACCGACTTGAAAATTACGCCGGAAAATTTTGGCGAACTTATAAGCATTATTGCAACGGGAAAAATAAATTCCAGCGCGGCGCAGACAGTACTCGCGGAAATGGTGAAAACCGGCGCCGATCCGGAGCATATCATCGCAGAAAAGAATTTAGCGCAATTGGAAGATGATTCGGAAATAGAGAAAATCGTAGAAAAAGTAATTTTAAATAATCCCGGTCCGGTCGAAGATTTCCAGAAAGGCAAGCAGAACGCCTTGCAATTTTTGCTCGGACAGGTTATGAAAGAGACAGGAGGAAAGGTGAATCCGAAAACGGCGATAAGCATTTTAAAAGAAAAATTAATATAATTTTTTCATTATCTGCAAGGAGGTGGCGGAACATGAAAGTGGGTTCTGTAGGGATGTGTTTTTTCCCGGTTATTGGCGGCCCCGAGAATATTCCCGTCTGCGAGTTCATTAACTTGAGATGTATTCTCGCAAAAGGGGCGCAATCAAATTGCGCTCCTGGGATCCAATGCAAAAATCTTCTTAAAGAGGACGGCTATAACCTTTCCGGAGATACGTGGGCTTGCGTATCGTGCGGCGTGCCCTTCGGCAGCAACATTCATAGTCCGTCCTGCGGAATAAAAGGACCTGCCGCGAAGTGAGTGCATTAAACGGGCCAGGGGAACATACTCCTGGCCTAAAATTTTGCAAAAAATTCGTATTGACATAATTTATTAGGATTAATATAATAGTAAAGATGATGAAAAGAGCTGGAGTAAAAATTGTCTACAAATATATTTAACGGATTCCCACCCGAGAGGTGGGAGTTTTTTTGTAAGGAGAAATTAATAAAAGAATAATTAACGAGTATAACTAAATATGGAAAAAACATTAAAGGGCCAATCAATTCTCGAAGCCCAGCAGTTTAGCAGGGAAATTCTCGACGATTTATTTTCAGAAGCTGACAAGATGCAGGGAGTATGCAGGTTTTTGGATGGCGGGGAAGTCCCGGAAGACGCAATGCGCGAGTGCGGAAACATTAAATCAGCGATGGCGGAAAAAAAGATCGCGCTTCTTTTTTATGAACCCAGCACCCGGACATGGTCGTCATTTTATGTCGCGGCGGAAAATCTCGGCGCGAGAGTGATGGCTGTCCCGCCGGCGCGGCAATTTTCTTCCGTCGTGAAGGGAGAGACGGTGAAAGATACGATTGCTATGTTCTGCGGGTATGGCATCGATGCGATTGTGATGCGTTCGGACAAAGAGGGAATGGCAAAAGAGGCGGACGAAGCGGCGCATTCCAATGGGCGCCAAGTTTCGATCATCAACGCGGGAGATGGAGCGGGCCAGCATCCGACCCAGGCGCTTCTTGATCTTTATACGATAAAAAGATTTTACGAAAGCGAACTCAAGAAAAATATCCACGACGAAAAAATAAACATTGTTTTTGCGGGGGATCTCGCAAACGGGCGCACAGTTCGCTCTCTTGCTTATCTCCTCAATAAATATCAGGATCCGGAAAAACTTGAATTTTTCTTCGTGTCCCCATCAGTTCTAAAAATGAAAGATGACATAAAAGATTATTTGAACTCAAAAGGCGTAAAATTTTCCGAATACGAGAAATTGATCGATGTTGCTGAAAAAATCGATGTCTGCTATATGACACGTGTTCAAAAAGAAAGATTGGAAGGCGTTCAGGTTGATTATGATTTTATCAGAAGTAACTGTTCGATAACCGAGGAAGTTGTGAAAAAATTAAAAAAGGAAGCGATTGTGATGCATCCGCTGCCTCGCGACCCGGCTTTCGGAGAGATTCCGGAATGGTTCGACAGCGATCCCCGGGCGCGCTATATGCAGCAGGCGGAAAACGGACTTTATGTCAGGATGGCGCTTCTTAAAAAGGTGCTTTTAGGCTGATTATAAAGGAAAATTTGGATAAAATTGATAAAGGGTTGACAATGTTTTTAGGCTGTAATATTATTATGAAAATGGAAAAAAATACTGGATACAAAATAATACGGAATGAATTTTGACGGAAAACCGCCCACGGGGGCGGATTTTTTTAAGTTCCTTGAAACGTGAATAACGGCGATAACATTTCGCCCAAAAAATAAGGAGAACAAAGGGATATGAGCCCAGAGAAGAATCTCGCGGAAAATGGAAGCCATGCATTTTGTGGTGGCGGGACTGACGCGGCATGCAAACTTATTGATTGCCCGCATCTCTATGATGAAAGCATCACTGACTGCGTTATGAAGATCGCGGCCGTGGAGATGCGCTTACAGCTGCGCAAGCAGAATTATCAGATCAAGGGTATGTCCGTAATCTGCGGGGAGTGCGGAACCGTTAACGGGCATAGTGATTGCCAGAACAGATTCGGTATTCGAGTTAACCATCTTGGTTAGCAACAGTATTCGTGCATTGCCACAAAAACAGAGCCCCGGTCATTTTGACGGGGCTCTAAAACTTTTTAGAACGATCATTTTGAACGCTACGCTAAATTACTGCATAAATATCATTACATTCTTTTCTATATCCCGATAATTTTTCAACCACTTTATTCTTTTATCCCTTTTAAACCACGTCATTTGCCGCTTGGCGTAATTTTTTTCGGCATGGATTACTTTTTTGATTAGTTCTTCTTTAGATAATTTATTTTGCAGATACAGCGGAATCCAGAAATAGGCGAGGCCAAAGGATTGAATTTTTTTCCAGGACAAGCCTTGTTGGTGTAATTTTGCGACTTCTTTTATCATGCCTTGTTTGAATCGGGCAATCACGCGCTTTTCGATATTTTTGTGTAGTTTTTCTTTTGAGAATTTGAGGCCGATTTGGAGAGCCTCGTAACGCGTAACGCGTAACGCATAACTATTTTTTGGAACCTTGCCTATTGCTTTACATACCTCAATTGCGCGAATTAATCGGACTTTGTTTTTTGAATCTATATTTTTTGCTCTCGCTGGATCCAGTTTTTTTAGCATCGCGAACAATGTTGCCGCCGGATAATTTTCCAATTTCTTTCGAAGTTTCCAATCAGGTTTCACTTCCGGGAAATTAACATTATCGACAATGGATTGAATCCAAAATCCCGTGCCGCCGCAAATAATAGGAAGTTTTCCGCGTTGCAAAATGTCCTCAATTATTTTTTCGGATTGTTTTTTGAATTTGGCGACGTTATACTCCGTTCGAGGCGAAACAATGTCGATCATATAGTGGGGGATGCCTTGAGAGAGAAAGAAACTTAGTTTCCGCTTGGAAACTAAGTTTCCAAGTACCTTTCCTGTCCCGATATCCATTCCGCGGTAAATTTGCCGACTGTCGGCCGAGATTATTTCCCCGCCAATTTTTTTAGCCAGCTTAATGGCAATATCGGATTTTCCCGAAGAGGTGGGGCCTAATATTACAATAATTTTTTTCATAGTAATTCTCCTTCCAATCCAAATGCTTTGGCTTTTGTGATTTTTACTTTTACGAAACTCCCGACGGGGATTTTTTTGTTGGAAAAAAACAGAACTTTCTTTTGGGTGCGGGTGTGTCCCATATATTTTAAGCGGTCCGACCGCGCGGCCAAAGAGGAATGCGGACGGACCGCATTATCGGCTAAAACTTCGACAACCTTCCTGATGTATTTTTTGTTATTTTCAAGCGCGGTTTTTTTGAGGATTTCTGTCAAAAATTTTTCCCGCCTCACTTTTTCTTTCTTTGAAACATTATCCTTCAGTTTCCAGGCGGCTGTTTCGGGGCGGGGGGAATATTGGTTGATATAAGCCATATCAAATTTCATTTCGCGAAAGAGCTTGGCTGTGTTTTCAAACTGCTTTTTGGTTTCGCCGGGAAAGCCGACAATGATGTCAGTGGAGATGGCAGGAGTTATTCTATTCGAGGTCTCACCTCGAGTCCACTCGAGGTGAGACCTCGAATCATAGGCTTTGCGGATTTTTTTGATGAGGTTTTTGTAATGGGCGATTGTGTAATGCCGGTTCATTTTGCGAAGGATTTCATTGTCGCCCGATTGAGCGGGAAGAGAAATATATTCGCATATTTTTTTGCTTTGAGCAATCATTTTGATGAGTTCATCATTCATGTCTTTCGGATGTGAAGTCAAAAAAGTTATCCAAAATTTTTCGGGTAAATTTTCAATTAACCGGAGCAATTTAGGAAATGAAATGGCTTCGCCCTTTTGTAATTTGGAGTTATAGCTATTCACATTTTGGCCCAGAAGGACAATTTCTTTGCATCCCTTTTTCACCAAGCTTTTTGCTTCCTTCAAAATATTTTGTGCCAGACGGGAATACTCACGGCCGCGAGCGTAGGGGACGACGCAATAAGAGCAAAAATTATTACAGCCGGTCATGACGGGGACATAAGCGGTGTATTTATTTGTATAGTGCGGTTTTATCTCTAGATAATCTTTCAAACTTGCATCGCACGAAGAATTTTTAATTTTGAATTTTGAATTTTGAAAAAATTTAAGAATATTTTTTGGAAAGTTATTTATCTCACAAAACAAATCGACTTTTCCTTTGAGTCTTCGCTGAACGTCTTTCCGGTGCGCGAGGCAGCCGGTGAGAATTATTTTTTTCTTCGGATATTTTTTTCGGAGATTGTTAATTTGACCATAAACGCGATTTTCTGCCGATTGGCGAACGCCGCAGGTGACGAACACAATCAAATTAGCCGCCTCGATTGAAGCGGCTTTTTTCATTTTATATTTGGTTAGGATGGTTTCGATTCTTTCGGTGTCGGAGTAATTCATCTGACAGCCGAAGATTTTCAGATAATATTGCATACTATTTTTTGTCTTGGATTTCCTTTCTGATTTTTTCCAAAAAATTCTCAATCTTTATCGCGCCGAGGTCGCCTTTTTCCCGATCGCGGACGGCCACGGTTTTGGCTTTCATTTCTTTTTCTCCGACGATGAGCATATAATTCACTTTTTCCTTCTGGGCTTCGCGGATGCGCTTTCCGAGCGATTCGCTCGCGTCTTTCATAACGACGCGGATATTTTCAGCGGCTAATTTCTGAAAAACTTCTTGCGCGTATTTCCCGAATTTTTCCGAAACAGGGATAATTTCGACTTGGACAGGGGAGAGCCAAAGAGGAAAAGCGCCGGCATAGTGTTCGGTGAGAATACCGATAAATCGCTCAAATGAGCCAAAAATGGCGGCGTGGATCATAACGGGTGTTTGTTTCTTGCCGTTTTTATCGATATATTCAAGCTTGAATCTTTGCGGCATTTGAAAATCGAGCTGAACTGTCGCAAGCTGCCAATTCCTTCCCAAAGCGTCTTTGATATCAATATCAATCTTTGGTCCGTAAAAAGCTCCGTCTTCTTCTTTTATCTTGAATTTTATTTTTTCCAATTTGAGCGCATTGGCCAAATTCTTTTCCGCCAAATCCCATTCGGATATTTTTCCCATAAAATCATCCGGGCGGGTGGAGAGAAAAAATTTCGGTTCGATCCCAAAGGTCGGATAATACTCCTTGATCATTTTGAGAAGAATGGATATTTCTTTCTCTACTTGTTCGGGCAGGCAAAAAATATGGGAATCGTCCTGGGTTAAATATCGCGCCCGGAAAAGGCCGTTCAGCTCTCCTGATTTTTCGTTTCGCATAATGCGTCCGATTTCCGTGTAGCGGATAGGCAGATCCCGGTATGACCGCAGCTTCGTCTGATAAATTTTTATGTTGAAAGGACAGTCCATCGGTTTCAGGCAATAGGTTTCTTTTTCCGCGTCGAAATGAAACATGCTGTCCTTATAGTGATCCCAATGCCCCGAAATTTTCCAAAGGGAATCTTTGGCAAGTATTGGTGTTTGAATTTCCAGAAATCCGTATTTCTTTCGCAAGCCTTTTCCGAAGTTTTCAATTTCATTCCAGACAGACATTCCTTTGGGGTGCCAGAAAGTCGAACCCTGGGATTCTTCATGAAAAGAAAAAAGATCCAGTTCGCGTCCCAGTTTTTTATGGTCTCTCTTTTCCGCTTCCTGCATCATAGCCAGATACTGCCGGAGTTCTTTCGGGCTCTCAAAGGCCACGCCGTAAATCCGCTGGAGCATTTTGTTTTTTTCGTCGCCTTTCCAATAGGCGCCGGAAATTTTGGTGAGCTTGAAGGACGCCGGATTAATTTCACCCGTCGAATCAAGATGCGGGCCGGAGCAGAGATCTACGAAATCTCCCGTCTTGTAACCCGTAACCCGTAACTCGTAACCCGATTTGTTTTTTTTACTTTTTGATTCCTTTAGAATGTCTTTTATTAGTTCGACTTTGTAAGGCTGTTTCGCTTTTCTAAAGTCTTTAATAGCTACGTCAACGGAGATTTCGGCGCGTTCAAATTTATAATTCGCTTTGATTATATTTCTCATTTTTTCCTCAAGAATTTCAAGGTCCTCGGGGATGAGAGTCCTGGGCAGGTCGAAATCATAATAAAACCCGTTTTCAACGGCTGGTCCCATGCCAAATTTCCCTTCCGGAAACATTTCATAAACGGCGGAGGCGAGAACATGGGCAAGAGAATGGCGGATGATGTCTATTTTCGGTTGTTTTTTCATGGTTTTTCAAAAATTAGTAAACATTTAGACTATTTTGATAATACAGGCTATTTGTCAAGATGACAATATTTAAATAATGAGATAAGATTAGTTTATAAAGTTTATCCTTATGACCCTTGTAAAACGCATTCTCAAAAGAACTGTCATAATAATCATTTATTTGACGATCCTCTCTCTCATTGGGACGGGATTGTATTATATTTTTCGCACCAGTCCGACTTGCAGCGATGGCAAGCAAAACCAGGGAGAAGCGGGTATCGATTGCGGAGGGCCGTGTCCGGCAAAGTGCGAAGAAATGCCAAAAATCGAAAATGTCCGAGTTTTGGAAAAAGCTTTCCTGCCGGCCGGTGAAGGAAAATATGACGCAATGGCGAAGATAGACAATCCAAATCCGCAGTTCGGAGTAGCGCAGTTCGAGTATTCTTTCAATCTGCTGGACGGCAATGGCAGTATTATCGGCCAAAGCGAAGGGTCGAACTTTATTCTGCCCGCCGAAACAAAATATATTTTAGCCTTCAATCTATTCTCATCGGCACAGCCGGAAAGTATTGATATAAAAATCAGGTCTTTTAAGTGGACAAAATTTTTAGAGTACGAAGAACCGCTGATTCAGATTTATTCCAAGGAATTTAATCTGGTAAACGCCGGCAGCAATTTTGCCAGCCTTAAAGCCAAGATAAAAAACTTAAGTGGTTATGATTTCAGGACCATCACGGCCAAAGCAGTGATAAGAAACGAACGGAATGTTCCGGTGGCGCTGAATCAAACAAGCGCTAATGACGTAAAAGTAAATGAGGAGAGAGAAATAATATTTAATTGGGGAAATAGCTTTCCGCTCGGTTCGGGGACGCCCAGCATTGAAATAGAAGCGGAGGCCAATTTTTTCAGCGATGAAAACTTCATGAAACAATACGGGTCGGCTGATCAGTATAAAAGCTATGATATAAGTCCGGGGCAGTAATCAATGATCAGAATATTTTTTAAGTTAGACTGGATACTTATCACGGCCATTATTTTGCTTCTCATATTGAGCTTATCGGTTTTGTATCCCATCAGCTACGGCGGAGAAACAGCTAGCAAGGACAGAAGCAACTTTTTCAGGCAATTGATATTTGCCGCAATAGGGATTGTGGTTTTTTTCACCCTTTCCTTTTTTGATTATAGGATTATCAAGGGTTATTCGGCTTCGCTTTTCGTGCTCGGAATATTATTGCTGGCCGCGGTTCTCATTTTGGGAAAAACAATCCGCGGGACGGTCGGTTGGATCGGTTTTCCCGGTTTTCATCTCCAGCCGGTCGAGTTGTTCAAAGTGATACTGGCGATCATGCTGGCAAAATACTTGTCGGTGAATTCGCGGACAATCAAAGAATTCAGGCATATCCTTATAACGCTCATTCCAGTCGGTCTTTCGACTTTTTTGATTTTGAAGCAGCCGGATTTGGGGTCGGCTCTGGTCGTAGTGTCAATTTGGCTCGGCCTTTTGATCATAAGTGGAATAAAAAAAAGATACCTTTTGATCCTTTTGGTCGCGGGATTGGCAGTGAGCATGATCGCTTGGGGATTCTTATTGAAAGATTACCAAAGGGATCGCATAAATTCTCTTTTTAATCCTTCAGCCGATCCTTTGGGAGCCGGTTATAACGCTATCCAGTCAACAGTAGCCGTCGGTTCCGGCGGAATTTGGGGAAAGGGGCTGGGGCACGGATCCCAGTCGCAACTCAATTTTTTGCCTGAAAAGCACACAGACTTCATATTCGCGGTAACGGCGGAAGAGATGGGACTTGGAGGCGTGCTTTTTGTCCTGTTTTTGCTCTCATTGATAATTATCCGTCTGTTCGGTATTGCGCAAAAAAGTCAGGGAAATTTCGGAAAATTATTGGTCAGCGGCATCGCCATCATGATTTTTGTGCAGTCAGTGGTCAATATCGGAATGAATATCGGCGTTGTTCCCATTACCGGAATCCCGCTGCCGCTTTTGAGCTACGGAGGAAGCGCTTTGATCACAACGCTCGCCGCTCTCGGCATCGCCCAAAGCGTCCACCGCCGGTCGAAAACGAGTTTCGGATGAAATCGGTAATTATCAAGCAAAAATTTGCCGCTAGTCACAGAAGGTTGACTAAATAGCATATATTTGTTAAGTTTTCTTAGGTAATGAGATAAAGTAATAAATTATGGTTGCGGATTTGAATCTTGAGACAAAAAAAAGAACCAAGAAAGATAAGAAAGATTTGAGGGATGAAAACGTCCCGGCTATTTTGTATGGCAAGGGAATTGAAAATGAGCAGCTTTGGGTCAACAAGAAAATTTTCGACAAAGTCTATGATGAAGCGGGAGAGAGCACGATCTTGAAACTGGCGCTTGAAGGGAATGGAGAGAGGAATGTGGTCATCAAGGATGTTCAGAATGACATTTTGAGCGGACAGCCGATCCATGTTGATTTTTACCAAGTCCGCATGGACGAAGAGATCGAAGCTGAAGTGGAGCTGGAATTTATTGGGGAGTCTCCGGCTGTGAAGGAATTGGGCGGAGTGCTGGTCAAGAATATGGATGCGATAGAGATCAAATGTTTGCCGGGAGATCTTCTTTCTAGGATCAAGGTTGACATCAGCCGAATAAAAACATTTGACGATTATATTTATATCAAGGATCTCGATGTATCTGACAAAGTTGAAATTTTGGTTGACGCGGAAACGGTAGTGGCCATGGTGTCTGCTCCGAGAACCGAAGAAGAAATGGCGGAGCTGGAAACGGAAGTGAAGGAAGACGTGACAAAGGTTGAGGGAGTCGTGAAAGAAGAGGAATTAGCCGAGGAAGAAACAGAAGAAAAGGAAAAGACAGAAAAAGAAAAGCCGAAGAAAGAAAGGCCTGCCCGTCCGACAGGCGGGGAAGAAAAAAAGAAATAATCTTGAATTTCAATCATCAAAAGGCGCCCGACAGCGGGTGCCTTTTTTTTGGGTTTGGGATATAATAGAAATATGATCACTAAAGAACCAAAATGGAGAAACGGCGGGGGAAATTAAAAGTTACTATTTGGGCGATGATTTTTGCCGCCGGTTTTTTGTTGTCGAATCTAAATTTAAATTCAATCTCGGCGGCGCAGGATCCGGCGAGCGCCAAGCAGGATCTTACGAATAAGATCAACGCGCTCCGAAACCAGATTAATCAATATCAGGATCAAATAGACGCGAAGAGCCAGAAAGAAGAATCTCTTGAGAGGGACATTGAAGTGTTGGACGCGGATATAAAAAAAATCGAACTCCAGATCCTGGAAACTAATCTGGTTATCAGCCAGCTGGACGGGGAAGTGAATGCCAAGCAAATGGAAATCGACAGTATGGAAAAAAGAATCAAGGCGAAGCAGGAAATACTGACCAAATTTTTGCAGGAGCTTTATGAGCGGGGCGATGTTTCTGTAAGCGAGCTTGTCTTCGGGAATAAAAATTTCTCCGATTATTTTTTTCAGTCCGACAGCCTCGTGTCTTTCGAAGACCAGACAAAAGATGTTTTTGACCAGTTGGTCAGTTTGAAGCGAGATCTCAAGAAGCAAAAAGAAGCTATCCTGGAAAAAAAAGCGGATAAGGAAAACTATCGGTATATCCAAGTAGATCAGGAAAGGTCGTTGGGAGGAGAAAAGCAAATGAAAGACATACTCATCGCCAGAACAAAAAATGAGAAAGACGCGTTGCAGCAGGAGACGGAAAAATTGCAGGCTGAACTGAACGCGATCCAATCGCTGGGGGAGCCGATCGCGATGGATGAGGCGATAAAATCCGCCCAGTATGCCAGCAAGCTGACAAGCGTCGCCCCTGAATTTCTTTTGGGAGTTCTTCGGGTGGAATCAGGCCTTGGAACCAATGTGGGCGGCGGGCGCTATAAAAGCGACATGAATCCGAATCAGTGGGAAACGTTCAGGGGTATTTGCAAGGAATTAGGAGTTGATCCCGACAAGGTGCCGGTGTCGCGGCGGGCTTGCTATAATCGTGACGCAAAGGACGGCTGCGGAGGATGGGGAGGAGCCATGGGTCCGGCCCAATTTATGCCCTCGACCTGGATGGGTTATAAAAGCAAGGTGGAAAAAACAACCGGCAGTCCGCCGGCCAATCCGTGGGACATCAAAGATTCATTGGTGGCTATGGGCTTGAAGCTTGCGGCGGTGGACGGTGTGGCATCGGGAGATCGCAAAGCCTGGGCCAAGGCGGCAGGCATGTATCTGGCGGGAGGAAACTGGGAAAATTATCCCTGGTATTCGGATCGGGTTTTATTCTACGCGGATGGGTTCAAAAAGATAATCAAAAATTTTTAGAGCAACCAAAAAATATAAAATCTTTTTCAAACTAGAGGTTTGAACTTGTCAAGAGCTTAACCAAAAAAAGCTATCATCTTGATTGACATTTAGCAAAATTAGCTATATAATGAAGAAGTAAAATCCAAAAGATGTTTAGGGGGTTTTGCATAAAAGGGTGATTTTTCCGGCTTTGCCAGACAAATCGCTTTTTTGTTTGCCCCGCACCAAATCTTGTTAGCTAAAAATTACCAACTAATATAAAAATAAAAACAAAATTGAGGTTGGGTGAGCTTCGCTCTTGGGATGATAAAGATTTTTCAACGGGAAAAAGAACTGAAAAGGGTGAACTCAAAAAATAGATCAGCCAAGAACCTGAAAGTTTTTTGCGCTGTTATTTCGGTTGTTGCAATTTTCAGCTTGGGCCTTAACGGCGCTTCGGCCTCGGAGGTAACGGTTCAAAAGGTGATTGATTTGACCAACGCTGACCGGACGGAAAAAGGACTTTCGATATTGGCAGAAAACGATAAGCTCAAAAAAGCGGCCGAAGACAAGGCTGAAGATATGATACGGAAAAATTATTTCTCTCACAATTCTCCGGAAGGCGCAACTCCCTGGCACTGGATAGAAGAAGAAAAATATGATTATGACTATGCCGGAGAGAATCTGGCGATGGATTTCACGACGGCAGAAAAAATGAATGAAGCATGGCTCGCGAGCCCTACGCATCGGGCCAATGTATTGAATGAAAAATACAAGGATATCGGCATAGCGGTAAAAGAAGGAATGATCAACGGTCATTCAACGATCAATGTGGTTCAAATGTTCGGGTCGGGAGACAGAAACAAGGATGAAGCGCTGGAAAAAGGGAAACCCGTCATCCGAAAATCGGATCGGCAAGAGGCATACTTCCCGTTGCTTCCGCTCGGGAAAAAAAATCAGCCGGGAACATCCAGCTTGGCGTCAGTCAAACCGATAATAACCAGTCCCCGGCAAAATGAATTTATTTCCCAAGAAGTATTGGAAGTGGTCGGCAGGTCAGCTCCGGAAGAAAAAATCGTGATTTGGGATGATTCCCGCGAAATGGGTCGGACAGTTGCCGATAGTGAAGGATGGTTCCGGATGAAATTTTCGATGCTGTCTGGAGGAAGGCACGAATTGAAGGCGCGAAGCGAAAAAATAATTAGGAAAAAGACGGCGACAGCCAATTCATTGAATGCAGTCAGCATATTTGTCGACCGTTCCAAACCGCAGGTGGATTATCGTCTTTACGCGAATGGAAATGCGCCCAACGGATATCTTTTGGAAGCATCCTCCGACAAGCCAAACTGCGTTTTCGAAATCGGAGGAGAGGCCATCAGCGCGGGAGGAGGAAAAACAGCTCTTTTCTCCGTTTCCGGAAAAAATCTTTCAACGGTTCTTAAGGCGAAAGACCAGGCTGGCAACAAGACGACGAAACAAATCGTTCTGGCGAATTTTTATCAGGGAACCGGCCGGCGCAATATTATTGACGAAATGGCCCAGATATTTATTCCGGAAAAGGTTTTCACGGCTGATTCAGGGAGGGAATCGCTCAAAAATAATCTGGGACTCGCTATAGCGGATTTTAATCATTAACATAAATGAATGTGATGTAAAAAAAACAAAAAATCAGGTTCTTTAACAAAAAAATAAAAATAAAATACGGTGAAAAAAATCATAAACAAAATGATTAAATTCAAAAAGTAAGTGTCCTTTCTTTTCGCCCTTTGGGCCTATTAGACAAATTACCCCGCCTTTCGAGAGGCGGGGTTTTGTTGCGGAAGTTAATTTGATTATATTATCTTTTTAATTTATAATAGCTATGTTAAATAACGGAAATTTTATGTCATATTTTGAAATAATCGGGGGGAAAAAATTGAATGGGGAAATTGAGGTGAAGGGAGCCAAGAACGCGGCGCTCAAGGCGGTAGCGGCGGCCTTGCTTTCCAAAGAAAAATGGACCATTACGAATTTTCCCTTTATAGAAGACACAAATCGGATTTTGGAAATGATTGAAGATTTGGGAGTGAAGGTAGTGAGGAGGAAAAATAAAGTGGAAATCGAAGCCAGGACGATCAAGAAAAATAACCTGGACGAAGATCTGACCAAAAAACTTCGCGCTTCCATCATTCTCGCCGGGCCGATGCTGGCGCGGACGGGAAGAGTGGAAATGTATCATCCAGGAGGGTGCGTGATCGGAAAGCGGCCCATCGATATGTTTCTTGATGGATTCAAAAAAATGGGAGCCAAACTCAAACAAAGAGAAGACGAGTTTGTTTTGAGCGCCGAAGGGCTCGGGGGAGCCAGAATATTTTTTCCGAAAATAAGCGTTACCGGAACGGAGACAATGATGATGACGGCCGTGCTGGCTAAGGGTGAAACAATTCTCGAAAACGCGGCGATGGAACCGGAGATTCCGATGCTGGCCGAATTTCTGAATAAATGCGGAGCAAAAATAAGAGGCGCCGGGACTCCAGCGATAAGGATAAAAGGAGTTAAAAAAATTGGAGGCGGAAAACTGGATCTTATTCCGGATCGGATCGAAACCGGAACCTTCGCCATTCTTGGCGCGCTGGCCGGCGGAAAAATCAGGATTAAGAAATGCAATCCTGATCATATCCGGGCGCTGCTAGTGAACCTCGAAAAAGCCGGAGTCAGAATTAAGGAGAAGAAAAAGGAATTGACAGTTGAAGGAACTGAAAAATTGCGACCGGTAAACTTGACCACTCATGAATATCCCGGATTTGCGACTGATCTTCAGCCGCCGTTCACTTTGCTTATGACGCAGGCGAAGGGAACGAGCCTCATCCACGACTCTATTTTCGACGGGCGTCTGATGTTCACGGAAGCGCTCAATTTAATGGGAGCCAATGTTATAATGAATGATCCGCACCGGGTAACGGTCAACGGGCCGGCGAAGCTCCATGGACGAAAAATCGCCAGTCCCGATTTGCGAGCGGGGATAACGCTGGTAATGGCCGGACTGATTGCGAAAGGAAAAACAAGAATTGAAAATATTTATCAGATTGATCGGGGGTATGAGAAGATTGAGGAAAGGCTAAAAAAACTAGGTGCTGATATCAGAAGGATAGAGAAATAAAAAACAAAAATAGCTCAAAGTTCAAATGTCAAAGCTCAAAGCCATGGTGTCGCTTCGCGACGATTATTTTATAATGAAATAACGAGCGGAGCGAGTACCAAAGTTTTGCGTTTTGAGTTTTAAGTTTTGAGTTTTTATTATCGTGTTTGTAAAAAAAATCGGAATCGACCTTGGAACAGCCAATACTCTTGTTTTCCTTCCGGGCAAGGGTATTGTTGTCAATGAACCATCTGTTGTTGCCATATCTCTCATAGATAATAAGGTTCTCGCCGTTGGAAACGAGGCTAAAGAGATGATGGGTCGGACACCGGAATCAATCACAGCTTCGAGACCGCTAAAAGACGGTGTAATTGCGGATTATCGGATTACGGAAGCGATGATCCGATATTTCATTAATAAGGTCAGCGGCGGTTTTCGTTTGATTCGTCCAGAAGTTATGGTTTCTATTCCCGCCGGCGTTACCTCGACTGAAAGGAGGGCTGTTATTGACGCGACGGTGAAAGCGGGAGCGAAGGCCGCTTATGTTGTCAAAGAACCGATTTTGGCGGCTATCGGGGCGGGAATTCCGATAAACAACGCTGCGGGAAATATGATCGTGGATATTGGCGGAGGCACCAGCGAAGTGGCCATAATCTCGCTGGGCGGAGTGGTGGCGGCGCACAGCGCCCGGGTCGGCGGAAACAAAATTGATCAGGCGATTGCCGATTTTGTGAAAAAGAAACACGGTCTTGCAATCGGGGAAAGGACAGCCGAAGAAATAAAAATCTCCATTGGAAGCGCCTTGCCTCAGACGAAAGACGAATATATCGAGGTGCGGGGGCGGGACCTCATCGCCGGACTTCCAAAAACAATTCGGGTTTCCGCCAATGAAATAACCGAGGCGATTCAAGATGAGCTCAGGGAGATACTCAACGCGATCAAGAAGGTGCTTCAAGAAACTCCGCCGGAGCTGGCGGCGGATGTGATTGATAAGGGGATGATTCTTTCCGGCGGGGGAGCGCTTCTCAAGCATCTCGATCAGCTGATCACCAAAACCACAGGTGTTCCCTGCTATGTGGCTGACGAACCTTTGCTTTGCGTTGCCAAGGGGACGGGGATCGCTCTTGAAAATCTGGATATGTATAAACGGACGATAATGCTGTCGAAATAATTATGCTTCGCTAAAAATTATGATAATCGGAATTGACGCCAGCCGCGCTTTTCAAAAAAACAAAACCGGAATCGAAGAATACTCTTATCAGGTAATAAAAAATCTTCGAAATTATCTGCGGGACGAGCAGGTGATTTTATATATGAATCCGGCGATTAATATCAAGCCGGATTTTGATATTCCTGAAAAATGGAAAATAAAAATTTTGCGTGCTCCGATATTTTGGACGCAAGCTCGATTGTCGCTCGAAATGCTATTTCATCCGGTTGATCTTTTGTTTGTACCGGCGCACACTGTGCCATTGATACATCCGAAAAAAACATTCGTCACGATTCACGGACTGGAATACGAATTTTGTCCAAAAGCCTATTCATTTTGGCAGAGATTTTATATGCGGCGGGTGATTAAAAATTCTTGCAAGTGGGCGAAACGAATCATTGCCGTAAGCGAGAATACAAAGAAGGATTTGATGAAATTGTATAAAGTGTCGGAAGAGAAGATAAAGGTTATATATGAGGGAGTTGGTGATATCGAGCTCAAAGCTCAAAGCTCAAAGTTCAAAGCCACAGCGCAAAACTCAAAACTTTTGGATAATAGATATTTGTTGTTTGTCGGACGGCTGGAGAAAAGAAAAAACATTCAGGGAATAATTGAAGCATTCGAGATTTTGAAGGATAAACATAATATTTCTCATAAACTTTATCTTATTGGTAAATACGGATACGGGAAAGAGAATATCAAAAATAAAATAGCAAACAGTAAATATAAGGAGGATATTATTTTAACCGGATACGTAAACGACGAGGATAAGCTCGGACTGCTAAAAAAAGCGGATGTGTTTCTGTTTCCAACATTCTATGAAGGATTTGGTCTGCCGATTCTTGAAGCCCAAAGTGTTGGGATTCCAGTCGTCACTTCGAATATTTCCTCAATGCCGGAAATAGCCGGAGATAGTGCGGTTTTGGTTGATCCGAATAGTCCGGACGAAATTGCCGAAGCGGCTTATAAATTAATTTCGAACGAAAGCTATAAAAATGATATAATAGAAAAAGGATATAATAATACCAAAAGATTTTCTTGGGAGAAATGCGCGAAAGAAATTTCAAATATAATACAAATATGTTAGAAAATATCAAAGTTGCTCTTGTTCACGATTTTTTGAACCAATATGGCGGGGCGGAGAGGGTTCTTTTGGCGCTTCACGAGATGTTCCCGGAGGCGCCGATTTATGCTTTGCTTCATGATCCGAAAAAAATGCGGGGGAAATTCAAAGACGCGGATGTCCGAGTTTCATTTCTGCGCAAATTTCCGAAATTCTTGCAAAAAAGGCACAAGTGGCTTTTGCCGTTCATGCCGACGGCTCCTGAAACTTTCAATCTGCGGGACTATGCTCTGGTTATTTCTTCTTCGAGCGCATTCGCAAAAGGGATTGTTGTGAAACCGAAAACACTCCACATCTGCTATTGCCATAGCCCGATGCGCTTTGTGTGGGACTGGAACGAAAAATATCTGGCTGAACAGGGGTTTGGAAAAAGAAAAAAGTTTTTTGGGAGAATGCTTCTCAACTATGTTCGGATGTGGGATCAGGTGGCTTCCCATCGAGTGGATTATTTTATTGCTAATTCCAAAACGACCCAAGAGCGGATCAAAAAATATTATCGGCGTGACAGCACAGTCGTTTATCCGCCGGTGGAGATTGGAGATTGCAAGGAGACTAAAGCCCCAATTGGGGCTTTAGTCTCCAAAGATTATTTTTTGATTGTGTCGCGTCTTGCGCCGTACAAAAAAATCGATATTGCGATAGAAGCGATGAACAAGCTGAATTTGCCGCTGGTCATTGTCGGGGAAGGATCGGATAAATACATAAAATATCTTAAAAAAATAGCCGGTCCGAAAACGAAGTTCGCCGGATGGAAAAAGGATGAAGAACTGAAAAAATATTATAAGCAAGCTCGCGCCTTTCTTTTTCCAGGCGAAGACGATTTTGGAATAACGCCGGTGGAAGCGATGGCTCAAGGAACGCCAGTCCTGGCTCTTCGAAAGGGTGGAGCGACCGAAACAATTATCGAAGGAGAAACGGGAGAATTTTTTGACGACCCGACAATCGAATCGATGGCGGACGGAGTGAGGAGGTTCATGGCGAGAGAGAGCGAATATGACATTGAAAAAATAAAAGAGCAGGCCAGAAAATTTTCAAAAGATATTTTCATGGAAAGAATCAAGAAAGTCATTGAAGAAAAAATGAAAGAATGAATTTATGGAGCATTTCAGCCTCAAGATAAAAAAAATTCTCGACCGTCTCGCGGATTCTGAAAAGAGTCCGAGGTCTTTTATATTTTCCGGTCCGGAAGGGACGGGAAAAGAAGAGGCGGCTTATTATTTCATATCAAAGATCGTCGGAAAAGACAGTGACGCTGAATTTATAAAGAAAATGAGGGAGAAAATTCATCCGGACGTCGTGGTTATTGAGCCGGAAGTGGAAGAAAAAAAGGGCAGGAAACGTGAAAAAGAAATTGGCATTTCCCAAGTGAAGGAAGCAAGAGAGCGCTTGAAATATTTTCCCTATGAAATAAAGAAAAAATTCTGTCTCATTAAATATGCCAATCGCCTGAACCGGGAAGCATCGAATTCACTCTTGAAAGTCCTTGAAGAGCCGTCAGCTGATGCCTATTTTATTTTGCTTTCCCCAAATCTTGATTCTATGCTTTCCACGATTCAATCCCGCTGCGCCGCTTTGAGATTTCCGCCGATGACAGAAAAAGAGTTTCTGGTCTGGGCGAAAAAACAAAATATCACGAAAGACGAAACGGAAAAAATAAGGCTGTGGTCGGGAGGGAAAATAGAATTAGCGCAAAATATGCTGGAGGATAAAAATTATTTAAGCGAAAAAGAAAACCGCCGCCAGAAATTACGAAAAATATTTACGGAAGAAATATATCAGCGGTTTGAGTATGCCGAGGAAAAATCGAAAGACAGGAATGAGATGATCTCGATTTTGGAAGATTGGGAAATGCTGACGGGGGAAGGCATGAGAAAGATGATGTCGGAAAGTCGAAACGGCGATGAAAATAAAAGGAACAAACAACAAGTCCGAAGACTTTCGCTTTTGCTTGGTAATTTGAGAGAAACAATAAACAGAATTCAAGAGACAAACGCTAATCCCCGCGCGGCTTGCGAAAAACTGGTGCTTGATATGGAGTGGAAGTAAACTGCCTTTGGCCTACAGCCGGTTTATGATATAATAAGATGTAAGAATATGAAGTACGTAAAAATCGCTTCAATTATTTCCGCTTTTATTTTTCTCACCGGATGTTCGCTCACATCCGGCGGAAACGACGGAGGAATGTACCGGTCTGACGACGGCGGGAAAACTTTTTTGCCCAAAAATAGTATTACTCAAAACGGGAAGGCCGGGAGCATAAGCGGAGTGGATGTTTTGAGCATCGCGGTAAATCCGCAAAATGGCGACGAAGTCTATATCGGCACCAAATCCAGCGGCATATTGAAGACCATTGACGCGGGCGAAAATTGGCAGGCGCTCAAAGTTTCCGAGCTTACCGCGGAAAAAATATATTCCATGGCGATTGACCAAAATGATCCGAAAATTGTGTATGCTGCGGTTCTTATCGGAAAAAGAGCCAAAATTGTAAAGTCGGAAGACGCGGGTGAAAGCTGGAAAGAAGTTTATACGGAACCCGCGGATGGGTCGCTTGTCCTGTGCCTCGCTCTCGATTCTCAAAACCCGCGGAATATCTACGCGGGAACCGATCAGGGGCAAATATTTTTTTCCGAGAATGGAGGGGAAACCTGGCGAAGCTTATATTGGCCGGAGAGCAAGAAAGCGATCTATAAAATTGCCGTAGATCGCTTTAATCCCCAGTTGGTTTATTTTGCTATCTTCCAAAATGGAATCATGAGGACAAAGGATGGAGGAAAAACTTTCGAACAGTTGGAAAGTGAAATATCTTCCAGTCAGCGCGATTTTTTTCAGAATCCAACGGCTATAACAGCTGATCCCTATCGGCCGGAATGGGTTTATGCCGGGACATCGGAAGGCCTTATGAAAAGCAAGGACGCGGGAGACAATTGGGAAACAATCAAGACACTCAATAAGCCCCAGGAACAGGCCATCAGATCAATCGCCATCAATCCGCAAAATTCAGAGGAAATAATTTACGCGGTTTCGAAAGCCTTTTATAAGTCAAACGACGGGGGAGCCAATTGGAGCGCTATTCAATTTGACTCTAACCGCTCGCTCGAAATAGTGGCTTATAACCAGGGGAAGCCGGAGGTGATATACGCCGGGTTGAATAATCGGTAGTTTAATTTTTTAATTTTTCATATGTTAGACCAAATTATCCAAAAATCAAAACCGGGAATGGAAAAGGCGATTGATCGTTTTAAGGAGGAGATCGGAAAATTGCGCGCGGGACGGGCTAACTCGGCTATGGTGGAAAATTTGGTAGTGGATTATTACGGTTCGAAAAGTCCATTGAAACAAATCGCCAGTATCAATGTTCCGGAACCGCGCCTGATCGTGATTCAGCCATGGAGCAAAGATAATTTGGTGGATATTGAAAAAGCGATCAATGAATCCCAATTAGGCTTCAATCCGACGAGTGACGGGCAAGTTATTCGCATTGTTATTCCCGCGCTCAACGAAGAGCGCCGGGCGGAACTGGTGAAGGTTCTCGGGAAATACGCAGAAGCTGCTCGGGTGGCGGTGAGGCAGGCGCGCGAAGACATCTGGGACGAAATCCAAGAGCTTGTCAGGCAAGGCAAGATGGGAGAGGATGGCAAATTTTCCGGGAAAGAAAAACTGCAAAAAATCGTAGATGAATACAACGGTAAAATTGAAGAAGTGAGGGAGAGGAAAGAAAAGGAAGTGATGGAAATATAATTATAAATCTCAATTTCAAAATCCAAATGACTAAATGTCAAATTTTTAATTTTGGCTTTCGAGCTTATAGTTGAACAAAAAATAATCAATTATTTCTTATGTTTACTGTAGTCGTTTTTATAATAGTTCTGGGAATACTTGTCTTTGTTCACGAGCTAGGCCATTTTATTGTGGCCAGAAGAAACGGAGTGCGGGCGGAAGAGTTTGGCTTTGGGTTTCCTCCGCGGGCGGCCGGTTTTTATTGGAGCGAGCATAGTCAAAAATGGAAATTTGTCCGGGGGAGCCGTGAGATAAAAACGAAAAACACGATTTATTCCCTCAATTGGATTCCCTTGGGCGGATTTGTCAAAATCAAAGGCGAGGATGGCGAAGGAAAAAATGATCCCCAAAGCTTTTCCGGAAAACCGGCTTTTTTGCGAATCAGGATATTGGCGGCTGGCGTTGTTATGAATTTCATTTTGGCGGCGGTCCTTTTTTCGCTGGCTTTTTTCATAGGCGTTCCCCAAGTGGTTGACTCGGGGGTTGGCGAAAAAACCAAGGATGAAAAAATACAAGTTGTGGAAGTGGCCAAAAGCTCTCCCGCTGAAGCAATGGGAATCAAAATGGGAGACGAATTAGCAGGCGGAAAAGATCCGGTGTCGGGAGAAATCATAAAATTTCAAAATTTGAAAGAGGTTCAAAATTTCATTAATGATCGAAAAGGCCAAGAAATTACTCTTGCGATAAAAAGAGGAAGCGAGCCCATGGAACTCACCGGCATTCCCCGGACGGACTTGCCAAGCGGGGAAGGAGCGCTCGGGATCAGCTACGTTGAAACAGCCCAAGTTTCCTATCCCTGGTATCGGGCGATTTACGAAGGGGTGACCTACGCTTTCCAGGTCGCTTGGCTTATCATTTCCACTTTCGTGATGATAATTTGGAAACTCATTGCGAGACAGCCGGCCGGCCTTGATGTTTCCGGTCCGGTGGGAATCGCGGTGCTGACGGGGCAAGTAGCCAGGCTGGGCTTTGTTTATATTTTGCAATTCACAGCTATGCTTTCTATTAATCTGGCTATCATCAATGCTTTTCCCATCCCGGCGCTTGACGGTGGCCGAATCCTCTTTATACTGATTGAAAAAATAAAAGGCTCGCCCGTAAGCCAGCGATTTGAACAACGCGCCCATAACATTGGATTCGCGCTTCTCATCACCCTTATGATTTTTGTAACGGCGAAGGATCTGGTGAGGCTGGATCTGATTGAAAAAATCAAGACAATTTTCTAACAAAATCTGAAGTAAAAAAGAGCTTTGACAGGCTTTTTTTTGTCAGGTAAGATTAACGAGCGGAGACGGAAAAATAAAAATAAAACGCGGTAAAATGATTCACTAAAGTTGGATTTGTCTTTGATTTTGCGCTTAATCTAATTATCAGATATGCTTTCAAATTTTTTCGGAAGATTTTCAAAGGATATGGGGATTGACCTGGGAACGGCCAACACCCTTATTTATGTGCGCGGAAAAGGAATTGTGATCAATGAACCATCAGTGGTGGCAATTAACAAAAAAACCGGACAAATTCTGGCAATCGGAAGCGAAGCCAAGAAAATGGTGGGAAAAACGCCTTCTCACATCGTCGCGACGCGGCCGCTGGTGGACGGAGTTGTGAGCGACTTTGAAGCAACGGAGCAGATGCTTCGTTACTTTATTGAAAAAGTCCATCGGGAAAGCTTTACTTTTCTTCCCCGTCCCCAGGTGGTTATCGGAATTCCTTCCGGAGTGACGGAAGTGGAAAAAAGAGCGGTTGTTGACGCGGCGGTGAACGCGGGCGCGCGAAAAGCCTATCTCGTGGACGAACCAATGGCGGCGGCCATCGGAGCGCGTCTTCCGGTGCAGGAAGCTTCCGGCAATATGATCGTTGATATCGGAGGCGGCACGACCGAGATTGCAGTGATCTCTCTTGGCGGCGTAGTTGTTTGCCGAAGTCTTCGCATCGCCGGCGATGAAATGAATGAAGACATAATCCGCTACGCCCGCGATGAGTTCAATCTGCTCCTGGGAGAAAAAACAGCGGAAGACATAAAAATTTCCATTGGCAGCGCGTACGAACTGGACGAAACCCTTGAATTTCCCATGAGAGGAAGGGATCTTGTCACCGGCCTTCCAAAGGAAGTTATTGTCAATGACGCCCAAATCCGGGAAGCTATTTTCCGTTCAATAAAAGTGGTCGTCAACAACATTAAATCGACAATCGAAGAAACTCCGCCAGAGCTTATCTCCGATATAATGCAAAGAGGAATAATACTAGCCGGTGGAGGAAGCTTAGTCAGAGGGCTTGATCGATTAATCGCGGAGCAGACGGATATGCCGGTGCGGGTGATGGATGATCCGCTCACGGCTGTGGCGCGCGGGACAGGAATTGTTCTTGAGCATCTGGACGAGCTCAAGGATGTTTTGACGGAAACGCAGTATGATAAGGTGAGATTCTAGCGAGAATTTCGAATAGTGATTTAAAATGTTTATCTCATGAAATTTTCTCTGAAAAAAAATTCTCGTTTGATAACAGCAATCTCTTTATTAATTGTTTTGATCTTCATCAGCGCGCGCGGGGCGGATAATCCTCTCAAGGGATTTTTATTAAGGATCGAAAGCCCCTTTCTTAAAACTTTTCGAATTTTTTCCGGCGGAGCTGAAGGCTTTTTCCATTTTTTAGGATCGATCGGGGAATTAAAATCGGAAAATGAAAAACTGCTTCAAAAAAATAGAGAGCTTCTTGCAAAGAACGCCCTCTTGAAAGACATCGAAAGCGAAAATAAGCTTTTGCGCCAGGAGCTGGGACTCCTTCCGCGCAAAAATTATGATCTTGAGGCGAGTTTTGTCATTGCTCAAGATCCCCAGGGCCTGGGAAATTATCTCCTTATTGATAAAGGAGATAAAAACGGCTTGAAAGCAGGAATGCCGGTTATTATTTCAAACGGTATTTTGGCGGGGAAAATAACGGAGGTTTTCCCAACCAACGCGAAAGTCGCGCTGATAAGCGATAAAAATAGCGCCGTTAACGCTGAAATTGAAGACAGCGGAGCAAAAGGCATCGCGAGGGGAGTTTATGGATTAGGCCTTATGATGGATATGATATCCCAGTCGGAAGTAGTAAAAGAAGGGGATACCGTCATCACTTCCGGTTTGGGAGGCGATATGCCCAGAGGCCTGTATGTTGGGAAAATAAAGGAAGCCGGGCAATCGGCCGATAAGCTTTTTCAGCAAGCAAGTATTATCTCCCCGGTTGATTTTTCTTCCCTGCGAGTAGTGTTCGTGGTGAAAGGATTTTAGTTTAGGACTAATATTATGAGAAATTTATTCATCGCCATATTTTGCGCGGCTATCGTGCTTCTGCATATTTCCGCGGCTGGAATTTTTTTTAAGTCCGAAAGAATTCCGAATATCACGCTGGCGCTGGTTATAGGCCTGGTATTTATCCTGGGCTTCGAAAAGTCGTTTGTATGGATTGTCATAGCCGGATTATTGCTGGATGCTGTTTCGGGGCGTATTTTCGGAACAAGCGCTCTTATTTTAGCGCTCATAGGCTGGGCGATCAGCGCTCTTTCGACAGCCGTGAACTTCAGGTCGCGAAGACTGCTTTTCCTGCCGGTTCTTTTTTTGCTTTCGGCCGGCCTCGCTTTTGTTTTCGATATTTCAGAAGGAACGATCATTCGCGCCTCCGGCGCCTGGTTCAACGTTCAAGGCGGGGTTTCCGGCATAAACTATTTCAGCGGGGATTACGTTCTTAAAATCAGCTATACGGCTTTTTTCGCCTTTATTATGTATTATCTGGCAGCAAGGCTGAATAAATTTTTATCGGTCTGGCGATGATTCTTGCCGGGCCTCTGCAAAAATATGATTGGCAAATACTTATTGAAAAAAAGAAAAAAAAGAAGCGCGGAAATCGAAGAGGTATCGCGCTTGGCAAATGATTTCGACGAAGCGCCGTCTTTAGCCAAGCCTATTCCAAAGGAAGGAGCGGGTTTTTTTAAAATTTTGGTAATTTTAATATTTTTTCTATTGGCTGCCAGAGTTTTTTATCTCCAGGTCGTAAAGGGCGCTCATTATTCGGAACTTTCCCGGGAAAATCGCACCCGATATTTGGCAGTGAAGGCTCCGCGGGGGCTGGTTTTTGACCGAAACGGAAAAAAACTGACGCGCAATGTCCCCAGCTTCGATCTGGTTGCAATTCCGGCGGATCTTCCCCGGAACGCGGCAGAAAGAATCGGGGAAGAAAGAAAAATGGCGTCTCTCTTGGGAATGAATGATCAAAGCTTTAGCGCGCTTGTTGAATCGCAGGATCTTGATTCTTTCAATCCGATTTTGATCAAAGAAAATATCAGTGAGGAAGAAGCTTTGATATTTTCTGAAAGAAAACCGCAGATGCCTGGTTTTCAGCTGGACCAAACGGCTGTCCGGTTTTATGAAGACGCGCAGTATTTCTCTTCGATTATGGGATACAGCGGCAAGATCGCGAAAGATGAATTGGAAAAATATCCCGGATATCTTATGACGGACTATGTGGGCAAAATCGGCCTTGAATACAGTTATGAAAAATATTTGCGGGGAGTCCATGGAAAAGAAAAGGCGGAGGTCGATTCTTCCGGAAACATCAAAAAGAATTTAGGCGTTGACAGCCCGGTTAACGGAGATGATTTGCATTTGAATATTGATGCTGATCTTCAGAAAAAGATTCAGGACAGCCTCGGGGATATGCTTTTAAATACCAATACGAAAACAGCCGCGGCTGTCGCCATCAATCCTAAAGACGGCGGGGTGCTGGCGCTTGTTAATCTTCCCAGTTATGATAATAATTTATTTGCCAGAGGCATTTCGCGGGAAGATTACCAGAAATTGATAAGCGACGGCGATAAACCGATGTTCAATCGGTCCATCAGCGGAGAATACCCGCCCGGTTCGACATTCAAGCTTTTGGTTGCCGCGGTAGCGCTGGAGGAAAAGACCATCACATCGAGTACCAGTTTGGATTGTCCGGGTGTAATCAATATCGGCAGCTATAGATTCCCGGACTGGAAAACGCATGGTGTTACCGATATCAGAAAAGCGATTGCCGAAAGTTGCGACGTTTTTTTCTATGCCGTGGGAGGCGGATGGAATAATATTCCGGCTCTTGGAATTGACAGAATAAAGCAATACGCTAATTTTTTCGGACTGGGAAAGCCTCTGGGGGTTGATATTCCCGGAGAAGCGTCCGGTCTCATACCTGACCAGTCCTGGAAGCAAAATAGATTCGGTGAAAAATGGTATTTGGGGGACGACTACCATTGTGCCATCGGCCAGGGATTTGATACGGCAACGCCGCTGCAGATCGCGAATTATACGGCCGCCGTTGCCAATGGGGGAACCGTATACCAGCCGCATTTAGTTCAATATATTCAGAAACCGGATGGCAGCCGGGAAGAAATCAAGCCAAAAATTTTAAACAGCGATTTTATTTCCCCTTCAAACATCCAGGTTGTGCGGGAGGGTATGCGGCAAGCAATAATATCAGGGACGGCTCAAACGCTGAAGGACCTTCCGGTGGCGGTAGCGGGAAAAACCGGAACAGCCCAATTCGGTTCCGAGAACAAGACTCACGGCTGGTTTGTTTCTTTCGCTCCTTACGATAATCCGCAAATCGCATTGGCAGTTTTGGTCGAGGGCGGAGGAGAAGGGCACTCGACGGCGGTGCCGGTGGCCAAAGATGTGTACCAATGGTATTTCGAGGAGAGAAATAAAAAATAGCTTTTTATAATTGACAGGTTTTTTGTTTTCGATTATCATTTGTTTTGTCGCTGTTATTATTTAGAGAAAAACTTATATGACAAAATATCTCACTCCCGAAGGCCGAAAAAAACTGGAAGAAGAACTTGAAATGCGAAAAAGAGAAATGCGCCAAAAGATCGCGCTCATCATCAAGGAAGCCAAAGAACAAGGGGATTTGTCTGAAAATGCCGAATATACCGAAGCCAAAAGGCAGCAAGCGGACAACGAAAGGCGCATAATGGAGCTTGAAAACCAGATCCGCACTTCCCAAGTGGCAAGCTTTGTGGAGGGAAGCGGAATTGTTCAAATGGGTTCGAAAGTCAGAATAAAGCTCAACGGCGAAGAGCAAATTTTTGCTATTGTCGGGTCGAACGAAGCCGATCCCTTGGGCGGAAAAATTTCCAATGAATCGCCGATGGGAAAATCGCTGATGGGAAAAAAGGCCGGTGACAAGATAACAGTCCAGACTCCCGGCGGGGAAAAAGAATACACGATTTTGGAAGTGAAGTGATTTATGGGATATTCAAGCAACCCCGCCCTTCACGAAAGGCGGGGTTGTTTTTTTGCGGGAAAACGGCTAATATTATTAAATCAAATACCCTTAATTTAATATTCTTATGTTTTGGGCGGACAAGCTTGTCGAGCAAATCAAAAAAGAATACAGGGAAAAAGTTGAAAGCGGCCAGCCGCTTATTATTCGCGATGAAAAAACAGCTTCCGGTCGGGTGCATGTTGGGTCTCTTCGCGGAGTAGCCATACACGGCATAATTTCAGAAATACTCAGTGAAAATGGCGTGAAAAATAAATTTCTCTATGAGATAAATGATTTCGATCCCATGGACGGCTTGCCGGTTTATCTCGAAAAGGAAAAATTCGAGCCTTTTATGGGAGTGCCGCTGTGCAATATTCCCAGTCCCGACGGCAAGGCGAAAAATTACGCCGAGTACTTTAGAGAAGAATACATCGGGGTTATCCGGGAATTGGGCTTCGAACCGGAATTTTATCGCGCGAGCGATTTATACAAAAAAGGGAAATATAACGAAGTTATCAGGATTGCCATTGAAAACTCCGACAAGATAAGGGATATTTATAAAAAAGTTTCCGGATCGCAAAAAGAAGACCAGTGGCTGCCGGTGCAAATGATTTGTGAAAAATGCGGTAAAATAAGCACCACCCGAGCTTTTAGTTTTGATGACAAGGAAGTTGAGTATGAATGTGCCGAAGACGCGGTTTCTTGGACTCGTGGCTGCGGATATAAAGGGAAAAATTCGCCTTTTGACGGAAACGCCAAGCTTCCCTGGAAAGTGGAATGGGCGGCCAAATTCAAGGTTCTCGGAGTTGATATTGAAGGGGCAGGAAAAGACCATTCCACAAAAGGAGGTTCGCGCAGCATTGCGGACGCGATCTGCCGGGAAGTGTTCGATTGTCTTCCGCCTTTCAATATTCCCTATGAGTTTTTCAACGTGAGCGGAAAGAAAATGTCGTCTTCTAAAGGCGCTGGTACGTCTTCGCGGGAGATCGCCGACACTCTCCCTCCGGAGCTTTTGCGACTGCTTCTGCTTGGAAAAGACCCGAAAAGGGTGATAGATTTTATTCCGGACGGGGACACCATTCCGGTTCTTTATGACACCTATGACAAGATGGCCGAGGCATATTTTGCGGCAGAAGACGGTGATTATCCCCGAATTTTCAAGCTGATGCACAAAAACCGCGAAGAAAAAACAGTGGAAAGATTTTTGCCAAGATTTTCCCAAATGGCTTTTATCGTGCAAATGCCGCATATGGACAATTTCGAGGCGGTGGAAAAACTGAAAGAATCATCGCTCACGGACGAGGACAGGAAAGAAATTGAATATCGCGCCGGATATGCGAAAAGGTGGCTCGAAAAATTTGCTCCGGAGGACTTCAAATATGAACTTCAGGAAGGCAAAGTTCCGGAAGCGGCCAAAACTTTTTCCGCGCGGCAAAAAGAAGGTCTCGCGAAAATTCTGGAATATATCAAGACGCAAAAAAAACTTGATGGCCAAATTCTCCACACGACAGTCCACGACATAAAAAAAGAAATGGCCATTGAGCCAAAGGAGCTCTTTTCTGCTATATACATCAGCTTTTTGGGCAAGGACCGTGGTCCCAAAGTTGGCTGGTTTTTGAGCGTCCTCGACCGAAATTTTCTGGAAAAGAGACTGGAAAACGTGATAAGATAAACCGGCGCAGTAAAAAATACAGTTTCTCTTTATGAAAAAAATAATAATTGTTATAATTTAATATGAATAAGAAAGAAACCGGATCCCAAATTGATAATAATGGTCCAACCAACGAAGGAGTGAGACTTCAAGATATTCATGAAAGAATTGACTTATTGAAAAGCAATTTAGAAAAAATTGAATTTCTCCTCGAAAATAAAGATTTGTCCCAAGATGATTTAGAAAAATTATCTGGCACTATAAAATTAGTTCAGGAGGAGCTGGGGAAATCAAATTTTGTTATCGATTTTATGACAAAAGATATTAATGTTTCTTCTAAATAATATGCTCGATATCAAATACATCCGCGAAAACAAGGAAACCGTGAAGAAAAATTGCGAACTCCGCAATATCAAATGCGACGTGGACCGGCTTTTGGAATTGGACGAGAAGAGAAGAAAACTAATTGTTGAAATTGGGGAACTGAAAGAGAAAAAAAATAACTTGAACGACGAAATGAAAAATGCGGGAGATAAGGATAAAATAATTGCAGAAGGAAAGAAGATTAAAAAAGATCTGGATAAACTTGATCCTGAATTTGATAAAATAGAAAAAGAATATAAAGAAATTCTTTATATCGTACCAAATGTTATTTCTCCTGATACGCCGATTGGTCCGGATGAAGCAGGGAATAAAGTAATTCGAAAGTGGGGAGAAATTCCAAAGTTCGACTTTCAGCCCAAAGAGCATTGGGAACTTGGCAAAAATTTGGATATCATCGACATCGAACGAGCTGTAAAGGTTAGTGGGAGCAGGTTCAGTTATTTGAAAGGCGAAGCAGTGCTTTTGGAGTTTGCTCTTATTCAACATGCTCTTTCCGTTTTGACCAATGAAAATACATTAAAAGAGATTATCAAAGAAAATAATCTGGATGTCAGTGATCGGCCGTTTATTCCGGTTGTTCCTCCGGTGCTGATCAAGCCCGAGTCAATGCAAAGAATGGCGAGACTCGAACCGCGCGAAGAAAGATATCATACTCCGGCTGACGATTTATATTTGGTTGGTAGCGCTGAACATACTTTGGGAGCCATGTATATGGATGAGACTTTGAAAGAAGCGGATATGCCTTTGAGGTTTATTGGTTTTTCAACAGCCTTCAGGCGAGAGGCGGGATCGTATGGAAAAGACACAAAAGGAATTTTACGGGTTCATCAATTCGACAAGCTAGAGATGGAATCATTTTCTCTTCCGGAAAATTCTTTGAAAGAACAGGATTTTATTGTTGCGATCCAGGAATATCTGATGCAGTCCTTGAAATTATCTTATCAAGTTGTTGCAATCTGCACGGGCGATATGGGCGGTCCGGATTATCGGCAAATTGACATTGAAACATGGATGCCGGGACAAAATAGATATCGCGAAACAAATACGTCCGATCTCATGAATGATTATCAATCCCGTCGTTTGAATACGAAAGTAAAAAGAAAAGACGGAAAGACTGAATTCGTGCATATGAACGACGCGACAGCCTTTGCTATCGGTCGGACGCTAATAGCTATTCTCGAAAACGGACAGCAATCCGATGGCAGTGTTGTGATTCCGGAAGTTTTGCGAAAATGGATGCCGGGGAACTTGAAAATTATTAATAAAGAAATAAATTAATGGCTATTGAGGATTTGCAAAAAAAACTAAGCCCGGAAAAGCGCAGGCCTTCTCTGAAGGTTTTACGAGGCGGGAAGTTTGACGATTCATCATTGATTAGAAGAGCAAAAATAATTTTGCCGAGAGTGCAGAATACAAGCGATGTCGGCTGGCTTTTCAGTGTGTATAATCAGTATAGTGAGCTCTTAAAAGATGACAGCTTAATCAACGATGAGAGCGGGGAAGATATTGTAGAAGAAATCACTGCTGCGGCCGCGCTAAGACTAGCTGATCTAGGATATTCAGTAGAGGATCAGAAAAATGAAGAGCAAAATGCCAAAACTGAAAAGTATAATTTGTAAAATAAATTGTTTCTAAAGATTTGGTTTCTGAAAAAAGCAGTTTATGGGTGAGAAAATAAACTTATCCCCAATTAAGGAAATGGAACTCCGGGCGTCTCGCATTCCCGGAGTTGTTTCGCTTGCGCAAGGTGTGCCGTCTTTTGATACGCCCGAGCCGATCAAACGGCGGGCGATTGAGGCGATTGAGCAGGGAAAAGTCGCCAAATATTCCCTTTCGCCGGGAATTTTGGAATTTCGGGAAACTATTGCTCATTATTTGGAGAAAGAAAATAAATTCTTCGATTTTGAAACGGAAATTATCGCTACCGCCGGGTCGATTGAAGCGATCACAGCCACGCTTCTTGCCATTCTTGAGCCGGGAGACGAAGTGCTGATACCGGATCCGACTTATACGTCATATCAATCAGCGATAAAAGTGGCTCGCGGAACGCCGATTTTTGTTCCGCTTGACGAAGAAAAAGGCTGGGCGTTTGATATCGATAAATTTGAAAAGCTCATTACGCCGCGGACGCGCGCTTTCCTTTTCTGCAATCCGAACAATCCGACCGGAACGATATTTTCACGAAACCAGCTTCATGCTTTGGCGCAACTGGCGATCAAGCATAATCTTTATATTTTTTCCGACGAGGTGTATAAGGATTTTGTTTTTGAGGATAATGGAGGTTCAACCTCCACAGGGAGGTCGAACCTTCCGTTATATTCTCTTGCCGAACTGCGCGGTATTCGGGATCGCTTGATATACATTTTTTCCTTTTCCAAAGCCTACGCGATGACTGGCTGGCGGATAGCGTATCTTGCCACGCATCAGGAACTCGCGAAAAAAATTCTGGCCGTTCATGACGCTCTGGTCACTTGCGCGCCGGTCGTTTCGCAATACGCGGCGCTCGCGGCGCTTGAGATGGCGGATTCGGAGCTTGCAAAATATCACCAAATATACAAAAAGAGGCGGGACTTGATTTGCCGGCGGCTCGATAAACTTACAAAAGTGTTTTCCTATCAAAAACCGGACAGCGCCTATTTCGTATTTCCGAGGATAAAAGATGAATATCTGAAAAAAATATCGACCGATGGCGGATCATGGCAATTTGCGATAGAATTGTTAGAGAAAGCCAGAGTAGCCACCGTTCCCGGAGCGGCTTTCGGCCCGAGCGGGGAAAATCACATTCGGATGTGCTTCGGAAGATCGGAAGAGGATATAAATTTGGCGTTTGATCGGATGGAGAAATATTTTAGTTAAATTGTAAATTTAAATTAAAAGCTTCTGACATCTAGGTGTCATCCCCGCGAAAGCGGGGATCCAGAAAATGTAATTTTATGCATAGAAACTGGATCCCGCATCAAGTGCGGGATGACAAATAAAAAAGTTTTATTTGAAATACTATCATGAAAAAATTTCTCAAATCATTTATCCAATATTATCTAAAACTCCTCACGAAGTTAGTTTTATGGCGGCATAAACCGTTTATTGTCGCTATTGCCGGAAGTACCGGAAAGACGACAGTCAAAGAATATATTTTGAAATTTCTGCGCGAAAAACACGGTGAAGAAGAAGTGCGAGGAAATCCGAAATCCTACAACACCGAAATTGGTTTGCCGCTTGCGATTCTCTATTTGGATTCGGGCGAATCTTCGGCCGCAAAATGGATTAAAGTGCTTGTGCAAGCCAAAATGCGGGCTCTTTTCGGACGGAAGTTTCCCGAAAAACTTGTGCTGGAGCTTGGAGTCGAAGAAAAAGGCGACATGAAAAAGCTTCTTGAAATGGTCCGGCCGAACGTGGCCATAATCACCAATGTGGAGGGCAGCTATACTTATTCCAATTCCAGCCTTGAAATAATCCAAAATGAACTTAGGCAGCTTGTTTCGGAAATACCCGAGGGTGGTTATATTGTCTTGAATAACGACGATGAAAGGGTAAGGGAGCTCAAAGGTTCCGCCAAAGGAAAGGTGATTACATATGGTTTTGAGGAAGGCGCGGATGCAAGGGCGACGGATTCCAAGACTGATGCCGAAGGGCAGACTTTCAATTTCAGTTTCCAGGGGAAAAGCGAGCCGGTCCGCATAAAAAAATACGGCCGGCATTTCGTTTATGCCTGGATAATCGCAAAAGTAGTGAAAAGTATTTTATAGCGTCTATTTCCTAAAGTTTAGCTTTAGGAACGCTTCCTAAAGCTAAACTTTAGGAAAAACATGAGTCTATTTAAAAAAAAAGAAAAAAATAAATTCTGGAAACGGAGCAACCCCAGGATGTATTCCGGCGTGCCCGGAAGAACAGCCGAAAAAAGAGCGTTGACGCTGGCTCGTTTTTTTTATTGGCTTCTGTTTATCGTTTTCTTGAGTGTTAGCTTTTATATATTTTTTCTTTCGCCGTTTCTTCAGATTGACGCGATAAGCGTTGAGGGAAACGAAAGCATATCCGCGGAGGACATAAAAAAATCGGCAAGTGAAGCCCTGCAGGGAAATTATTTCAAATATTTTTCCAAAAACAATTTTTTTCTGGGAAAAAATGACGAGGTGTCCCGGAAGCTAAAAAATGATTTCAATCGGATCGGAAAAATAGAAATTCAAAAAAAATTTCCCAAAACGATGCTGATCAAAATAGACGAAAGGCAGGCGGAACTGGTTTGGTGCAGTTCGGGCGTTTGCTATTTGGTCGATGAAGACGGCCTGGTTTATTCAGGGGCCAATGCCACTGACGAGGAACTGAAAAAATCGGGCTTTTTGACGGTTATCGACGACAATGCCCGCCAAGTGGAGATTGAAAAAACAGTTATCAGCAAGGACTTTATAAGTTATCTCAAAGAACTGAATTATGTTTTGCGCGAAGAACTGCAGCTGGAGCCGGACGGAACCTATCACACGCCGGCTCTCGCCTCCGGTGAAGTTTATTTTCAAACCAAAGAAGGCTGGATGCTCAAACTTTCCGATCAAATATCTCCGGCAGAGACCAAAAAAATAATCCAGACTCTTTTTGAAAAAGAGTTAGGCACTGAAAAAAGGCAGAATCTTGATTATCTGGACTTAAGGATAAAGGGAAAAGTCTATTATAAGCTCAAAACTGAAAGTGAAAAATGACTTTGTCAAAATAATTAACTTCTTTTTTTGTCATTCCCGCATCAAGTGCGGTATGACAAATGTTTAAATTCCGTTTTCTACTTTATATACCAATATCGATCCCCCGATATTCGCGTAGGGTTCGCGATCGCGGAGCCATTGATAATCCGGTTTTCCTTCAGTTATTTTTTCATAGAGCGAATTCTGAAGAAAAGTGGCTGAAATGGCGTACCAGCCGGGCCCTTGTCCCATATGGGCGTGCCAGATAACAGCCTTATTTCCGAGATAATGTCCGACATCGCCGCCGCCGAAATAATCAACCCGGATCTTATCAATATTGTTTTCGTTTACCCATTTTGCGAGGCGTTTCAAATCTTGTCCCCAGTCCACATTGGAATCGGTTACGTATTTGTAGCCGTTTTTTGATCCCCCGACCAGTTCATTGAAATACGCCAGATAATTCGGATAGGCGAAAGCGGCTACTGCGATGAGCCATGCCACAAGTAGCAAAACTATCCCCCAAAAATATTTCTGATATTTTCTGCCGAGAGCGCTTCCCAAAAATGCGACTTCCTTTGAGACCAGGATAAAAATGAAGGGCAGGATTGGAAAAAGGTGCCGGAAACCGATATTAAGATTGCCTGTGATGCTGACATAAGCATAAAGCGCGATAAAAGAAAGCATCGAAAATTCCGCGATGTGGCCATCAAGATAATCTTTGATATTGTTCCAGATTTTGCGGGGAAACTCGGAAAGATTGCGTTTCAGGGCGAGATAAAGTCCGGTCGCGGCCGCCAAAAGAATCAGGAGCAGGTTGGCTATCGGTTCTTTGATAAGAAACACCATGGGAAAATATTCCCTAAAGCTCTGATTCGTGACTTGTCCGAAGAAATAAGTCGTGTTTCCTCCGGCCACTCGGCCAAAAACCATCACAAGGCCGATCAAATACTGGCTGTATGGCCGCAGAATTGGATTGTCCGCCATTTTATGGATAATGGGTTTCGCGGCAGTGGCAATTTTCCCGTACATTTGCGTATCCGCCAGCTGGTGGATCTTCGCCGGAGGCATCGCGTAAATATTGAGTTCGTAAACAATGCCAATCAAGACCATGTGAATGAGAAGCGCCGCGATAAATGTCGTGGCATAAAAATAGAACTTTTGAACCCGGAATTTTTTGATTTTCCCTGATCCGAGAAAAGAGAAGGGAAGCTTGTCTTTTCTAAAAAATATATAAAGCAATAGCGCGATGCCGAAGACGGGAAACATCAAAACCGAAGAAAATTTGGCCAGTTGCGCCAGACCCATAAAAATTCCGGCGAGAATAATGGTTTTACAGCTCGGCGTCTTGAGGTACTTGATGAAATAATAGAAAGCGAAAAACATAAAAGCGGCGATACCCAAATCGGTAGTGACATAATGATTATGGCCCAATATGTTGGTATCGAAGGCGTAAAGGGAAAGAGCCAAAAGACCCGCTTTTGTTCCGAAAAGTTCCTTTGCCCAGCGATAAATCATGAATCCCAAAAGCAAAGATAAGAGCAAGATGGGAAGACGGGACCAAAAAAGAATATTTTCCGTGTTGTTTTGCGGCAGATATAAAAATTCCCATCCGGCTTCCCATTGGCCGTTGGCATCCGTGGTCCAAAATTTATTCTGAATCGGAAAATCAACATTCAGGAATTGCAAGGGAATGCCGGCCATATCCTTGAGGAGCGGCGGATGTTCGGGATTAAGCCGAAAATCATGATAGCGGACATAGGAATACCCGGAAGGGATATGGGCCACTTCATCCATAATGGCGGCGTCTCCCAGCATGGTTCCGAAAGAAATAGCGAAAACAATTCCCAAAATTCCCGCGACGATAAAATTTTTGTATTTTTCGAGCATAGTCTTCAGTGAACAATGATCAGTGATCAGTGATCAATATTTTTTTATTTTTCTTCTAAATAAAATATTGTTCACTGTTCGTTGTTTGCTGATCACTGTCAATTAATGTTTATTACAAAATAATCGGTTCCGTTTCCGGGTTGGGGATCCAGTTTTTGGATGTAAACGTTTGAAAATCTTGATTTAATATCGGCAATAATCACTCCGTCGTAATACATCAGGACCATTTTTGCCGGAGATTTTATAACGGACGGATCAAAACCGGGACGAAGATAAGTTATTCCGGGAGTCCGATAGTATGTTAGCATTTTTACCGCCTCGGCGGAAACCGGCAGGCCATCGTCCATAATCTGCCCGCCGGCATTGGCGACTATGTACTTATGATAACTGTCGGGAGCGCTATTGAGGTAAAGGGCCATATTCTTCAAATTTTGAGAAAAAGCCGGATGAATATCGAGGCTCTGGCCCCAATCGACAAAATATCTTTTGGTTGAGATATAGCCGCTGAATAAAACAGCTGAAACCAGCAAAATATAAAGCGGAATCTTGATGTATCCGATACTGATTTTCATTATCCATCTCCTGAAGACTTCAATTGAGAAAACAGCTATTAAAATGGCGGCAGGGAGCGAGCCGATGGCTCTCAACGTGTGCGGCAGGCCTTCATAGGCCAGCATTTCCGGAAGAAGCATGATAAAGATCCAAGAGAGGAGAAGCACGGGAAGAGTCAAATTATCGTTTCGAATTCCATTTTTAATTCTCCAAAAAATCCAATAAAAAAGCTGAAAAAATAAAAATATAATTCCGATCAGGAAAAATGTTCCCGTCCAGGATTGAAGTTCCGGCTGACTGGGGAGATTATGACGCCAATTCTGGTCTCCTTTGAAATTAAACATGCCGAAAGTAAGGCGGGCGCTGGTTCCCAGGGCCTGCCAAAGATGGCCCTGGTTGACTTTCGGAGAAAAAACGGAAACCGCTTCGGAGCGGGTTTCGAAATATTCCGGATGGGCGTAGAAAGTGAGAAGGATCGGAAGAGCCACGAAAAACATAGAAAGAACATAAATGGAAATTTCTTTCCAATATGTTTTCAAAAAAGATTTTTTTGCGAGAATCAGAGCAATAAAAAGGGCGATCAGTATCGCGGGAGCGACCCGAAACGCGATGTAGGTATGAGTACCGAGTCCGAAAAGTGTTCCGGCGAGGACGTAGTTTATCTTTTTTTTGGTTCGCAACCCTCTAAAAAGGAAATAAAAAGAAAAAACCAGGACGAAGGGAAGCATATTGGCGCGGAAAGCGATCCGGTTGAAATTTATGGCCCAAAAAGTGGTGGCGTACAAAAATCCGGCGACCAGTCCCGCGTGCCAGGACCGGAACAATTCCCGGCCAAGAAAGATCATTCCGAGCACAGTCAGAGTCCCGAAAAATACTGACCAAATCTTGAGAGTGATGATACTGACGCCGAAAAAAATAAATCCTAAAGCAATGAGGTTTATGTATAGCCCCTCCCGTCCGTAATTATTCGGATAAAAAAGCCGAAAATGGCCGGTTTCAATCGCGTTTATGGCATCCGTGCCGTTGACTGCTTCATCGGGATATATTCCCGGCGGAAGAGAAGAAATGTGGTAGGCCCGGATTGCAAAAGCGCCGATCACGATAACCGCGCCAAGCAGCAGATATAAATATTTCTGCCGGCGGCCGAGTTTTTGTTCCGGCTTATAGCGGATATAATCACTCGCGACACTTCTCCATCTTTTCCATCGAGTTTTTATTCTCTTTCGCATTTTTTGTTTCAAAATTTCATCGCGGTACGATATTATTATACACTAAAAAAGTCCGGCCAGCAATAACTTGACAAAAACAGCAATTTACCCTAATGATTAGGCAAAGTGGTAAAAAAACTCGGACGGGGAGGGTGAACTTCATGTTGTTTTTTAAAAATTTGTGTGGCGTATTAGCGGTAGTTTTTCTGATCTTATTTGCTTTTCCTGCTCCGGGAAAGGCCGAAGAGGGGAATTTTTTCCTGAAGTGGGGCAAAAAGCATTACCGGGTCGTTTATTGCACGGATTTCCAATCTGACCAGACCCATGTTCAGATATTTCTCAAGTCTGGGGGAAAGCTGAAAAAGGTTATCAGCTATACAGAGCATTCGGCTGGAATCGTGGAGCCGGTCCGCAATTTTTTTGGCGCGGGCAAAGATGCCATTGTTTTCTCTTTTACAAAAGGCAGTTCCGCTCCGGAACTTAGTTACCTGGTGATGCAGCCTATACGCGGGGGGATAAAATTCGTCAAGGAGGAAAGGGATATCCCTAATGGCTTTCTCCGTGTCAGCGGAGACATTATTGAAATTTGGTCCGGGGTCACGATGTCTATTGCGCATTGGAATGGACAGGCAGCGGTGAAGGAAAGGCCTTTGACCGCGGTAATAATTCCCACGGATAAAAAAATCAATGACCGGATTATCACATTCAGGATTGAGGGAGGGAAAGTGGAGATAATCTCCCCCGAAAACCATAAACAGGGCATTAGGTTGAAAAGCGGGTTTGATTTACTCTTCATCCGCTCCGACATCAATGATGATTCGGACCGAATCGAGTTTGATGGCTCGGTCGCAATGACGATCAAGCACCCCAATACCTTCACATTTTCTGCTCCCGGTAAACGCGAAATTCGTATCGTCCCCAATGGGGATCCGAAGGGAGAAGCTCGGATTCCCCTGGAGGTGTTCTAAGCAACGGTAAGTTTTTCCGACCCCCGTTTCGAATCAGGCGCTGCTTGATTCGGATCGGGGTTATTTTTTTGAAGAAAAAGTTATCCACAGGGTTCTTTTCACATTAATTTTGTGGTATAATCCAATTACGAACGCAGACTAGTTTTGCGCTAGTTTAATTTTATTTTGACGAAATGAGTGGAAGGAAAAAAACATCGGGAGTAGCTCCGGGTTTGGAAGTAAAGGGAGCCGCGGTTGCCTCGGCGGCAGATAGGAAAATTACTGTCCCTGGAATAGCTGTTGCGGAAGAAGAAAAATTGGTGGTAAACCAAGGGATTAAAGATGAATTTGATTCCGAGGAAAAAAAAGCGAAAATAGAAAAGATCAAAAAGGAATATGGCGAAGAAATAAAAGAAGCGATCAAGGAGGCGTACGGCAAGTTGAAAGAAAAAATGGAATGGGCGCTTGTGGCGAAAGAAAATGCTGAAAGAAAGAGGCTGATTGAAAGCAAGGGAATAAATTATGACGATTTAGCAAAAGAGATCGATGAGTTTTCAAGTTCCATAGAAAAAATCGAAGAATCTATGGAGCAAATTTTTCAAGATATAGCGGCTGGAATAGCCGATTTGGAGTTAGCCGGGAAAAAAATAAAGTATACACAATTTGCGCAAAACGCGGTATATAAACGCTGCCTCAATCCGGAGAGGGAATTAAGCAAATTTCTTACTTCTTATAAGGAGTTGCGAAAAATCGAAAAAAGAAGAGAAAATATTGGGAAAAGTGGTTCCGAAGCCGGTGATGCTGCCGGAGAAAGGGAACCTGCCGAAACGGATATAAAAGAAGAATTATTCAAAAAAGCGGGAATTCAGGAAGCTCGCGAATCGCTGGCACTAAATTATGATAGTTTATCTCCGAATGAAAAAAGAATAGTTGATGTCAAGATGAAAGCTCTGAACAAAGCAAACGCAGCCTTAAGCGAAATAGCCAAACTGCCGGAAGAGGATGTTGAATATTTTTTGAAAGATTGGCTGATGCCGGTTTTAAACCGTTATAGAAAAGAAAAGGATAAAATAGATATAAAAAAGGGAGAGCTAGCCGCTCTCAACTTGGAATTTATCGGTTTTGTGGAAGAAATTGCAAGAGAAGAAAATTTTAGCGAAGAGGGTGTTAAACAAATAGCCAAGTTTTTTGAAGAAGCAACTGAAATTGAAGATTTTTTAGCTAAAAGTAAATAAAATTTATATGATAAGAGAAGGTTTAAGAAAAGATATCAATCCGCGACCCGGGAAGCCTGAAGATCTTGTAACTGCGACTCCAGCAGCCACGTCTCCCGATGCTGAACCGGAACCCGTTGAAAAATCCGGGGCGGGGCTTATGGGAGGTGAGCCTGGTCACGATAGAGCTGGAACCGAGGAAAAAAGAGAGCCAAAGAGGTTCAGTGAATTTGAAGGTGGTAGCCGGGGCAGTCGGATTGATCAGCCACCGGTTCCTTTGGCAACGCTTGAAGAAGAAAGAAAAATCCGGAAAGAATTTGATCAAGTGAGGAAGGAATTTGATGAAAATGAAAAAAAGATAGCCGCAGCAAGGCATAAATCGAAAGGCAAATTGAAGATTATTTTTGAAGCTTTGGGTATATGGAAAAGAAATATTGAAGATGAAGAAATCAAGGGATACCTGGAAAATAGAAAAACTTTGCACCCGAAATTAATGGCTGCTGGCAGGCACGTCTTGAGCGGAAATGAGCAAGAGTGGGCGGAATTTGAGACAAATTATCACGAGACAATGGTTGCCATCAAATCGAGGCTGGAGGAAGACGGAATTCGAGCAAAAGATGCCACATTTAACAATGCTTTTGTGGGCTTGGCAAACGTCAGCAAGAATTACCGGGAGTTTATCTCCAAACAATTTCTAAAGGATGGAAAATTGACCGTAAAAGGAGTTGCGAAAGGGGTGGCAACTGCCGCGGCCATTGGTTTTGCCGCAACGTCTCTTATCGCGGCCAGTTTGCCCGCTTTGGGTATTGTGGCAGTTGGATCAGCCGGGGCGTCGGCAGCAATGGCGTGGCGCGCTTTTGGTTCTGTAGGAGCCGGTTATGCGTTGAAGAAAAGAATGGAGAAAGGCTTCGTGGAAAAAAAGGAAAAAGAAGTTCAAGCCGATGTTTTAAAAATAATTGAGGCCAAAAAACAAAAAACGGATGAAGAATGGAACGCTTTTATTGCGGAAAGGGAAGGCTTAAAATCAATAACAGGGGAGGAGCAAGCATTTGCTGATAAAGACGCAAAACATAAAAAATTGGCGCTTGGGCTTGCGGGCGGAACATTTTTGGCGGGCACTATCGCCAGCTATTACGCAGCCGATATTAAAGGATTCTTCGGCCAGGCTTGGGAAAAGGTGACGCATTCGTTCGGAGGCGGAAAAACCGGTTTTTACGATGCCGCGCACAGTTCAATTACCGATGCGGAAATGCCAGCCGGAGCCGGGAAAGGAATTATCAACCCTGATCAGAAACATGGTCCAATAGTACCTGGATATGAACAGGTAGAGCATTGGGAATTTACCGGAGGTACAGCAAAAGTAGGAGAAGGCGGGAGCGTTTGGAGAAGCACGCGAGATATTTTTATGCAACATTTTGATGAATACGGATATAGCGACGATGAGGCAAAAAGACTGTTTGGATCGTTCAAGGATCAAGGTATTCTGAAGCGTTTAGGCATAAAAGGGGTTGAAGACTTCAGCGGCTTGACGGACGATCAAAAACATAAAATTTGGGCTGAATGGAGAACGGTGGGCGCCATAAAAGAACAGGGTATAGGCAACATCGTGGTTCATCCGGGAGATTCGATCACTCTCGACGCAGACGGGCATATTTTACTTGGTGAAACTTCGGGAATAAAGGCGGGCCACATACATGATGTTCCACGGGCAGGCGGTGCCGGACAAGCTGTAGCAGAAGCTTCCGCGCCCGGAGGAGCAGGGAGAGCCGTTGCCGATAATCATCCGCGAGGAGCGAGCACTTATGAAACTACTGGAAAACGTTCGGCGTTGGATCAAGCGCTTGATAATCGGCAAAAAATGGCTCAAGAAAATTATGCGAAGAAAGCCGCAATATCAGCTCAGACCCACGAAGCTTTAGTCCAATCAAGAGGACCGCTAATAGCGGATAGAATTGCTGAAACGGCTGCGATAGATAACACTCAAACGCACAAATGGATGGATTTCATTCAAGAAAGAATATACGGCGAGGGTACAACTGTTGATTGGAGGGAGCCGGCCAGCGAATTCAGAAAAAGAATGTTGGGATCATTTCTAACTTCCGATCAGCCGATGGGACCGCCGGCTAATGTTGGCGAACAGCAACAGTATTGGCGGGCAGCTCAAGAGCTGAATAGAAAGCTGGGGCCAACCCTTGGCAATGAAAGCACGGAAAGTTGGCTTCAAAGAGGATTAGCGCAGGGGAAAGTAACGCCTGAAGAAATAGTTAGAACTCTAAAAAGAGTAGTCAACGCATAAATAATTAAATAAACAAAATGACCGAAAAAAATACGATCTTACAACAAACAATTATTGATGAGCTGGGACTTGGAGATTTACCCGAAGAAAGAAAAGCGCAAATTCTGGTTGACTTGCTGGAACTTGTTTTGAAGCGCTTGTATATGGAAACGATGGACAGATTAACGAAAGAAGATCAGCAGGAATTGATGAAAATGCTGGAGGAAAAATCCGATCAGGAGAAAGTCGAATCTTTTCTCCGAAGCAAGATAAGCGACTACGACGAATTCGTGAAGAAAGTTGTCAGTGAATTAAAGGACGAATTAAAAGAAGATATCGCCAGCTTTGGCAAAAATGCTCCAGTGGAAAATAAATAAAGGTCAGGATGCGTAAAAGTGCGGTTTTTGCATTATCTAACTAATTGATAAATTTATCCCAATGGCACAGTCCAATTATCAGGAGCCAATCGAAAAGGAGGATCTTGATTTGACGAAAAAATTTACCGGTCCGGGCGAGGCTTTGAATCCCGAAAAAACCTTTATAAATGAAGAAAAAAACGTTTCTGAAAAACCGTCGGAACAGGAAGAAATATTACCTTCGACGGAGTCGGCGGAAAGTATATTAGCAGGAGAAATTGAAACTCCCGGTCTCGAGCGGGAAATCGGAGGAGAATTCCAGGAAGAAAAAGTGTCCGAAAAAATCGAAACTGTCCGCAAAACCATCAGCACGCAAAAAACGCCCGTGGCGACCACAATTGCCGACGATGCCAAAATAGTGGCCGGAATTGCCGAATACGAAAAAAAAGTCGAAAAGCTGGTGGAGTTGGCTCTTCAAAAGGGGCCGGAACACGCCATAAAAGTAGCTCAACATATGGACGCCAACGACAATTACACTTTGGACGAGTTGCACGATAAGATGATCGAGGAAGATTTGAGAAAACAGCTTTTCCAAAAAGGACTTCTTGTGGAATTGTAGACTGTATAGTGGAAATAAAAATAAAAAATGGACGCCTATAACCTCAATTTAATACTTTATCCGCTGGCTGGCCTTCTGGCTCTGGCTAGTTTCATATCCGGCGGATGGATGATTTTTCGAAGCTTCACCATATTCAAGGGACAAATTACCCGCTCTTTGAATATGGATATCGATGTTGTGAAGGTCAGCCATTCTCTCAAAACTCAATCGCAATCATCCCAGCAGCAACAACAGCAGCCCAAGCCGGAAAAAGAGATAATCGCTGTTATGGAGCATCTCTTCGCCAGCCTCGGAAACATAAAAGAAAAAGCGGGTCTTTGGCACAGGATAATTTATGGCGACGCGGTGATCGCGCTGGAAATTTCCAACCCGGCTGAAAACGATGAAATTTCTTTCTATGTGGGAGCTCCAAAAAAATTTATTGAGATTGTCGAAAGACAAATTCACAGTTTTTATCCGAAAGCGGCCATTGAACGCGTGAAAGACTACAATATATTTTATCCGGGAAGCTTCACTGCCGCTTCGTATTTGAAACTTCGGGAAAAAGATTGTCTTCCGCTTCGCACGTACCAAACTTTGGAATCCGATCCGCTCAACAACATTACCAATGTTCTGGGAAAGTTTGATGAAAAAAAAGAAGGGGCGGCCATCCAGCTGCTCGTGAAGCCTGCCCGCGGAGATTGGAGGAGCAAGGGAAGGGAAATTGCCCACAAAATGCAGCAGGGGAGGCGCCTCTCCGACGTAAAACGCGACACGCCTTTCCGGCAATTTTTCCGCGGATTTTTCAATGTAATGGTCAAAAAGAACGAGGACCAGAAAAGGGATGTTTTTAAATCCGATAAGGAAACTATCCAACTCACTCCGGAAGAGCAGGAAATTGTCAAAAAAATTGAAGGAAAAGCTAATAAGCCCGGTTTTAGCGCAAACATCAGGCTGGTATCCTCGGCCCTAAGCAAGGAAAGAGCCGAAGCAGTTCTCGCGGAACTGGAAAATGCTTTTATCCAGTACGAAAATCCGAGTATAAACGGCTTCAAGGTTGTGAGAGAAAATCAGAAAAAAGAGAAAAAAATCGCTTTCGATTTCATTTTCCGCAATTTCAAAAACGAGCAAAGCTTCGTGCTTTCTTCGGAAGAAATATCCAGCATCTTCCATTTTCCGCTCTTTTCGACGGAAACTCCCAAAATTGCCTGGCTCAAGGCCCGGACGGCCGCGCCGCCGCCGAATATTTCCAAAGAAGGAATAATTCTGGGATTCAATGATTACCGGGGAGTGGAAACAGTCATCCATCACGATGATGACGACCGCCGCCGCCATTTCTATATCGTCGGGCAGACGGGAACCGGTAAATCAACAATGATGGAAGAAATGGTCAAGCAAGACATCAAGAACGGTCGGGGCGTTTGCGTCATCGATCCTCACGGCGAATTTGTCGAACACGTGATCGAATGCGTTCCGAAAGAGCGGGCGGAAGACGTCATATATTTCGACCCGGCGGATATGGAGCGCCCCTTCGGGCTCAATATGCTCGAGTATGATACCAATAAACCGGAACAAAAAACTTTTGTCATCAATGAAATCATCAATATTTTCGACAAGCTTTATGATTTGAAGCAAACCGGCGGTCCGATGTTCGAGCAATATATGCGAAACGCGGCGCTTCTGGTGATGGAGCATCCGGAATCAGGTTCGACCCTGATGGAGATCCCGAGGGTTTTGGCCGATGAGGAATTCCGGCACATGAAGCTTTCTTATTGCTCTAACCCGATTGTGAAGAATTTTTGGGAAAAGGAAGCCGAAAAAGCGGGCGGAGAGGCGGCGCTGGCGAATATGGTTCCCTATATCACCTCGAAACTCACGCAGTTTATATCGAACGATATGATGCGGCCGATTATCGCCCAGGAAAAGACGACGGTGAATTTCCGCCGGGCGATGGATGACCAGCAAATTGTTCTCGTCAATCTTTCAAAGGGGAAAATCGGTGAAATAAACGCCAATCTTCTCGGAATGGTGATTGTCGGAAAAATTCTGATTGCCGCTCTTTCCCGGGTGGATATGCCGGAAGCGGAACGCAAAGACTTCTATCTCTATATCGACGAATTCCAGAACTTCACCACCGATTCGATCTCCCAGATCCTTTCGGAAGCCCGAAAATACCGCTTGGCGCTCATTATCGCCCATCAATTCATTGCCCAGCTCAAAGAAGAAATTTCGAAAGCCGTTTTTGGAAACGTCGGATCCATTTGTTCCTTCCGGATCGGAGCGGAAGACGCCGAATTTGTGCAGAAGCAATTTGAGCCGGTGTTCGACGCGAATGATCTGATGAACGTGGATAACCGCAATTGTTTCATGAAGCTTCTGATCAACAGCCAGGTGGCAACGCCGTTCAATATGAAAACCTATCCGCCGACAAAGGGCAATCCCAAAGTGGCGGAAGCCATCAAAGAACTTTCCAAGTTGAAATATGGACGCAGCCGTGATATAGTGAATGCAGAGATAATGAAAAAGGCGAGCTATATCGCCACGCCGGCCACGGCTGACGCATTCGATATGGGAGAAAAACCGCTGTAAGTTAAAAGTTTAAAATGAAAAGTTAAATATAATTTTTCACTTTTAATTTTTAATTATAAATATCATGACTGATGATATGAACCCAACCGCCGCTCCGGTGGACCCAACTGCGACTCCAGCCGAGGAGACGACTGAAGAAGCTCCGATGGTAATGGAGCCAACAACTCCGGAAGCGCCGGCAGAAGAAGTTCCAGCCGCACCGGTTGAAGAAACACCCGCAGAGTAATTACTTTTTAGTGATTGCTCATCAAAAAAGCCAGTCTCGAAAGACAGGCTTTTTTGTTTTACTTAAAGGTAATTTATCTTATTTTCGTACGAAGAAAAAAATCTTCTGGTGTTTCTCCAAAATAGTCCCTTGCCTTTTCTTCATCAATTTTCATATCTCCAATTTGTTTTTGTTGGTTTAATAAAGCTTTATGAACCTCAGGATTCGTTCTCGCTTTTGTTTTTAATTCGACATTTTCTTTGGTGCTCTCATTGATAATATGTTGTCCTATCTTGTCAAGAAAATTACATAAATCGGCTATACCGCCGGTCGGATCTTCCATCAATTTGACGGGAAAGCCTTTTCTCAGTAAAAACATTTTTGCAGTTATCTGCAGTATTTTTTGATTATCAGGTTTTTTAAATGAATCTAGTTCTTCACGAACAATCTTAGAAAAATCGATGCGGAGAATTTCAAGAAATTGTTGCTCGTCCATGCTGGCGGGAATATATTTTGGGTCAATTCTTGGCTGACTTTTTTCCATATTTTTTACTGTTATTTATATTATAAGTCGATCCGTTACCTTATTTTTTTCACTATATCCAATTTTCATCTTGGATGCAAGCTGGCGCATGGTGGCGATGGTTTGATTATATGTCGGGCGGTCGACGGGGTAGGGGATAAAATCTTTCCCGCCGTGGGCGAAGGAGTAGCGAGCGGGATCTTCGTAGGAAGCTTTGGCGCCGTAGATCACTTCGGCGGTGAGGGCGAGCGCGCGGATGGTTTTCGGTCCGACGCCTTTGAGGGACAAAAGTTGTTCATAATTTTTCGGTTTTATTTCATTTACTTCATAAAGTATTTTTTGCAGGTATTTGCTTTTGGTGAAGTCTTCTAAGAGAACGGGGTGGGTTTTGAAATTTAGATCGGTTAAGTTTAACAGGGTTAACTCCTGTTTTTTGTTTTTAATCGATACAACTTGGCTCTGCGGCGTCGACGAGGAAGTCCAAATTCCCTTTTGGAAGTTGGACTTCCTGTTGATTGGATATTTGCTCAATAGTTTTAAATCCTTCATCAGCGTATTATAACTTCCTTGCACAAGCTCGGTGCTGATCTTTTGTGTATTTTCACTTTCTCTTGCAGTCATATTGAGTCCGGTATGCTGGCCATCTGAAATTATTCCAGCGTGCGGTTCGATGACCATATTCTTGGCGTCGTCTGAAAACCAGTGATAGCGTCGCGCCGTTACATTTTTTTCATTCATTCCCTGTTGAACCACTGCCCATACGCCGTTTTGCGAAAAGAAAAAGCAATGGTGATAAATCTGGAATCCGTCTTGAACGAGAGAAGAATCAACTTTGGCGGCCATGCGGGAATTGTATTCCAGCGAATTTATTTTTTCCTGCGAAAGCTCCGCTCGCGCGCCGAACAAACTGATCTGCTCCGGAGTTTTGAGGGAAGTTTTTCCTTTCCCTCCGCAAATATATATTCCCAAATCTCTTTCTTCTCCGCGGATCGCTTCTTTCAAAGCCGCGGTGAGAATGGTCGTCAATCCCGACGCGTTCCAATCAAAAGCGAGCACCGTTCCGAGTGCCTGAAACCAGACCGGATCGGCAATCCGTTTCACAAATTCGTCCGGCCCGTATTCGGCAATGATGACCCGCGACATTTCCCGTCCCAATTTCACCATCCGCTCAAAAAGCCATTTCGGGCATTTGCCATAATCAAGAGTGAATGTAGCAATTCCACGTTTGAACATACTATCACTATATCACTATATTATAATTCATGCTAATCTAGATGTAGACTTTTTGTTTTTTCGTGTGTATAATAGTTGAACATGAAATTTCAAATATCTTCAAAGTTCCCCCGTCAAATTTTCACTTCGCGAATTTGACGGGGCAAGTAAACCCTCTCAGCATGTCTAAATTTAAAATATCCTCAAAATTCAAACCCGATGGCGATCAGCCGAAGGCGATCGAGCAATTGACCGCTGGCTTAAAGCGAGGAAATAAATTTCAAACTCTTCTCGGTGTGACCGGTTCCGGGAAGACTTTCACGATGGCGAATGTGATTGAGAATGTGCAAAAGCCGACTCTGGTGATCGCGCCGAACAAGACGCTAGCGGCGCAATTGGCGCAGGAATTTCGGACTTTTTTTCCGAAAAGCGCGGTGGAATATTTTGTCTCTTACTATGATTACTACCAGCCGGAAGCGTATATTGCATCCTCCGACACATATATTGAAAAAGAGTCCCAGATAAATGACGAGATTGACCGGTTGCGGCACGCGGCGACGGTGGCGGTGATGTCGCGAAAAGATGTGGTCATTGTCGCGTCCGTTTCTTGCATCTACGGCTTGGGATCGCCGGAATTCTATGAAGATATTTCTTTGAGCCTCAAAATTGGAGAAGCGATTGACCGGGAAAAATTGATCAGGGATCTCACGGAAATGCATTTTCTTCGCTCGGAACATTTGTCCCGCGGGAAATTTCGCTCTCACGGAGAGACGATTGAAATAATGTCGCCATCAAGGGAAATCGTGACGAGAATAGAACTCAAGAATGATAAAATAGCAAAAATCAGCGAATATGATTTTTTGACCGGCGAGGCACTGGGTAATTTGGAAAAAGTTTTGATTTATCCGGCGAAACATTTTGTCGTGCCCGAGCCGGTGATGGAAGAGGCACTCAAAGAAATTGAAAAAGAGCTTAATGAGCGGGTGGCGTATTTTAAAAAACATAACAAATTACTGGAAGCTGAAAGGATTTGGCGTCGCACCAAACAGGATCTGGAAATGATGCGTGAGATCGGCTATTGTAACGGAATTGAAAATTATTCGCGATATCTCACCGGCCGCGCGCCAGGGGAGGCGCCGTATACTCTTGTGGACTATTTTGATAAAAATTTTCTGATTGTCATTGATGAATCACACGTCACCGTCCCGCAACTCAATGGAATGTATAATGGGGATCACGCGCGCAAAAAAACTCTTATTGATAATGGTTTTCGTCTTCCGAGCGCTTATGATAATCGACCTCTCAAATTTTCGGAATTTGAGAACAAAATAAACCAAGTTATTTTCACTTCGGCGACTCCGGCGGATTATGAAATATCCCATAGTTTGGAGCCTAAAGCCCCAATTGGGGCTTTAGGCTCCAAGAAGCAGATTGTCGAGCAAATCATCCGTCCGACCGGCTTGATAGATCCCGAATTAGTGATAAAACCTGCAAAGGGTCAAATCAAGGATGTTATTTCCGAAATTAAAAAAGTAGTAGATAAAAAAGAAAGGGTTTTAGTCACGACGCTGACGAAAAAAATGGCTGAAGATCTTTCGGATTTCCTCAAAGAAAGCCAGATAAAAGCCGAATATTTGCATTCAGGAGTGGATACGATGGAGCGGGTGCGGATTTTGGAAAATTTGCGAAGAGGAAAATTCGATGTTCTCGTTGGGGTGAATCTTTTGCGGGAAGGTTTGGACTTGCCGGAAGTAACACTCGTCACAATACTCGACGCAGACAAAGAAGGATTTTTACGCTCGGAAACTTCGCTCATTCAGACCATTGGCCGCGCGGCAAGAAACATTTCCGGGCGGGTTATCTTATATGCCGATCATATTACCGGCTCAATGAGGCGGGCGATAGACGAAACCAACCGCCGGCGCGCAACGCAGACGAAATACAACAAACTGCATCACATTACGCCAAAAACCATCCAGAAGAAGATCGAATCTATTGTTGACCATGAACTGAAACCTGAAGTCCCGCGCGAATTCGTGAAACTGGAATCGCTCGAGGACATCGCTGGATATATCAAGCAAAAAGAAATGGAAATGAAAACCGCCGCCCGAAATATGGAATTCGAAAAAGCGGCGGTGATCCGGGATGAAATAATTCAGCTGCGGAAATTGCAGATGGGGTAGCTGGACAAATGAATTTTTATTTGCTTAAATTAAACATTCCCCTTTAATTGGGGAATAAAAACGCACAAAAGGAGCGGCCTATGGAGTTGCTTAAAATTGAGGGAAAAAGGGAGATCCCGCAGTCGCGATGCTCGGGAGAGGAAACTTCCTTTAGGTTTCTGGTCGACCCAAATGTCACCAGCCCTGAAATTTGGGTCAAAATTGAACATGGCGAGATGGGTTACACCTTCCGATATTCTCTTAAAGTGGATAGAGATGTTTTCCTTCTTACCACGTGGGAACAGTATGATATCTTTCCCTATCGGCTCTTATGCCACAAAATTGACACCGTGGTGGCCGGCTTCAATAAGGGAGAGGCGATCGAATACACCGTCGGAAAATTACTTGAAAGCCCTATGGTGTATAGAGTTCCTGGAGAACCCCTTCAGCTTTTGGAAGCCTCACTCCGAGCTGCGCTTGAGGAAAGACTGGCGATGGCATAGAAAGCCAAAGCCGTTGGCTGAAGCTGCAATATCTGTTCGAATTATTACATTCGAGTGCAATACAGATATTCTATCTTTCTTGGGGACGAATTGCACCGTCTCCACTACTTCTATGTAAATCCCTAAACGGTTTGTATAGAAGTAGTTTTTATTTAGGTTAATTATCCCTTTTTATAATTGATTTATTAGTTCAATAGTATTATATTAGTGAAACCCCCGCACCAAAATATGTTGGTGTGTATATGTGCCAATTTGGGGTAAGTTTTTGTATTTGCAAATCAGAAACTTATTCTCAAAGATATTTGGTACGGAGCAAGCCTTAAATGGGGAATTTTTGTGTTAGGAAACTATGCGAGCTAAAGCTTAGCCTTAGCGGCGGCTCGCTAAGGCTAAGCTTTAGCAAAGACCATGGATAAAATAATAATTCGCGGCGCGCGAGAGCATAATTTGAAGAATATAAACCTTGAACTACCTCGGGGGAAGTTTATTGTTTTCACGGGCATCAGCGGGTCGGGGAAATCGACGCTGGCTTTTGATACAATTTTTGCCGAGGGGCAGAGGCGGTATCTCGAGAGTCTTTCGAGTTATGCCCGGCAGTTTTTGGGACAGATGGAAAAACCGGATGTGGATTCGATCGAAGGCTTGAGCCCGGCGATTTCGATTGACCAGAAAGCGGCGTCGCACAATCCGCGCTCGACGGTGGGAACGGTGACTGAAATTCATGACTATTTGAGGCTTTTATATGCCAAGATCGGCGTGACGCATTGTCCGGTGTGCGAAAAAGAGATTTCAAAACTTTCGATTGATGAAGTAGTTGATAGAATATTTGATTTGTCCAATCTTGTCATTCCCGTCCCCGTTTTCACGAGGATAAACTCCGTGGGAATCCAGAAAAGTTCCAGTGACCAGGCAAAACTGGATCCCCGTTTTCACGGGGATGACAAAAAAGAAAAAAGTTTGAAAATTGAAATTCTTTCACCAGTCGTACGCGAGAGAAAGGGTGATTACGCGACCTTGCTTGCGGAAATGTGGAAACGTGGATTTTCGGAAGCATATATTGATGGCAAAAAAGTAAATCTCGAAGAAGAAGCCAAAAAAGGCAAAATTTTAGCCAGATACAAAAAGCACAGTATTGATATTTTGATCGATACGATCGAAATGAATGATAAAAATATAAGCCGGATATTTGAAGGTGCAGAAAGCGCGCTAAAGCTGTCGAAAGGATTTGTGAAAGTGCGCAATGGAAAATCCGAGCAGATATATAATCAAAACATGGCCTGTCCTGATCACGAAGATGCTGTTTTTCCGGAACTGGAGCCGCGGCTGTTTTCTTTCAATAGTCCGCAGGGAGCGTGTCCCGAATGTGAAGGACTGGGAACAAAAAAAGAAATTGATCCCGATATGGTAATTCCTGACAAAACGAAGACCATCGCCGAAGGGGCGATTATTCCCTGGACGTATAAGCGCAATAATTATTACGGGACTATTTTGCGCTCGGTGACGAATTTTTATTCCATTCCGGACAATGTTCGTTTCCGGAATCTCACGGACCGCCAGCAAGAACTGCTTGTGAATGGCGATGATCCGGCCGACGAGATACCGGTGAGATTCCATTCAAAAACAGGATCGATCTGGAAATGGGAGATCGAATGGAAGGGCGTGGTCGGATTTTTGCGCGACCGATATTTCAAGACCGATTCGGAAGCGGTGCGGGAAGGCATTGAAAAATATATGTCCCAAAGTCCCTGCGGCGCTTGTCGAGGATCGAGATACAAACCCGAAGCGTTGCTTGTGACTGTTGGCGGAAAAAATGTATCCGAAATTTCAACCGTGAGCGTGAATGAAACGCTGAAATTTTTTGAAGGCATAAAATTAAACGAGCGGGAAAAAATAATCGCCGACAGAATTCTCAAAGAGGTGAAAAATCGTTTGAAGTTTTTGGAGGATGTGGGTCTTGGGTATTTGACCTTGGGCAGATCCGCCAATACTTTGGCCGGTGGCGAAACGCAGAGAATCCGCCTCGCTTCCCAGATTGGATCGCAATTAGTCGGAGTTTTGTATATCCTCGACGAGCCGTCAGTAGGGCTTCACGCGCGAGATAATGCGAAATTACTTGAAACATTGCTCAAATTGAGAGATATCGGGAACACGGTCATTGTCATTGAACACGACGAAGAAACGATCCGGGCGGCCGATCATCTGGTTGATATCGGTCCGGGAGCGGGAAAACTTGGCGGAGAAATCGTGGCCGAAGGTTCGGTGAAGGATATCGAAAAAGAAAAAAAATCGATCACGGGAAAATATTTGCGAGGTGATGCTGAAATAGAAATTCCCAAATTCCGCCGTCCGGTGAAAAACAAAAAGTGGCTCACTGTGAAAGGTGCCACTGAACACAATCTCAAGAGTATAACAGTCGAATTTCCCCTGAAAACATTGACTTGTGTGACGGGTGTCAGCGGTAGCGGAAAATCGACACTGGTTGAGGATATACTGGGGAAAGGTTTGTCGTCGAAAATTATGCGCTCACTCGAGCGGCCGGGGCGGCACAAAGAAATTCTTGGGACGCAATATGTCGACAAAGTGATCCACATCGACCAGTCTCCGATCGGTCGCACGCCGCGGTCCAATCCGGCGACTTACACCGGACTTTTCACGCCGATCCGGACTTTGTTTGCCATGACGAGAGAAGCCAAACAACGCGGTTATGGCCCGGGAAGATTTTCTTTCAATGTGAATGGCGGGCGTTGCGACAATTGCGCCGGCGAAGGATTTCTCAAGATCGAAATGCAATTTATGCCGGACGTTTATCTTCCTTGCGACGTATGTTCCGGAAAGCGCTATAACAGCGAAACCTTGCAAGTGAAATATAAAGGAAAAACCATTGCCGATGTTTTGGCGATGACGGTGAGCGAAGCCAAAGATTTTTTTGAAAATTTCCCGGCGATTCATGAAGCGCTCAAGGTTCTCGAAGACGTGGGACTTGGGTATATCAATCTCGGCCAATCGGCGACCACTCTTTCCGGCGGGGAAGCGCAGAGGATCAAACTGGCCACGGAATTGTCGCGCCGCTCGTCGGGTGATACCCTGTACATATTGGACGAGCCGACCACCGGACTGCATTTTGAAGATATCAAGAAGTTGTTGGGCGTTCTCAACCGTTTGGTCGAAGCGGGAAATACCGTGATCGTGATCGAACATAATATGGATGTCATCAAAACGGCGGATTGGATAATTGATCTTGGTCCCGAAGGCGGTGACCTTGGCGGACGCGTCGTCGTCACCGGCCCGCCGGAGGAAGTGGTGAAATATCACAAGGAAAGTTATACAGCAAAATTTCTTAAAGAAATTTTAAGGAAGTGACACGAAGTGTCATCCCGCACTTGATGCGGAATCCAGAAAAAAACTGAATAGCAACGATTACTGGATTCCCGCTTTCGCGGGAATGACAAAAAGGAGTCAGGGTTTTTTACAAATAAAAAAGCGGGAGACAAGCTATAAAACCTGCTCCCACTATGGGTGGTCACCAAGTCGGTGATTAAATTAAACCATGCCGCTGGCGTCCGGAAGAATCGGGCACACAACTGCGCTTACTGTTTTGATGGTGTGCGTGCCCCGCTCATTTTCCTTTTCATACACCAACCGTCCGGCGGATTTCTCCCAGTTGAGGTAGAGGTGATATCCTTTATTCTGTAAAATTCTTCCCACCACTCCTAGAGAAGAATACGGGCCAAATACCGTATGAAGGTTCGTGATGTGAACCCTCTCAACGATAACGTACTGCATGACGCCTCCTTAATTCGCTTTATTTGGTTTTCAGATAACAATATATAAAAAATATGCCATTGTCAAGCCAAGCCCCAAAAAACAGCATAAATAAGCTTCCAAAATCCCCCGGCGTGTACGAATTCCGTGATAAGCAAGGGAAAATTCTTTATATTGGGAAAGCGACGAGTCTCAAGGATCGGGTGGGGAGTTATTTCCTGTCGAGGTTTCACCTCGACAGGCCGAATATTGAGCCGATGGTTTTGCAAGTTGCGGACATTAAAATCCATGAAACTGATTCGGTTCTTGAAGCGCTGATTTTGGAAGCAAATCTCATCAAAAAACACCAGCCGAAATATAATGTGATGGCGAAAGATGACAAGAGTTTCGGCTATTTTGTGATCACCAAAGAAAAATTTCCGCGGGTGGTGATCCTTTGGAAAACGGAACTGGGGAAAGTACCGGCGAAAAAAATATACGGGCCGTATCTCTCGAAGCACCAAATGAATATTGCTTTGAAACTCATCCGCAGAATTTTTCCGTTTCACAGCGCAAAGCGGGCGACGAGTCAATGTTGTTTCGATTTCCAGATCGGAAGATGTCCGGGGCCGTACGCGGGCGCGATTTCGAAAAAAGATTATCTCAAAAATATTCGGGGAGTGAAGATGATCCTTGAAGGCAAGAAAAAAAGTTTGATTGGAAAACTGGAAAAAGAAATGAAAGATTATTCCAAAAAAAGAGAATTCGAAAAAGCCGCTGAAACGCGCAATCGGATCTTTGCTCTGGAGCATATTCGGGATGTGGTGTTGATATCCGAGGATAGTGGAAGTGGAAGTTTAGCTTCCATTATGGAAGCTAAACTTCCAAAACCATTCAGGATTGAAGCCTATGATATTTCAAACATCGGCGGGGATTACGCGGTTGGCTCGATGGTTGTATTTACAAATGGGAAGGAGGATAAAAACGAATACCGAAAGTTCAAAATAAAAACCGTATCCGGAATTGATGACGTGGCCATGATGCGAGAAGTATTATATAGGAGATTCAAAAATAACTGGGCAAGACCGGATCTAATTCTTCTTGATGGGGGAAAGGGGCATCTCAATATGGCGCAAAGCGTTTTGAAGGATTTTAAAATGGATATCCCGGTCATCGCAGTTGCCAAAGGACCGACGCGAAAAAAACTGGATGTCTATCAGTCAAAGTTTCTCTTGACATATCTCGGTCGAAATGAGCAAATAAGAGAGAAGTATAATCGGATATTGAGCGACGAAAAATTGCTTGAGCGAATCCGAAACGAAGCCCACCGCTTCGCGATCAGTTATCACAAGAAATTAAGAAGGGAAAACTGGAAGGATAGATAGAAAAGTCCTCGTAGTCCAACGGATAGGACGTGAGTTTCCGGAACTCAAAATACAGGTTCGATTCCTGTCGAGGACACTAGCTATAAAAAAAGAGCGCCCCGCCGTGGCGGGGAGATGAAGGTTCGACTCCCTCTGAGGACACAAGAAAACTATATCGTGTGATTCTTTACCCCGCCCTTCGTGAGGAGCGGGGCTGTCGAGGGCACAAAATATACAGAAGTGGGATAATCTTTTGATATCTTTGGAAGTTCGACTTCCATTTATATCAAGTATTTTTCATTCCGATTACTGCTATCATTGCTTCTACTATCTTTGGTTTGTCTCGTCTCGCCGAAAAATATTTTTTAGGAAGTTCAAAAGTACATTCAGAACTAATTTCAATATTTCCTTTTCTTATTCCCAATTCCAAGAGCTGAAGCTGGGCGATTTTTTTTATGTCCAGATATGTTTTTCCACCCTCTTTTTTTATCGCCTCGGGATATTTTTTGAATTTTTCCGCGACCTCCAGTCCGACTTCATAATGTTTTTGGCAGATAGCGGGGCCAATCCCGACCAAAATATTTTCCGGTCTTCCGCCAAGTTTAATAATTTTTTCGACAGCATTGGATGCGATGCCTTTTTCCAGGTTCCGCCAGCCGGCGTGGATCATGCCGATAATTTCTTTTTCCGGCTCGAACAAAAAAATCGGCAGGCAATCAGCTGAAGTTATTGATAAAAATATGTTTTTATTTTGAGTAATTAATCCATCAACGCCTGATATAATTTTCCTGCTGTCTTTTTCATGAACAGCAGCAAGCTTCTTTTCATGAACTATTTTTGCCGAAACAACATTTTTCGGATCGATGTTATTTTTCACGAAATAATCTTCTCGATTGGCGGATATTCTTTTTTTCAAAAGGGAATTGCTTGTCAATTTCATTGAACTATCTGATTTTCGGGAGAAAAAAGCTTGAATATTTTGATATTTTCTAAATAATTTAACATTGTAAAGCATCTGTTTTTTTGCTCATGACAAATTATCGTATCGAAAAATCAACTTCGCGGCGGGCGAAGTTGATTTTTGCAATGGGATTATTTTTCTTCCGGTTCGCACGGATGGCCGCAACAGGAACAATCGCAACCGGATTTTTCTTCGCTCGATTCGCACTTGCAGCTCTCCGTAGGCTCGCCGCAGTTTGGGCATTTGTCTTCCATAATATATAAGTTAACTTATTAATTATTAGGCTTTATCTAATACGCAGAGATAGTAAAATTATTTCCTCGATGATTATAACAGCTCATTGGGTATCTTACCAACGCCTATTCTTTTAATGACGATCTTATTATGCTTAATCTCCACCAGGGTAGAAGGGAAAAGCGGCATTTTTCCGTTATTGATATAAAAATCTATTTCATCCGCGAAATATTTTTTTGCTTCCGTGATAGTCGCAGCCGGTTTCAAGCCTTGCGGATTGGCGCTAGTTGAGATTAGCGGACCGGAATATTTCAGTATTTTTATCAAACTGGGCTTTTTCGGAACGCGAAAAGCAAGAGTTTTTGTTCCGCGATGGAGATACTGGAATCTTTTGAAGGGAATTGGCAAAACCACACTGATTTTTCCCGGCCAGAGTTTTTTGAGAATATTTTTTGTCGCATTGTCTATTTTCACCTTAAATAAGGCTAAATCTTCAATTGATGAGATGAGAATAATAAAAGGTTTTTTGGGATCACGCCCCATTATTTTATAGGCTCGCGCAACCGCTTTTTTCGACCACGCCGAAGCCACGATGCCATAGATAGTGTCGGTGGGTATGACACCGATTTTATTGCACCTAATTAATTTTGATATATTGATTATGTTTTTTGTCATTTGTGATAAATAAATTGGCTGCTGCTCCCTTAAAGAAGGAAGCAGCAGCACTCTCGGAGGCATTAACCCAGTCTTCGGTCGATCGCTTTGATGATGCAATCGGGCAATATTCTCCCCAATAACCAGTCAAAGTGGAACTCCAAAGTCATTAGCATCCGGCGGAAAAAAGGTTTCATGCCACGCACCTTCTTGGTATTAAATATAAGGAAAAATACAGTTACGTCAACCATTTTTCTATTTTTGACACAATCTCCAAAAAATACTATATTTATAAAAAGGAACAAGCTCTCTTTTTTTGGGGCTTTATTTTTTAATAATTTTTCCAAATTTTATGCCAACAATAAAAAAAATTGAAACGGGACTCACTTTTGACGACGTTCTGCTCGTTCCGCGAAAATCAGAAGTGATGCCGAAAGACGCGGACGTGACGACGCTTCTCACGCGCGAAATAAAATTGAACATCCCGATACTTTCTGCGGCGATGGACACAGTGACGGAATCAGCTCTCGCGATCGCGCTCGCGCAAGAAGGAGGCATCGGTTTTATCCACCGCAATATGACGCCGGCCCAACAAGCCGGTGAAATTGAAAAGGTGAAAAAATCAGAATCAGGAATGATCATAGACCCGGTGACTGTCTCCGCGGATGTTCTGATTTCCGATGTCATGAAGCTGATGAAACATTATCGCATTTCCGGCGTGCCCGTCACGGATAAAAAAGGGAAATTAATCGGCATTATTACCAACCGCGATCTCCGTTTCGAAACGAATATCAAAAAAACGGTGAGGCAGGTGATGACTAAAGACAATTTGATCACCGCGCCGGTCGGAACGGACTTCGACCAAGCCAAAAGGGTTCTGGGAAAATACAAGATCGAAAAACTGCTTATTGTCGATAAAAATTATATCCTTAAGGGACTCATTACCGTAAAGGACATTGAAAAGAAAAAGAAATATCCCAACGCTTGCAAGGATAAATTAGGGAGGCTTCGGGTGGGAGCGGCTGTCGGTACGAGCGCCGATACTCTCGATAGGGTTGGTTTGTTGATGGAAGCTAACGCCGATTTAATTTCAATCGATACGGCGCATGGCCACAGCCAATCCGTCTTGAATACGCTGAAAGAAATAAAAAAGAAATTTAATATTCCCGTCATTGCCGGGAATATCGCCATCGCGGAAGCGGCGGAAGATCTCATAAAAGCTGGAGCGGACGCTTTGAAAGTCGGCATCGGTCCGGGATCGATTTGCACAACAAGAATTGTGTCGGGAGCGGGTATGCCTCAAATCACGGCCATTCAAAATGTTGTCGGCGTGGCAAAAAAATATAATATTCCCGTCATTGCCGACGGGGGAGTGAAATATTCGGGTGATATCACCAAGGCTCTGGCGGCTGGCGCGAACGCGGTGATGATCGGAAGCCTCTTTGCCGGAACGGATGAATCGCCGGGCGAGACGATCCTATACCAAGGCCGGCACTATAAACTCTACCGCGGCATGGGGTCGTTGGGAGCGATGATGCAGGGGTCCAGGGATCGTTACGGCCAGAGCGGGGTTGAAGCTTCAAAATTGGTTCCGGAGGGAATTGAAGGGCGCGTTCCCTACAAGGGACCGCTTTCGCAGAGCGTTTATCAGCTTATGGGAGGGCTGCGTTCGGGAATGGGGTATTGCGGATGCAAAAATCTGAAAGAACTTCAAGAGAAAGCGAAGTTTATCAAAATTTCAAACGCGGGACTCAAGGAAAGCCACGTCCATGATGTGACCATCACGAAAGAATCGCCGAATTATCAAGTGGAATAGCAGCTGGTGTTTAGTATTTCGTATATAAAAAAGTTTCCGAGTGGAAACTTTTTTTGTTACTGATATTTTTTTATAGTCCGTTGAGTCCTGAAGTGATAGTTTTTAGGAAATAGGGAATGACAATCGCCAGCGCGATAAGCGGCAAAACAAACATCACAACCGTTGCGATCATTGTCCAAAGAAAAAGCTTATAGGTTTTTTGCGCCAGAACGCGGGTTTCCTCGACTTTTTGCTCCATTTGATTCAATTTATCCAATAATTCTTGTTCCATATGTTTGTTTTACAACTTAGAGGATCAAGCTCAATTTACCATTTCGTGGATTATTTCTCAAACAAGGTCATTCATATTCCAAAATATATTGGAAATGCAAAGGAGAAACGTCCGCTTGAGGAGCGGAAGTTTCCGGGTCCAGAAAAGATGTAGATTCAATCAGCTTAAATTTTTCATCCATCTTTTCGCGCAAAATTTCGCTGGCGGGGTTGCCGGAGGCAAAAATTATCCAAATATGAGACGGCTTGAGATTGGTTATTTTCTCAATCAATGCGTCAGCCTCAAAGGATATTTTATCAATTTTTGTATTCATAATCCTAATGCTTTGGAAGGCGGGGTGATGTTCCATTTCTTCCGGAAAGGAAATCTCCAGATATTTTTTGTTTTCCGTGTTCACTCGGGGCAGATAATAATCGAAAGAAGGGCGGCTAAGGCCTGTAAAAATGATGACATCGTTGCCGGTCATATTATTTATCAAGTCCCTAGCTATTGTTCTATCGTTGATTTTGTAAGAGTTTATGGCTTGCTTGTCTGCTTCGGCGGAACGGATGCCCAAGGCGATCAGAATCAGCGCCGCAGCTAAAATAATTTTTTTATTTGGAAAAGTGGACCAAAAGCCGGCCACGAGCAGAATGAAAGCGGGAAGCACAACGGCTTCGTGCCTCCCGGTTAAATAGATGGGAACGAACTGGGATATGATCCACGCGGAGATGAGAGGGAAAAACAAATAATTCAGAAGCAAATACGCGTTTTCATTTATTTTTATTCCGCTGGTTTTTTCCACCAATCGATAGCGGACAATATCCCCCTCTTCCTCTTTTTTGATTCCGATAAAATAGCTTGCCAAAACGATCAAAGAAAAGATTATATAGACGGCGGCGCTGCCGAACATAAAATAGTTAAACGTTTCCGAAAAGGCGCTTAGTTTGGCCGGTCCATAGCAATCACTGGCGCCGTTTTTTCCAAATCGGAGCAGGGTGCTTGCCCATGGAAGGGAAAGGAGAATGATGAAAACAGGGTATATCGCAAATATGAAATAGCTTCTTTTTGCCGCTTTCTTTATCAGCCAATAGAGAATTTGGGAGCCTAAAATAAGGAAAAACCAGATGTGGATATAAATTCCGACGGCGGTTACGACGATATATAAAATAACATTGAGAGCGGACTTTTCATTTCTTATTAATTTAACAAAATAATAATAAGATAAAATACTGAAAAGAATTGCCAGAGAATACGGCCGGGCTTGAATGGCATAAAAAATGCCAAAATAATTTATCGACAGCAAAAATCCGGCCCAAAGGCCGGCGGTTTTTCCAAAAAGCATTTTACCAAGCCGGTAAATAGCGGCTATCGAGAGCAGGCCGGCTGTGGCGGAAAAAGATCTTAGGGCGAATTCTGAATCGCCAAAAAGGAGCGACCATATTTTCAGAAAAAAAAGATAAGCGGGACAGCTGTCTTTCTGGGCGATTTCCCGCCACAAGTCCGAAAAATTGTATTTTATCAAAGTGGCCGAGCTGGCTTCGTCGAGCCAAAAAGTTCGAAGGCCTATGTGGTGAAAGCGTAAATAAGCGCCAACAATAAGACAGATCAGAACGAGGAAGTAACTCCTGTATTTTTCTAAAAAGCGAAAAACTGCTTCCATGGCTTGATTTTAGCATCCCAAGCGCATTTTTGCTATATTTGGCGCGGGGTTTACCCGACAAACGTCAGGGCTTTGCCTTTCTTGTCGCCTCGTCCGGTTCGGCCGATGCGGTGGATATAATCATCGTATGTTTCCGGCAGGTCGTAGTTGATCACATGACTCACATCCGCAATATCGATACCGCGAGCCGCGACGTCGGTGGCTACCAAAATTTTGATCCGATCGGTTTTGAAAAGACCAAGTGCGCGCTGTCGTTTCGCATGGTTTTTGTTGCCGTGAATTGACTCTGCGCTGAAGCCCCTTTGAATAAGAATCTTTGAAAGTTTTTCCACTCCGTGCTTTGTCCGTCCGAAAATGAGTACTTTGCTCAACTCTTTTTGGTTGAGAAGGTCATGGAGCACTTCTATTTTCACTTGATCCCGGCCGATTTTCACGACATCCTGGTCGACATTTTTCGAAGTATCCCGCGTTTTGACGGAAATTCTCACCGGATCCCGCAAAAATTCTTTGACGAACCTTTCAACCTCCGAGGAAAAAGTGGCCGCGAAAAAAAGAGTTTGCCGTTCTTTGGACATTCCCGCTATCACAAAACGCATATCAGCGATGAATCCCATATCGAGCATCCGATCGGCTTCGTCGAGTACTACTGTTTTTATATCTGAAAGATGGATGATCCTTCGGTCGATCAAGTCTTTAAGCCGCCCCGGCGTTCCAATGATGAAATTATGCCGGTAGCGAAGAGCTTGAATCTGGGGGCGGATGTTCATTCCTCCGACGCAACAAGCGGAAAATATTTTCATTCCTCTCGTCAGGTCTTTCAGTTCCTGATCGATTTGAATCGCAAGCTCGCGAGTCGGCACGATGATCAAAACGTGCTCTGAAGTGCTCTGTCGAACTTTGTGGATGAGCGGAATGAGAAAAGCGGCCGTTTTTCCGGTGCCGGTGTTGGCGATGCCGACCAGATCCGAACCGCGCAAAATATGAGGAATGGTCCGGTCCTGGATCGGGGTCGGGTCAGTGTAGCCTCTTGCGGTAATCGCGCGCTTCAAATGTTGGTCAATGGCAAAATCCTGGAATTTATGTTCCGGTACAAAATGATCAACTTCTTCGGTTATCACCGCTTTGTTGATGAATCTTGAGAAATCAATCCGTTCGCCGCCTTGACGGCTTCTTTGACCTCCGCCAAAGCGCGAACCGCCATAGGGTTTTCGAGGCATTGTTGACCGCGAAAAGGATCTTCTCGGTCCTCTTCTGTTGGGAGTTCTTGTATTCATAGCTTTATCTAATAACCTCTCGCCTTTAATAAAGAATTTGGCGAGTTCGTCTCATAAGTTTTAGATAAAGCCTAAAGGCTTTGAAGTTCTTAGAGGAATAATACTAAGAGATATAAAACAAAGAGATTTAGTTACGTTTGTATAGTATATAAGAGAAATAGAGTCTTGTCAACTGATTGGAGTTATGGACTATGCTTGAGTGTCGGATAGTATCTTTAGCAAATTTTGCAGACTGTCCCAATCGTGGATTGAAACAGAATAAACTTCCGGTGTGATTTTTTTCATTAGCGCCGTGTTTTCGGTGATTTTTTCTTCTGAAACGAGATCTGATTTCGTGAGAAAGATAATCTCTTTTTTCTGTGTCAGCTTTTTTGAATAATCATCCAGTTCTTTTCGCACGGTCTTGTAGTCTTTCATCAGATCATCGGATTCGAGGGAAATGCAATGAACCAAAACTTTTGTTCTTTGGATGTGCTTCAAAAATTTAATGCCCAGGCCCTTTCCTTTCGAAGCGCCTTCGATAAGGCCGGGGATATCGGCGATGACAAGATTATCCAAAACTCCAAGATTCGGTTCGAGCGTCGTGAAGGCGTAGTTGGCCACTTTCACATTGGCATTGGTGATTTCATTCAAGAGACTTGATTTTCCGGCATTGGGAAGTCCGACAAGCCCGATGTCGGCAATGAGCCGCAGTTCAATGAAAAATTCCGCTTTCTCTCCCGGTTTTCCTTCCTCGTATTCTTCCGGACTGGTGTTTTTCGAAGATCGGAAAAGATAATTGCCTCGTCCTCCCAGGCCGCCTTTGGCGACCAATATTTTTTCTCCGGCCGTAGTTATTTCAAATTCCGCCCCCGTTTTGAGATTTTTAATAACGGATCCGATAGGAAGGGTCAAAGTCAGGTCTCGACCAGTATGTCCGGTGGAGCGATCCGCTTTTCCGTTACGGCCCGGTCCGGCGAAATATTCTTTCCTTTGTTTATACTTGTTTAGCGCGGTCAGATCCCTTACGCTTTCAAAAAAAACATTTCCGCCGTCTCCGCCTTTTCCTCCGGTCGGCCCGAGACTCATCTTGATCTTATCAAAAGCCACAATTCCGTCTCCGCCTTTTCCGGCGCGCGTGATAATTTTTACTTCATCGGTAATCATAGGGTAACCTTACCTTTCAACGAGTCTTTTGGCAATGGGGGAGCGGGAATGCAATATTTTTAATTAGTTTGTATAAAATAAAAAAACCGCACGAAAGTGCGTTTTGGGTAGTGGGGGGTAGGGCGGATGGGAGCGTCTCAATGAGAGACAAATCCACATCCGCCCATTTTTTTTCCTCCTTGGAGGCGCTGATTTCAGGCCGCCTTTTTGGTGGTGGAGATGAAGCCGATAATGAACCGCCGGAGTTCCTCGGCGCCTTTCAGCCGCGGGTAATTATCCAGCAGGACAATGTTCTCGTCTTTTCCGCTACCGACATAAAGCTTGACTTGCGGACGGGCAGCATCCGGCGGCAGGATCTCTGCCCGCAGGTAGTGGATTTTCTGGCCGCGCTCGCGCTTGGTCCGGAGCTCGACCTCGGCGGGAACCTTTTTCCCGCGGATCATTTCCAGATCCCCTTCGCCGAAGACGTAGAGGGGAATGAATCCTCCCTCCACAGCCTTCATGCATTCCAGGTATTGGAGAGACTTTTTTTTGCCTTCGGGGATATAAGTCTTCAGAACCGCGTTCTTGTCAATACCGATGAAGGCCGCTTCTGGCCCCCAGACCGTTTGCCGCTGAACTTCTCTCGGAACAACACCTTTCTGTGCCATCTCTTCTCCCTTTATACAGTATTGGAATGTGCTGCGGAATTTTTATTGCGACCGATGATAGCGTCGCAATCCCATGGTGAAAATATCATCCTCATAGGACTGTTACGCTGGGCTGTTTTTTCTCTCTTCGCATTTGCTAAATCCGTATGGCGCGAAAGGACACATTTCTCCGCCCTTGTCGCAATCGCAGTATTCGGAAATTTCCGCGGTAATTCCATACCAGACCAAATTCATGATTTCTTCCAGCGGAACTTTGGTCGGATCCGCTTTATTCAGCGCGTCCGATCCGTTCATGAACGCGTTGAGAGACCGGTGAAAAAACCATTGGGGAACAAGAGAGTTTTTTCCTTCGAACTGCAGCTTTTTCGGATCAATCGGTTTTCCATAATCCGCCAATTCAAGTTCTCTTTTTCTGATAGCGCCAACAATTTCCCTCAAATTTATTCGGTGATGTTTATTGGTCAGGATCACAATATGGCCTGTCGAACGTTTCTGAATCAGAATGGAAAGATTATCGACGGAAATTCCATAATTGCCGACTTGCACATTGTCCGATTCGATCACCCCAAGCTTTATTTTTCTTTTGGGGCGCTTCACCATGACTACTTTGCATTTTTCTTCGTATTCCTTTTTCACCACATGGTGCCATTCGTCCTGATTAAGCTGCAAGAAATCAATCGCGAGCATTATATACTCAATGACTTTTGCCGAAGGCACATTCTGCTTGTGCATGCATTTCACGATGTAGGCAAGATCGCCGTAGCGGTTGTGAAGGCCCTCGAGGTCATCTTCCCTGATGTATCCGAGCAGCGCCGACACCTCGGGATTATTTTCTATGCCCAGATGGGAAGCCACCAATGATGTCGAGGTTTCGGAGCTGTTTTTTCCGCCGTGATGGTCGAACAAGCCTCCGCCAACGTCAATCATCAAGCCGCCCTCTTTTTCAAAATCGCTTGCCTCTTTCTCGCTGGGATTTTTTGCATGTTCCCAAAAAACTATTTCGGCACGCTCAACTCCGGGAAATTTCTCCTTTCCGTGTTTACGCAACAAATATATGGCCGCTATCGGGTCAAGGTGAGGCTTATTCGGTATGAGAATTTTCCGGATGTTCATATCAAATGAATGGGTATTTAAGATTCGTTATCATAGCACATTGGAATTTGTTTGTCAAATGGAAAACGATAGCATAAAAAGGCTTTTTTTAAGCCTTAATCTATCAGCTGGGGCGGTAGGATTCGAACCCACGAATGGGGGCTTCAAAGGCCCCTGCCTTACCACTTGGCGACGCCCCAAAATTAATTTTTTCCAAAGCTAAGCTTTTTCCTTGCTCGCTTTACTCGCAATTCCTCAAAGCTTAGCTTTCTATTCTTTTACGATCTTCCCTCCGAAGATATCCACGGCTTCCTGAAGGAGGCTTTTTTTCTCTTTGAAGTCCGGATATTCGGCTTGGAATTCTTTTTCGGTGAGCGTTTTTATTTTCAAATTAACGCCTGTTATCTTATCAATCGCGTCTTCGATTGTCAATCGATTTTGGGTTTCGGTGATTTTGTCTTTGTAGAAATCATACTTTGTTTTGACAATCAGTTTGTTTCCTTCGATAAGAGACGGGCTGGCCATTTTAAGGACAGACGACAGGGAATGGTTGTAGCTTTTGAGCGAATCTATGATATCCAGCCATCTGGAGCGGACGAGTTCAAGGTCGTCGCCGCTGATTTCTTTTTTAACCGCTTCAGCTAATTCTTTTTTAGGCTCGGCCGATGTTTTAAAAGATTTATTTTCCGCAGCTTGTTTGATCTCGGCTGTTTCTTTTTTATTATTATTAATTTGAGTTGCGATTGGTGGAGCAGGGGAGGCATCAATAACTTCGCTGACAGCCGCTTCAGCCCGCCTAGACTTGCCAGAATTTACGGTGAGGCTGGCAATACTTGCTTCGAGATACAGCTGGGGAATCTGGCTGTTTTTGAAACGCTCGGTATTTTCCTGAAGAATATTGATCATATCCAATATTGCATCAATTTCTATTTCGGTAATTTGTTTTTGGATCTGCCCCAGCCTCTCTTTGGTTAGTTCGTATGACAATTTTTTTCCAAGATCCGGATTTATCTTCAAGACCAGCATCTGTCGAAGATAATTGAGCAGCGACTTGCCGAAATTTTTGAAATCGATGCCGGATTCCCGCAGGTCGGCGATTCTCGAAAAGACAGCCGGAAAATTATGTGCCACTAATTGACCGACAAAATCGGCTATTTCTTTTTCCGAAACCGTTCCCAGGATGAATTCGACTTCCTTGGCCGTAATCTTTTTGTCTTCAAGGGCGATCACTTGTCCCAAAAGGCTTTCGGCGTTTCGCATTCCGCCTTCGGAGGAAGAGGCGATTATTTCGAGAGCTTCCGGCTCGACGCTCACTTTTTCGAGTTTCGCGATTTGTTTTAGTCTTTCTATAATTTCCTCGACTGTCAAGCGGGTGAAATCGAATCTTTGCACCCGGGAAAGAATCGTTTCCGGAATTTTGTGGACTTCAGTGGTCGCCAGGATGAAAACGACGTGTTCCGGAGGTTCCTCAAGAGTTTTAAGAAGGGCATTAAAAGCGCCTCCGGAAAGCATATGGACTTCGTCGATGATATAGACTTTATATTTGAGAGAGGTGGGCGGAAGCTTCACTGTTTCCCGAAGTTCACGGATGTTGTCCACGCCGGTGTGGGAAGCGGCGTCAATTTCGATGATGTCGAGCGAGCGGCCGTCAAGAATAGTTTTGCAAGAATCGCATTTGAGGCAAGGTTCGCCACTTGGAAACTTAGTTTCCAAGTTAGCAGCGCAGTTTATTGTTTTAGCGAATATTCGCGCAATTGAAGTTTTTCCCGTTCCCCGCGGGCCAGCAAAAAGATAAGCCTGGCCGATCCGGCCGCTTTTGATGGAGTTCTGAAGAGTCTGAACGACGTGCTTCTGCCCGATTACTTGGGAAAAATCAGAGGGACGGTATTTGCGGTAAAGAGTTGTGCTCATAAAGGTATATTATAGCGTTTGAGATAAAAAATCAAAAAAGCAAAATAAAAAAGCGTTTGGCGCTTATTCTTTCAAGGTTCGACCTTTTCCTTGCTCGCTATCACTTGCAATTCCTCAAGGTCGAACCTTTGTTAGCTTTATACTATTTCTTAAACACCCAAAATTTGTATCCGACAAAATTCCAAGCCATGACGCAGACGGAAGCCACGGCAGCGGAGACGCTGGCCCAGGTTTTGACTTTTATTCCACCCAATGGCCCGATGACAATCACGAGAAAACCCGCGACGGCAGCGTTTAAGATGAGTCCAATTACGCTGATCGTAATAAACTGGCCAAATTCTTTTCCCGTTTCTTTTGTGTCAACTTTTTTGAATGTCCATATTTTGTTCCAGGTATAGCTATTGGTGACGGCAAAGGTGAAAGAAATCACTTTGAAAGCGATATAGGCGACTCCGACAGCTGTCCCCGACAGGAAAATCAAGAGATTCAGGATTCCGATATCCACCGCAAAATTAGCCGCGCCCACGCATCCGAATTTAGCGATCTGGAAAATGATTTTTATATACTTTGACAGAAAATAGCCGATAGCCACCCCAATTGCCGCAAGAACAGTAAAAGCTATAGCAATAACGAAACCCATATTCGTGGAAATTGCGATGTTCATATTCTTGAGGACAACCGGCAGCAGCGCGCCAAAAATAAGACCGTTAATGGCGCCAAAAAGAATATCTCGTGAAGTCAAATTTTGTGTCTGATTGGTTTTTGTTTTTGCCATAGTTTTTATATTTTAAATTAAAAGAGTTCGATTTCTTTTGCTTTGCTCAAAGTCCGACCTTTAAACCAAGGTTCGACCTTTTCCTCCGCCTCATCGGCGGATTCCTCAAAGCTTAGCTTTGAACCGGCTTGCTGGCTTCTTCCCGCAATTTTTCCAGTTCCGGCGTCCATTCGTCTATGAGGTCGCTTTCCAATTTTCCATCCCGGCCGAATTTTCCCGTATCAATCGACGAGGTTTCGCCTTCAGATTTTTCATAAGAATCTTTTTCTTGATTTTCTTCACCGAAGCTCGACTCCATTCCAAATCCGCCCATGGATCCTTTTTTGACGAGATTTTCAATGGCTCCCCAAATCGAATCACTGTCCTTGGGAGTAACGAGGGTCACCTCGTCTCCCGGTTCGGCTTTGAAATAGGTGACAGAAGCAAGAAGGACGCGATAAGCCTTGCCATCAGCAATGACGACATAGTTCCCTAAATCATCCTGGCTGACAACTCCGATCAGCCTTTTTCTTTCAGCGGGTCCGATTTGCTTATAAATAAAAGAACCGTCCGGGGTGATTGTAAGTTTCATCATATCCCCCTCGACTAACTTTGATTTTGAAGCATAGTTAGCCGGGACTGGATATTGTTTCCCGTCGGTTCCCATCATAACTTGTCCGTCAAAAACTCCTTCGACGATTTCCCCTTCTTCTTCTGACCCATTGATTGCTGCCGGCCGGCGGGACATTCTTGCGGAAGGTCCTTCAATTTGCGTTAGCATCGCGCGGGCGGATTGGATGGTCCGTTCGGCATTGGCGATCATTTCACGAATCGCGGCTATTTTTTGGAGTTCCTGATCTTTGTCTTTATCGCTGGTTTTCTTTTTTGGCATTCTTGAATTTTGCAATTGGCTGGCAAAGAAAAAACCCCCATCAGCCGATTGCATTTTTTATATTTGTTTTTACTTGTCCCGCATCAAAATGTTCATATGCCTCTTAATACACTGTTGCATTTAAGAAAAATTCAGCATCGGCATTTTAGTGCGGAATATTACACTGGAATTATAATATGACTTTCAAACGAGCGCAACCCCGCGCCAATTCCATTTATCTTTTTTTGATATTCACGTGAAAGAGCGAAACGGCTTCGCCTTGCTTTGCAGCTATCCGATGGTAAGGCGATAGAATTGGTACGGGGCAGGGAGAAAGTGGATAACTTGTGCGTAAGAATGGTGTCGAGTGGCTTATATAAGCCATTTTCATTTTTGGTTTAAAGTGTTGACCGATGTTTTGAAGTGGTTTAGAATGTAGTTACAGTGTTGCAAAGTGGATAGAAGTGGGGATAAGTCGGCCGAATTGGGGATAAGTCAATGCTTCGCTTGCCTCTTAATTTATAAAGATAGAATGATATTTCATGTTTATCGGCGAATACTCGCACAACGTAGATCCGAAAAAGCGGCTGGCAATCCCGGTCAAATTTAGAAATGATTTCGGCGGCAAAGCAGTGGTGACCCGCGGTCTTGATAAATGTCTTTTTATATATCCGATGAAAACCTGGGAGGAGCTCTCGGGGAAACTGGGCAGTCTTCCGATGGGGGAGTCGGGGACAAGAAGTTTTGTTCGTTTGATGCTGGCCGGGGCGGTCGATACGGACATTGATAAATTGGGACGAGTGCTGATTCCGGACTATCTGAAAGTTTACGCCGGCCTCAAAAAAGAAGTCGTCATCGCCGGACTCTATAACCGTCTTGAAGTCTGGGACAGCGTGAAATGGGCCCAGTACAAAAAGGAAGCTGAAAAAAACACTGATGACATCGCGGAGCAACTAGGGAAGTTAGGGATATATTAGATCGTTGAATCCTAAAGTTCAACTTTAGGAAGCGTTCCGAAAGTTGAACTTTAGGATAATAATCGATGATACATAAACCGGTATTGCCAGGGGAAGCAATCGAGAGTCTAAATTTGAAAAAAGGGAGCGTGGTCGTTGACGGGACATTGGGAGCGGGCGGGCACGCGATTGAAATTCTCAAAAAGATTCTGCCCGGCGGCAAATTGATTGCGATTGATTGGGACGCGGAGGCAATTGAAAATTTCAAAGAGATTATTTCGAAAAAAGAACTGATCGGGATAGTTGATAATTATGCCAATCTGGAGAATATTCTTAGGGGGCTGGGGATAAAAACCGTGGACGCCATTTTGATTGACCTTGGATTCAACTCTGACCAGATCGAAAACGCCGAAAGAGGCTTCAGTTTCCAAAAAGACGGACCTCTCGATATGCGCTATTCTCCGCAGACTCAAAAAATTACCGCCGCCGATGTGATAAACAATTATCCGGAAGAAAGATTAGTTGAAATATTCAGGAATTACGGGGAGGAAAAATTTGCCAGGAGTATTGCGCGAGCTGTGGCAATCGCCAGAAAAGAAAAGAGAATAGCCCGGACACTGCAATTGGTTGAGATAATAAGCGCAAGTATTTCCCAAAGATATCGAAATGGCAGAATCCATCCCGCTACGAAAGTATTCCAGGCCCTTCGAATCGAGGTTAATCAGGAGCTTGAAAATTTGAAAACATTTTTGGACCAAAGCATAAAAATGCTTGCTAGCGGGGGGAGGCTAGCGGTCATCAGCTTCCATTCATTGGAAGACCGGATTGTGAAGAATTTTTTCAGGCTGCATTCGAAAGATTGCGTTTGTCCGCCGAATTTTCCGAAATGCGTTTGCGGGCACAGAAAAAGCCTGAAAATAATCACCAAAAAGCCGATTGGCGCTTCGGAAGAAGAAATCAGGACCAATCCCAGGAGCCGAAGCGCCAAAATGAGAGTGGCAGAAAGGTTAGTTCGGCAAAAAACAAACATAAACAAAAAATAGATTCTAACTGAGGGGGGCCAAAAGTTCAATGAGCCGGTTTCTCACTATCACCAATTCCAGTTCCGTGAATTTCGGTGAGAGGAAAAAAACAGTAAAATCGCAATCAGCAGCGAGGATGGGCAACGTCACCTTGAATTTTTTGGTGGCCGCTTTAGTCTGTCTTTTGGGAGTTTTTTATATCTTCGAGGTGAATAATATGGCGACAAAAGGATATGAAATCAAAGCGCTTGAAAATCAGATGAGCGATCTCAAGAAAGAAAACGAAAAACTGAAAATCCGGGAGGCGCAGCAGAGATCGATGTATAATATCGAAGAAAAAACCAAAGGACTTAATATGATTGTTCCGAAAGATGTCAGTTATCTGAATCTTCCGGGTGATGTGGCGATGAAGTAAAATACTTTGTTAACGATGCGATAGGCATTAAGCTCGATGACTAAAAGAAAATTTGGAAAACAGAAAAGAAGTTCTCTTAAAACAAACTTCCGGATATATCTTCTGGTTGTTTTTGTTTTCATATTTTCCGGCCTCATTTTTTTTCGCCTGTATTCTCTTCAGATTCTTGCCCATGAATATTATCAAGAGCTGGCTTTTGACCAGCACAAGGTTTTTGAAGATCTTGTGCCAAGGCGCGGGGAGATATTCGTCAAAGACGGCGATGACTATTACCCGGTCGCGGCTAACAAAGAGTTGAGTTTGGTTTATGCCGTTCCAAAAGAGATTGAAGATCCGGCAAAAGCCGCCCGCGATATCGCGGAAATCCTGGGACTGGACGAAGGGGAGCTGAAGGATAAGCTGGATCAGCCGGAAGGCTGGTACGCGGTTATTGCCCACAAAACAGAGGATGACAAATCCGGCGCCATAAAAGAAAAAAATATAAAAGGAATATATTTTGCTCCGGAAAACGAACGCTCCTATCCGGCCGGCACATTTGCCTCGCAAATAGTCGGTTTCGTCGGATCAGACGGCGAGAAAACGAAGGGACGTTACGGACTTGAAGCCTATTGGGACAAAGAGCTTGAGGGGCAGGAAGGAAAACTTGAGCAGGAAAGAGACACGGGTGGGAGATGGATATCAATCAGCGAGAGAAAAATAATACCGGCCGTAAACGGATCCGACCTCTATCTGACAATCGACCATACGATCCAGTACCGGGCGGAAATGGCAATAAAAAAATCGGTGGAAAAGTTTATGGCTGATAGTGGCAACATCGTGATCACCGAGCCTCGCACCGGAGCGGTTTTGGCGATGGCGTCCTGGCCGACTTTCAATCCCAATGATTTTTCAAAAGTTGAAGATATGGCGGTGTTTGCCAATCCGGTCGTAAGCGAGACTTATGAATGCGGATCTGTTTTCAAGCCGGTTACGATGGCGGGCGGCCTTGACGCGAAGCTGGTGGTTCCCGACACTATTTATACTGACACCGGAGCGGTAAGCGAAGCCGGATATACCATCAAAAATTCAGATGGCAAGGCGAATGGCGCGCAAACAATGACGCAGGTGCTTGAAAAATCCTTGAACACAGGAGTGATCTTCGTCGAAAAATTGCTGGGCAATTTGAGATTTCTTGAATACGTGAAAAATTTTGGTTTTGGCGAAAAAACAGGAATTGACACTTTGGGAGAAGTTTCCGGCAATATCTCGGGCCTCAAGGAACTAAGAAGCATAAACGCCTTTACGGCCGCTTTCGGGCAGGGACTTTCGGTGACTCCTCTTCAGCTCGTGAGCGCTTTTGCCACGATCGCTAACGGCGGCGAAATGATGAAAGCTCATTTGGTCGGAAAAATTTCCAGCGGAGACGGAAATGAGAATGTTATCGAGCCCCGGGAAATAAGGCGGGTTATTTCCAAAGAATCCAGCCTGGATTTGACCAGAATGCTCATCAGCGTCGTTCAAAGCGGTCATGGGAAAAGAGCGGGGGTTCCCGGTTATCTCGTGGCGGGAAAAACGGGAACGGCTCAAGTGCCAAAAAAGAATGGCGGGGGTTATGAAGAAAGCGCGCATATAGGATCCTTTGCCGGTTTCGCGCCGGCCTATGATCCGAAATTCGCGATGCTGGTCAAGCTGGATAATCCCAAGAATGTCGAGTGGGCGGAGTCAAGCGCGGCTCCCACTTTTGGCGAAATGGCCAAGTTTATGCTAGATTATTTTGGAGTCGAGCCGACGGAGGAATATACCGAGAAAGATGTGGATATCTTCAACGCGACGCATGATGTTTCGATATATCAGGCGCCGAAAGAAGAAGTTCAGCCGCCAGCGATGCCGCCGGCAGAGGAAAAGAAAGAGAAGAAAAAGAAACATTAATTCTAATTTTCAATTATCAATTTCTAATTTCCAAACAATTTTCAATGTCACAATGACAAAATTTTCAAACTTTATTTCATTGAAAATTGGAGAATTGGAGTATTGATTGAAAATTGAAAATTGGAAATTGAAAATTATTAACATGAAATCAAAAAGAATAATAATATTGGAAAAAATATTAAAATATTTCGCAACCAGAACCTTGCGTGAATTCAGGCCTCGCATTGTCGGCGTTACGGGATCAGTGGGAAAAAGTTCAACGAAAGAAGCGATTTATACGGTGCTGGCTTCAAAGTATCGAGTGCGCAAGAACGAAAAGAATTACAACAACGAAATCGGCCTGCCGCTTACTATCCTCGGCCTTTCCGGCGGGGGCGGAAGCTTCTTAAAATGGACCGTAGTGTTTCTGCGGTCAATCGGAATTCTTTTCTTTTCATCAAAGAAAAAATATCCCGAAATTATGGTTCTCGAAATGGGAGCGGACCGGCCGGGAGATATCAAATATCTGGTGGATTTCATCCAGCCGGAAGTGGGCGTGGTTACGGCCATTGGCATCAGCCATCTCGAATTTTTCAAAGATAAAAAGCAAATTGTCCGGGAAAAAAGTTATTTAGTCCGGTTTTTAAACAAAGAAGGACTGGCAGTTCTCAATTATGACGATGAGGAAGCGAGAAAAATGGCCGAAGCGGTGAAGGTAAAAAAAATGTTTTTCGGCTTTTCAGAGGCAGCCGACGTTCGAGCTTCAGATGTTTTCTTCGGCTATGAAACGGTGAAAGATCGCAAGGGTATCGATATCAGCAAGATTCGGGGCATCAGCTTCAAGTTGAGCTTTGAAGGGACAACTATGCCGGTAAGACTGACGCAATCTGTCGGAAGGCCTCAAATATATTCGGCTCTGGCGGCCACGGCGGTCGGCATTCATTTTGGAATGAATCTTTTGGAGATTGCCGGAGCGCTCAAAGATTTTCAGGCACCGGCGGGACGATTGAATATTATAGACGGGATCAAAAACACGATGATCATTGAGGACAGCTATAACGCCGCTCCGCAGTCAACGCTGGCCGCCCTTGAAGTGCTGGAAAAAATTCAGGCGCGCCGAAAAATAGCGGCCCTGGGAAATATGTTGGAGCTGGGCGAAGCAGCGGAAGCGGGACATCGGGAAGTGGGAAAAAAAGCGGCCCAAGTTGCCGATATTCTTTTCGCGATTGGCGACAAGGCGAAATTCATCGCCGACGAAGCGATTCGGTCGGGACTTGACAAAAACAATGTTTTCTGCTACGATGACTCGTTCGAGGCTAAAATCCCTATTCAAAAAGCCTTGAAAGAAGGGGACGTGATTTTGATAAAAGGATCCCAGGGAGCCAGAATGGAGCTTATTTCCGAGGAAATTATGCGTTTTCCGGAACAGGCGGAAAAGCTTCTGCCGAGACAGACGGAGGAATGGAAGGTAAAATAGGCCTGTGGATAACTGCCCCATTGACGCGATCCGGCTCCGGGGATAAAATGGGGGGGCGTAAAACAAAAAGGGAAAATTGAATATTAAGAGAGCTTGCGGTTGCCAAGAATAGGGGATAACCGTCAGCTCTTTAAAAAACGATCCATGCATGGTATTGCCGGATCGTTTTGTGTTTTAAAAGGAGGAAAACACAAGAAGTCTTGGGCTTCATTTGGGAATTATAAATAACTTATTGATTCTTAAGTTGAGCTCAAGACTAACCAACTTTTTTAAAAAAAATTCCGAGCTTAGTCTCGGGGGAGGGCAAGATGTCTCCAGATGCTCAGAAGAAACAAATGGCAACGGAAGCTCTCCGGAGAAGGGAAAGGGAATATCCTATCCAGAGAGAAAAAATCCTTGCAAGTGTGCGCACACATCTTGGGGATTTATCTCGAGAACAGTTGGCGATCGCGGAGGAACTTGTCCAGAGCACGATCATTGACATCGTTCCCATCGAGGATCTGGCTGCTATGGTCCGAAATGGGGGGCGTATCGCTCATGCTTAAGACTTTCTCCAATCGCCCAGTAAATCTTTGTTATCCGTTAAACCTCTCTCCATGGGGTCCTACTCACGTCTGTAGGCCCCTTTTCTTTTTGGAAAAATATGGACAAGCCGAAAAAATTTTAGTAATGTATAGAGCGTTACGCCGCTATCGTCTAGTGGTCAGGACATCAGGTTCTCATCCTGGAAACCGGAGTTCGATTCTCCGTAGCGGTACAAAATTCTTTTAAATAAAAAAAATACCCCCGGTCGGCACTGGTGTGGCGCCTTACGGGGGCAGTAATATCCTTTTGGGACAAAATTTTAGCTAGTTCTGTGGAGACTTGGCACTTTGGGGCGGGATCAGGCGATCATCGGAGTGAATTTCAGCGTTGCTCCGGGATAAGCTTCGATGACTCGATCCTTTAACACGCTTAACCTCCCGATGCCTTGAACGATGAGAGGAGTTTTTCTCCCCTGTCGCATTACGGTAATATCCCAGGGCGTTTTCACCCTTACCCCCGCGGTGTCATGAAATATTGTCTGTTTCAAATCTTGTCTCCTCAATAGACTAGTTTAATTTGTTAAATGAACTCCGACCTTAGCCAGTTTTATGACCTCCTTACCCAAAAGAATTTGACTATATTTTAAACGAAATAATATAATTTGTCAATAGCAAAATTTGCCTTTATAATATAGACTAATTGTTGTCAAAGAATTGCTAATGAATGCCAAGCAAGAGCTCCAAAACTACAAAAAAATTCTCGACCGAAAGCTGGCCGTATTTTTCAGGGAAAGAATCCGGGAAGCAAGGAAAATAAATCCGCTGGCGGCCCAGGCGGCGGAGAATTTGAGAGATTTGACGCTCGCGGGCGGAAAGCGCGTCCGGGCGGCTTTTATGTATTGGGGATACAAAGCGGCAAGCGGTAAGGAAGACGAAAAAATAATCGAGGCTTCGATGAGCATCGAGCTTACGCATATTTTTCTTCTCATTCACGACGACATTATCGACCAGGACAATTTTCGCCATGGGGTGCCGACGATCCACAAGCGATACGAGACTATTGCCAGGCAATTCTATAAAAGAAAAGACCCGTTTCATTTTGGAAACTCCATGGCCATAATCATAGGCGACATGGCCGCGGCGGCAGGAAACGCCATTATCTTCAATTCCCGATTTTCAGCGGAGAAGATCCTGAAAGCGCTGGACAAGCTCCAAGACATTGTCAGGGACACGGTGGCCGGGGAAATGATGGACGTGATTCTGGAGGCTCGCGGCAAGGCGACCGAAAAAGAAATTTCGGAAGTCCATAAAAGCAAAACCGCGAAATATACGGTCGAGGGGCCGCTTCATCTGGGAGCGCTTCTTGCCGGAGCGGATAAAAATTTTCTGAAAGTATTGAGCGATTACGCGGTTCCGGTGGGCGTTGCTTTTCAAATTCAAGATGACATTCTGGGCGTGTTTGGCAATGAAAAGAAGCTGGGAAAACCGGTTTGCAGCGATCTTCGGGAGGGGAAGCAAACTCTTCTGGTGCTGAAGGCCGTTGAAAAAGGAAACAGCGTCCAGCGAAAATTCATAAAGAGCGTTTTGGGAAACAGAAATGTCACAAGAGGGGAAATAGAAGATTTCCGAAAAATTATTATTGATACCAGATCGCTGGAATATTCCAAAAAATTGGCGAAAAACCTGGTTTCAAAGGGCGTGTCAGCTATGGAAAAATCAGCAATATCCAAGGACGCTAAAGATTTCCTTGTCGGGATAGCGGAATATATCGTGAGCAGAGAAGTATGAGAAAAGTACAGCATATTGAGATAAATTTGTTTTTGTTATAGAATAATCAAATGAGGAGCTGTTAGCTTCCTAATTTTGTTTTGTTGTCGCTATTATGTCCAATAAGATAAAAAACATCCCCAAACATGTTGCCATCATCCCCGACGGCAATCGGCGCTGGGCGCGCGAGCGGGGTCTCAAGCCGTGGGAGGGTCATGATGCCGGAGCCAAAAATCTCGAAAAAGTGCTTCGGGAAAATTTGGATTTGGGAGTGGAATACGTCACTTTTTGGGGATCGTCGCTGGATAATATGCGGAAAAGGCCATGGAGAGAAAAGAAAGCTTTGCTCGATGTTTATCGCAAGTATTTTTTAAAGCTGATTGATAGCGAAGATATTCACAAAAACAAGGTGAGGATCAATGTGATTGGCAAATGGGAAGAGCAATTTCCGGAGACGCTGAAGCGTATAATCCATAAGTGCATCAATCGGACAAACCGCTACCGAAAATATTTTCTGAATTTTCTTTTGGCGTATAGCGGGGATGATGAAATTATGGAAGCGATGAAAAAAATCGCCGGAAAATGCAAAGGAAAGGCCAAAATAACGACCCGGATGATAAAAAGCCACTTGATGACGAAAGATTTGCCTCCGGTTGATCTTCTAGTGCGTACTGGCGGAGAACCGCATATGAGCGCCGGTTTTATGATGTGGGACTTGGCCAACGCCCAGCTCTATTTTTCCGAAACTCTCTGGCCGGATTTTAACGAGAAGAAAATGAGAGAAGCGATTTTGGATTATTCGCGAAGGGCGAGAAAATACGGGCGCTGACGCGCAATTTTCAATTTCTAATTTTCAATTTTTCCCGCCCAAGCGGGATCCCGCCAAGGCGGTGACAAACAATGCTTAAATTTCCCAATTTCTTAAACATAACGTTGAAAATTGATTCATTCAGTCATTGAAAATTGTTTAGAAATTAAAAATTGATAATTGAAAATTTTTATGAAACTAAAATTTATTATACTTGCTCTTTTTATAATTCCAATTTTTTCCCTAGCCCAAAGCGATTCGAAAAAGAAGGCTTACTATTTTTATGGCGATCAGTGTCCGCATTGCCAGAAAGTGGACGAATATTTCAAAGCCAATGGGATTTATGATAAATATGACATCACAAAACTTGATTTTTCCAATCCGTTCAATACCCGCTTGCTCCTGAAATTCGGAGAAGTTTTCAAAAGCGAATTTAAGGGAAGTGTTCCAGCCATTGCTTTCGCGGATAAATTCATTGCCGGTGATCAGCCGATCATTGATAATTTTGAAAAAGAAATCGACGCGGCGGACGCGTCTCAACTTCCTGATCCGGACAAAATCAGCAAAAATACCGCAAAGGAAAATCCGAATAGCGTGGATGCCCCCGTTTCGGCCGGAAACAAAAAAAATTATTTTCCCGCAATAATAGCCGCTCTTATCCTTATCGGCGGAGGCGCGTTAATTTTTATAAATCGTAAGAAATCTAATAAATAAATTTATGGCGCAACAATTCAGCGATCAAAATTTCGAGCAGGAAGTGTTGAAAAGCGAAAAACCCGTTTTGGTTGATTTTTGGGCGGCTTGGTGCGGTCCGTGCCAGATAATGGGCCCTATTATCGACGAGCTGGCTGAAGAAATGAAAGACAAGGCCAAAATTGGAAAACTGAACGTGGACGAGAATCGCGTAACAGCCACAAATTACAGCGTAATGTCGATTCCGACTCTGATAATTTTCAAGAATGGAAAAGTTGTAAAGCAATTGGTAGGCGTGCAAAATAAAGATAATTTGAGGGAAGAGCTGGGGAAGGTTTAATAAGCTCGCGAAAAATTAAAGTTTTTCGAGTAGGCTAACCTGTTTCCGCATATTAATATGCGGAAACAGAACGCGATACTCTCTCAACTTCAATTTTTCGTTCGCCAGATATATTTCTATGGATACAAACATTTACGATCTCATCATCATCGGCGCCGGACCGGCCGGGCTTGCGGCTTCGATTTATGCTTCGCGCTATAAGATCAACCATATAGTTATCGCCAAAGAGCCGGGCGGACAGGCCAACGAAGCTCATCTGGTTGAAAATTGGCCGGGGACGGAATCCATATCCGGCTTGGAACTTGGCCAAAAAATGCGCGAACACGTTGAAAAGCTTGGCGGGAAAATAATTATGGATTCTGTGTCGAATATCATGAAGGAAGGCGATGTCTGGAGCGTCACAACCCACGCCGAGAATTATAAAGCGAAATATATCATTTTGGCGCTCGGAATGGAATATCGAAAATTGCGAATTCCGGGAGAAACCGAATTTAGAGGAAAAGGAGTCTCCTATTGCCCCACATGCGACGCGCCGTTTTTCAAAGACAAAACGGTGGTTGTCGTCGGCGGAGGGAACAGCGCGGCCTCGGCGGCGTTGCTTCTGGCGGAATACGCCGGCAGTGTTTTTATCATCTATCGGGGCGAGCGGCTGAAAGTGGATCCGGCATACCTTGAAAAAATTTCCGGAAACGCGAAAGTCAAAGTCATTTATCAAACTAACATCAAAGAGATCAAAGGGGAGAAGTCAGTTGAGAAAATAATTCTCGACAAAAAATATGAAAATGCGGATGAGCTGGAAGTGCAAGGTATCTTTATCGAAATCGGAAGCGAGCCGGGAATTGAGCTAGTCAAGCAGCTTGGCGTGGAATCGGACGAGCAAGGATTCATAATTGTCGAATCTGATCAAAGCACGAACGTCGCCAATATTTACGCGGCGGGGGACGCCACGACCGGATCGAACAAAACACGCCAAATCGTGACCGCGGCGGCGGAAGGAGCGATTGCGGCGGGAAGCGTGTATAGGAAGTTGCAAATTTCTTAATGTGCTATTTGAGGATTATTTTCAGTATTTTTATTAAAAATTTTCAATTATCAATTTACAATTTTCAATGAATTTTCAATTTTCAATTAACAATGCGAATTTGTTTGAAAATTGATCATTGTAAATTGTTTGAAAATTGATCATTGAAAATTGAAAATTGGAAGTGAAAAAAATTTTAGGCTCAAAAATTGAAATTAAAAGTAAATTTAAATTAACTAAGCGTAATTTACCGATAATCTATACTCCCGGTGTGGCCGAACTTTCAAGAGCCATTGCGAAAAATAAAAAGAAAGTATACGACCTTACCTGGAAAAAAAACAGCGTGGCGATCGTTTCGGATGGCAGCGCTGTTTTGGGTTTGGGAAACCTGGGTCCGGAAGCGGCCTTGCCGGTGATGGAGGGGAAAGTAGCTTTGTTCAAAGAGTTGAGCGGAGTTGACGCGGTGCCGATTGTTTTGGCGACTCAAGATACCGAAGAAATAATAAAAGCCGTAAAATATATCGCACCGACATTCGGCGGGATAAATTTGGAGGATATTTCCGCGCCGAGATGCTTTGAGATAGAGCGGCGCTTGATCGAGGAACTTGACATTCCCGTTTTTCATGATGATCAGCATGGAACGGCTATTGCGGTACTGGCCGGGTTCATCAACGCTCTAAAAGTTGTCGGAAAAGATATAAAAAATATAAAAATAGTAATCTCGGGGGCGGGAGCGGCGGGGATTGCGATCACGAAACTGCTTTTGAAATACGGGGCAAAAAATATTATTACCTTTGACAGTAAAGGAGCGATTTATCATGGCCGAAATATCGGCGGAAACGAAGAGAAAAAGAAAATCTCCCAAATAACCAATCGGGAAAAATACAAAGGCAACTTAGGAAACGCGCTGGTCGGGGCGGATATTTTCATCGGTGTTTCAGCGCCGAATTTATTGAAAGCCGACGATATTCAAAAGATGAATAAAGATGCCGTTGTTTTCGCGATGAGCAATCCTGTTCCCGAAATATCCTATAAAGAAGCCAAATCTGGAGGAGCGTTGATAGTTGCGACGGGTCGGAGCGATTTTCCCAATCAAATCAATAATGCCCTCGTTTTCCCCGGAATTTTTCGAGGCGCGCTGGACACGAGAACGCGATTTATCACGGACAAAATAAAGATAAAAGCGGCTGAAGCGATTGCCGGCTTGGTAAAAAAGCCAAAGTACGATAAAATAGTGCCAGAGGTGCTGGATAGAAGGGTGACAAAGGCGGTGGCGGGAATGTTTAAATAAGATATGAAATATAAAAAAGAAGATATAAAAATAAGAGATTAAAAATATTTTTCTTTCTTATTTCTACTATTTATTTTTTCTTTCTTATATTTAATTTCTTATTTAGCATTATGAAGATATACAAACAAAAAATCGAAAAAGAATCCCACAGCCAGATTGAATTTATTGACATCACTCACGAAGTTGAAGAAGCGGTAAAAGAGTCGAAGATAAAGAACGGCCAGGTTCTGGTGTTTTCTCCCCATACTACTGTCGGTATTTCAATCAATCAAAACGAATCCTTGCTTATGCAGGATTTTCAGCGGCTGCTTTATAAACTTGTTCCGATTGATGAGAGATATTCGCACGATCTTTTTGAACTCAAGTCCGGATTGAAATCGGATGGAAGGAGCAACGGCCACAGCCATTGTAAAAATTTGATTTTGGGCGTGAGCGAGGCGGTTCCGATTGAAGAGGGCAAGCTGCTTTTGGGAGAAAGGCAGAATATTTTCATGGTCGAACTGGATGGGGGAAGGAAGAGAAATATTATAGTTCAAGTTATCGGCGAATAACTTGGAAATCAAAAATCCAAAGCTCAAATGTCAAATCAAATCAAAAATCCAAATGTCAAGATTTTTTAGATTTTAGATTTTGAGCTTGATTTGTCACCGCCACGGCGGGATCCCGCTTTAGCGGGAACATTTGGATTTTGATATTTAGATTTTATTGCATATGGATTCTCTTGTCCGCGATCTTATCTATCAAGGCTATCTCAAAACCGACCGCGTTATCGAGGCTTTTTCAAAAATAAAGCGGATTGATTTTTTACCGGACGATCTGCAGTCGGCGGCGCAGGCGAATATTCCGCTTCCCATCGGGCAAGGCCAGACAATTTCCCAGCCACTCACCGTGGCTTTTATGCTGGAAAAACTTGGGTCCCAGCCGGGCGATAAAGTTCTCGATGTCGGTTCCGGTTCGGGGTGGACAACCGCGCTTCTCGCGCATATTGTCGGCAAGCATGGAAAAGTGGTCGGCCTGGAAAGAATCAAAAGTCTTCGCGATTTCGGGATAAATAATCTTAGCAAATATCACTTGATAGAAGGGGGGAGAGCCAAAATAATTTGCGCCGATGGCACAAAGGGTTATGTAAACGAAGCGCCCTATAAAAGAATACTGGTGTCAGCCGCGGCTTCGGAAGTTCCGAAAGATCTCAAAAAACAACTGGCCGTTGGCGGGCGGTTAGTCATCCCCATTGAAAACAGCATCTGGGTTTTTGAAAAAATATCTGCGAAAGAATTCCGCGAAGAAGAATTTCCGGGGTTCGCTTTTGTGCCGTTGATAGGGTAGATACGAGGTAAAAATATGACTTAATTAATCCATGAAAAGAAAAAAGATACCGGACAATCAAATCGCTTTTTATCAGGCGCCGGATGGGTCGGTTAATATCGAGGTGCTTTATGCTGAAGAAAATATTTGGTTGCCGCAAAAACGTATGGCGGAGCTTTTTGATACGACACCTCAAAATATTACCCAGCATCTTAGGAATATTTATACGGAAGGTGAATTGGATGAACTGGCAACTTGTAAAGATTTCTTACAAGTTCAAAAAGAAAAAATGGGATTGACTTCCTGGCGGCGCTCTCCACAGGGGAAAATCATGCCAAGTGACGCGGTGATTGCCAAAAATTATTTGGACAAAAAGGAACTAGCTCATCTCAACAGCATCGGCAATATGTATCTTGATTACGCCGAGTTGCAAGCGGCGCGCGGCAGAGTGATGACCATGAAAGACTGGATAAAAAAACTGAACGCTTTTTTGAAATTCAGCGAATATGAGATATTGATGAATGCGGGAAAAATCAGCCATGAAGTGGCGGAAACGCTGGCATTGAAAGAATTCGAAAAATATCGCAAAAAACAGGACAAAAATTATATCTCCGATTTCGATCGGGAAGTGAAAAAGTTGTTGAAAAAGAAGGAATAGGCCTTTGTTTATCAGGAAAATGTACTGCTTTTTACGGCAGTATTTTTGCTTTCCGCATATATTCTTGATAGTATATGGGCAAGGATTGAAGCTGGCATCTATCAAATCTTGAAAAAACAAAACAACGAACAAACCATGTCTTTTATCAAGGGAATCAAGTTTGTTTCCAAGCGCAAAAAAGAAGATTCGATCACCGTGAGGATAGACTCGGATAATCCATTGTCTGAAATACCGGATAAATTTGAAATTTAAACATTATGCAGTGTATTGATAAAAAGTTTTGCAAACTAGTTGAAAAAAATGAGTGGTTATTCGCAAAAACTATGTCCGAGATACCGCACCACTACATTGTGAGGGATAATTTATCTGAAAATGATAAAAAGATCTTTGATGTATTCGATAAGTTTATAAAAAAGAACGGCTATACTGCAAAGTTTTATTCTAAACAATATACGTATTTTGATATCGGCGATTATAAATATTGGGTAATAGAAAATATTCTGAATAGAGCCGTGCTATAACCTAAACCCAACTCAGCATACAGCCACCCAACATTGAATATTGGGAAAAATAGAATCGGGCGCGTTGCGTAGTAAGTCTTGACAGATCACGCTGAAAAGCTATAATAAACTAGCACTCGGATGACGAGAGTGCTAATAACAGCTTCCACCCCTCCACCCTTCGGGCAGGGGAGAAATTTTAAATTATGGATTTAAATAAACTTACTTTAAAGTCGCAAGAAGCTCTTCAGGGAGCCCAGCAGATTTCCCAGGCCCAACAACAAAATGTGGTGGATGTTTTGCATTTGTTCTATGTCCTCCTGGGGCAAGCGGAAAGCATAGTGCCGACGATTATCAACAAGCTGGAGATAGACAATAAAAAGCTTAAGGAAAGGGTTTTTTCGGAAATTGAGAAAATACCGAAAGTGACGGGGGCGCCACAATTCTATCTTTCTTCCGAAATGGCCGGCATTCTTCAGGAAGGCTTCAAGCAGGCCCAAAATCTTGGAGATGAGTTTATCAGCACGGAACATCTTTTTCTGGCTTTGCTTACTGTGCCGAGCCGCGCCAAGAAAATACTCGAAGAAAATAAAGTTAATATTGAAATAGCGCTCAAAATTATGAAAGAAGTGAGGGGAAATCAACGGGTGGACAGTCCGACGCCGGAAGGAAAATACCAAGTTCTGGAAAAATATACGATAAATTTGACCAAAGAAGCGGCCGAAAAGAAGCTGGATCCTGTGATTGGCCGCGAGGAAGAAATCCGAAGGGTGATGCAGGTCCTGACGCGCCGGACAAAAAATAACCCGGTACTTATCGGCGAAGCGGGAACAGGAAAAACCGCGATTGCGGAAGGATTGGCGCAAAGGATTATCTCCTCCGACGTCCCGGAAAGCCTCAAGGGAAAAGAAATACTGATGCTGGATCTGGGTTTGCTCCTTGCCGGTTCCAAGTTCAGAGGTGAATTTGAGGAAAGGTTCAAAGCGGTTCTTTCCGAAATAGAAAAGTCAGCGGGAAAATATATCCTCTTTATTGATGAGTTGCACACCCTTGTCGGCGCCGGAGCCATGGAAGGGACTATGGACGCGTCCAATATGATCAAGCCGGCTTTGGCCCGCGGAAAGATCCGGGCTATCGGCGCGACGACTCTCAAGGAATATCAGCGCTATATTGAACGAGACGCGGCTTTGGAGCGAAGATTCCAGCCGGTTTATGTCAATGAGCCTTCTATTGAAGACACAATCGCTATTCTCCGGGGTCTCAAAGAAAAATACGAAATTCATCATGGAGTCCGGGTGACGGACGAAGCGATCATCGCGGCGGCCCGGCTTTCCAGCCGTTATATTGCCGATCGAAATCTGCCGGACAAGGCTGTGGATCTTGTTGACGAGGCGGCGTCGGCTCTCCGGATGGAGATTGACAGTTTGCCCGCGGAAATTGACGACCTGGATAGGCAAAAAAGGCGGCTTGAAATCGAGAAAGAAGGCCTTAAAAAAGAAAAAAACAAAGGAGTGAAAGATAAATTGAAAGATATCGGAAGAAGGCTGGCTGATATAAATGAGAGAGCCAACAAATGGAAATTGCAGTGGAAAAGCGAGAAAGAATTGATAACGAACATCCGTTCGCATAAAAGTGAAATGGAGCGGCTGCGGGGAGAATCGGATATTTTTGAACAGCAAGGCGAATTGAGCCGGGTAGCTGAAATCCGCTATGGAAAAATTCCGGAGCTGGAGAAAAAAATCAGAGCCGAACAAAAAAAGTTAACGGCCATTCAGAGCAAAAATCCCATCCTCAAGGAAGAAGTGACCGAAGAAGACATCGCCCGGGCGGTATCGCGCTGGACAGGAATACCGGTTTCCAAAATGCTTGAGGGCGAGATGGAAAAATTGGCTAAAGCGGAAGAAAAACTGAAGATGCGGATTGTCGGTCAAAACGAAGCCATAAAATCGGTAGCGAATGCTCTTCGAAGATCACGAGCCGGAATCGGCGAAGAAAATAAGCCAATCGGGTCTTTTATATTTTTAGGTCCGACCGGTGTCGGCAAGACCGAGCTGGCGAGAACCTTGGCGGAATTTCTTTTTAACGATGAAAATGCCATGATCAGGGTGGATATGAGCGAATATATGGAACAGCACAGTGTGGCAAAGATGATCGGGTCTCCCCCCGGCTATATCGGCCACGAGGAAGGCGGCCAGCTCACGGAAAAAGTGCGCCGCCGGCCGTACAGCCTGATTTTATTCGACGAAATTGAAAAAGCCCATCCGGATGTTTTCAATGTTCTGCTACAGATTCTCGACGACGGACGCCTTACCGACGCGAAAGGCCGCATGGTCAATTTCAAAAACACTGTTATCGTAATGACTTCAAATGTCGGATCGGAAATAATATACAAAATGCAGGAAATCGGTTTTCAAGAAGGAAAAGTAAAAGAATTCGGCTTCCGGGAGGAAGAAATGAAAGATCGCGTTATGCAGTCTCTTCGCGAAAAATTCAAACCGGAATTTTTGAATCGCTTGGATGAAATAATAATTTTCCATCCGCTTGGGACGGGTGAAATCAAAAAAATAGTCGATATGCAATTGGATCTGGTGCGCAAAAGGCTCTCGGAGAAACATATCAAGCTGAATGTCAGTCCGGAAGCGGAAGATCTTCTGGCTCGATCCGGTTTTGATCCGATATACGGAGCCCGTCCTCTAAAACGGGCTATTCAAAGTATGGTTTTGGACGAATTGGCGCTGCGGATTGTGGAAGGGAAAATAAAAGAGGGAGACAGAGTAAAAGTGGGCGCGAAAGAGGATAAGATCGTAATTCAGTAATTAGCAAATATGATTTGGGAATTCGGCGTCTTTTTTTTAAGTTTCATAAATCTGGCGGCGCTCTGGCTGGTTTTTGATTATCCGGACCGGGCTTTTTGGATTATCGGAATATTCGCGGCGGCGTTATTAATCGGAGTGAGGCTGATTGCTCGAAATTTCCGCTTCTTTTTTCTGTTGGCTCTTTTGACGGTAGGAGCGCTCCTGCTTCTCCCGCTCATTGATTCTCCCGCCCAAGCCAAGGCATTCATTTTTCTCATAAGCGGCGTTTTTTATCTGGCTATTTTGGCCGGTTATCGGTTGAGAAAATATGATAAGGATCAAACAGCCAAGGCAATGGTCAATTTGGCCGCGCTGGCCGCTCTTTTTTGCTGGTACACTTCGGTTTACGGCTGGTATCTCAATATTCAGGTGTCAGTTTGGTATATTATGGCGGTTTTTGCCGCAATTACTTTTTTGGTTTCGCATATCTTAATTATGATAAATAAGCTTGAAATAAACCGCTATCAGCGCGTTCTCTATTCCGTATATCTTGCTTATCTTATGGCGGGAGCTATCTGGATCCAAAATTTTTGGCCTTTCGGTTACTTGACAACGGGAGTTATTGCTCTCATAATCTACTACGTCAGCTGGGATATTATCCGCAATTATTTTACGGAAAAACTAACAGCTCGAAAAATAGTTTTCAATTTATTTTTTTTGGCCGGGACTGCCTCAATCTTACTCTTGAGCACCAAATGGTACCCGATAATCTAGCAATGAACGAAAACAATAAAAGCGAAAAAGATCATAAGTCTCGCAAGGGCCTGCGAATAATCAGGTTTGCTTTTTTTGTTTTGTTGGTATTCGCGCTTTCCGGCGCGAGTCTCGTGATTATCGACTACTCTCTTATCCCGCGTCTCACGACGGCAAAGTGGCTCAATAAATACAAGTTTCTTCAAAAGGCTACCAAAAATGTGGTAGTGGTCAATAAAACCGAGCAGGTTACGGTCAGCGAGGAGCAGAATATTTCCCGCTATTCAAATAAATCGGCATCAAGCGTCGTGGAAATTATCTCGCAAAAGAGCGCTAGCGGAGTTTCTTCAAAAAAAAGCAATCAAAGCGGGCAAACTAAATTCGGAAGCGGCCTTATCGCGACTGCTGATGGACTCATCATCACTTATCAGGAAGCTATTTTAGCCGATCCGGCAAAATATAAGATTATCACGTCAGACGGAACATCTTTCGAAGGGAGAGTGGTCCTTACTGATTCTTTTACGGGTTTGACTTTCATCAAGGTTGATGGGGCGGAAAATCTTCCTACCGCGTCCTTTATCGCACCCGAAGATATAAAAACGGGATCGAAGATTATCGCTATCGGAAGAGGCGAAAGCAACGCCAGCATTGTTTATAAATCGGGATTAATCAGCCAGCTCGCCGAGCAATACTCGCTTTCCGGACCCTTGGCAACATCCGAAAAACTGCAGGGAGTTTTTTTAACCGATATGGCTTTTGACAATCTCGGAGACGAAAACTTGGTCGGAGCGGCCGCGGCGGATTATAATGGAGACGTGGTTGGCATTCTGGGATCTCAAAAAGTGGATCAGACCCGGCAATATTTCATTATTTCGGTTAATCATATCGAGCATCTCATTGACGAATATCTGGCAAATGGAGCCATAAAAAGGGGAAGCCTGGGAGTATACTATTTGAGCTTGGATAAGGAAAATTCTTATTTGACAGGAAATAAATATGACCGGGGAGCGCTTGTCTATTCGCCCAGCCTCCAACAGGGCCTCGCGGTGATTTCCGGAAGTCCGGCGGACAAAGCGGGATTGCGCATTTCGGACGTAATTTTGAGTGTCAATGGCGAGGAAGTCAATCCCGGACAAAACTTGGCTTATCTTGTTTCAAAATATAAGCCGGGAGACGAACTGAATATCACGGTCGCGAGAGACGGGCAAGAGATGGAGATTAAGGTGACTTTACAGTGATCAGTGAACAGTGAACAGCGATCAATATTTCAAAATTACTGATCACTGATCGTTGGTCACTGTTCACTTTTTTTCTTGACATAATCGCTAAACTCTAATAGTCTAAATAAGTAATTTTCAAATAATTTACTATGCTAGCAGTTATCAAAACCGGCGGGAAGCAATATCTGGTCAAAAAGGGGGACAAGATCAAAATTGAAAAAATCGAAGGAAAAGTCGGAGATAAGGTTGAATTTTCGGAAGTGCTTTTTCAGGGCGGCGAAAAGGATGTAAAGATCGGCGCGCCTTTTGTTGCTGGAGCGAAAGTTGAAGGAAAGATTTTGAAGCAGGGAAAGGACAAAAAAGTAACAGGCGTAAAGCACAAGGCAAAGAAAAGGTATAAGGTGAAATTCGGGCATCGGCAGCAAGTGGCGGAAGTGGAGATAGTGAAAATATAAGTAAAATAAAAAACGGGCATCGAGAGCCTGTTTTTTAATTTCAAATGAATTTTATATTTTTCACATCTCCTTTCTTCCCTCTAGCGATCCTGTTAAAGTTGCTTCGTCCGCGTATTCGATGTCTCCTCCTGTCGGGAGTCCTCGCGCCAGGCGGGTGATTTTAATATTCAAAGGTCTTATCAGCCTTGCTAAATAAAGAGCTGTGGCTTCGCCTTCAGTTGTCGGATTGGTGGCGATGATCACTTCAGATATCTTTTCTTTTTTCAAGCGAGCGAGCAATTCTTTGATTTTCAACTGATTGTTCTTGTCCGCCGGAGCGTTGATTGTTCCACCCAAAACATGATATAGCCCTCGCATTTGTCTTGTTTTTTCAATGGAGATCACGTCCAGCGGATCTTCAACAACGCAAATAATGGAAGCGTCCCTTTTTTTGTCCTGGCAAATGGCACACAAGCCATTTTCGGAAATATTGAAACATTGCGTGCAGAAACTGATTTTTGTTTTCAAATCCTTCAGTGTTTTGGAAAAATCGTCGAGTTTTTCCTGCTCTTGTTTGAAGAGATGCAAAACCAGCCGTTCGGCCATTTTGGGACCGACGGAAGGAAGCGAGGAGAAATAGTTGATGAGTTTTTGGAAGGATTTGGGAAACATGTAAATCTCTACGAATTACGAATCAAGTACGAATATACGAATTGCGAATAAATAAAAATCGTAATTAATAGGACTACCCGTTGTGCTTTTTTTCCAGCGAAGAAAAACTGGTTATATTATCGTTGAAATAGAGATTGGCTGTTCCGAGCGGCCCGTTTCTGTGTTTTGAAACAATCACTTGAATGACATTTTTGTTCGGAGTTTCCGGCTTTTCGCGATCCTCGCGGTACAAAAACATCACAACGTCGGCGTCCTGCTCAATTGAACCGGATTCGCGAAGATCGGAAAGCTTCGGGACTTGAGGGCTGCGGCTTTCCACGGCGCGGGAAAGCTGGGAAAGAGCAAGAACGGGAATGTTCAGTTCTCTTGCCAAACCTTTGAGGGATCGGGAAATCTCGGAAACTTCCTGGACGCGGTTATTGCTGGTGCGTCCTTCCATAAGCTGGAGATAATCAATGATAATCAGCCCCAAATTGTGTTCGGACTGGAGACGGCGGGCGAGTGTGCGCATTTCCATCACATTCGCGCGGGCGCTGTCATCTATGAAAATCGGAGCCTCCGAGAGAACGCCCATCGCTTCCCCGATTTTCTGGAAATCATCTTCGCCGCCATCGCTTCGGAGGCGCCCGGTGCGAATCCGCCAGGCGTCCACCTTTCCTTCGGCGGCGAGCAGCCGGTCAATGAGCTGATCGGAAGACATTTCGAGTGAAAATATTCCCACCGGAATCTTGGCTTTGATAGCCACGTTTCGGGCGATATCAAGAGCGAGAGAAGTTTTTCCGATCGAGGGGCGGGCGGCGAGGATGACCAGATCGGATTTTTGAAGACCGGCAAGGATGGCGTCAAGGTCAGCGAAACCAGTCGGCACGCCTCTCATATCCCGGTCGCCCTTGTGAAGCTCGTCAATGCGGTTAAAGGCCGATTCGAGATAGGTTTTGATCGGAACAAAATCGGCCTTGACATATTTTTGCGATACGGAAAAAAGTCTCTGCTCGGCTTCATCGAGAACTTTCTCCACGTCTTCGGCTTCCTGGTAGCCCAGTTCCAGAATATCTCCGGCGGCGCCAATCAGTTTTCGAAGCAAAGCTTTTTTTTGGACTACTTTGGCATAGTGAACCACGTTGGACGCCGACGGGACGGTGTTGACGAGTTCCGTGAGATAGCTGGCGCCTCCGATTGTTTCCAGCTGTTTTTTTTCTTCCAGTTTGTTCGAGAGGGAGAGAACATCAATCGGCTCGCGGTCTTCGTAGAGCTCGAGCATTGTTTCATAGACCAGTTTGTGAGCGTCTTTATAAAAATCCTCCGGCCGCACAAAATCAGCCATTTTGATTATCGCGTCCTTGTCAAGCATCAAAGAACCCAAAACGGACATTTCCGCTTCAATATTCTGGGGCGGCACGCGCGCTTCGCCGAGATTGAATTTTGTGGACTTTTTCGAGTCAGGCATAGATACGTTATTATAGCAGGAAGACAATAAAAGTCATCTTGACAAAATCAAGTTATTCATGTCAATAAAATTTACTATTCCTACCAATCTGAAGGGTTGTCGCTTGAAGAAGGATCGTTGCCGGTGTCGGTCGGTTCGTCAATTTTGCGGTCGAGGTCAGCCATTTCTTGCTGCTGGTCGGGGTCTTCAAGCGGGCGGTCTTTGGCGTCGCCTTTCCAAGTCTGTCCTCCGGTTTTCATAATGCCGATTTTTCGGAGAAAGTCTGAAAATGACATATATTTAACTTAAGAATTATTTATTCAGTGTTGACAAGGTTTATCTTTTTGAGCGAAAATATAGAAAACCAAAGAATATAACGAAGAGAAGAAAGGAGGAAAGCGTGGAATCAATCTATATTTTTTATTTATTGGTTCTTTGTATCGGCAGCCTGTTTATCGGATGGCTGATAAAAAAATGTCCATTGCTTGCCGGATTTGTCATCGCGATATTGCTGGCCGCAGGTTTTTACGCGGGATTTGTTTGCGGCAGTAAATGCAGGCAAATCAATTTCCGGCCCCCAAAAATCATGCAATGCACACCCTCTTTCGGACCCCCTCAGGGGGTCCTTTTTTAAAGGCTTCTTTTCAGCTTATAGCTATTATCCATATCTTCAACTACATATCCTAATTTTTCAATTTCTTTTCGCAGTTTGTCGGATTTTTGGAAATCTTTGGATTTGCGGGATTCCAATCTTTCATCAGCGAGTTTTTTAACTTCTTCCAGAATTTCGGTTTCTTTTTCCGGGAATTTGAGCCCGAAAACTTTGTTCATTTTTTCGAAAGTTGCGAAAGCTTCAGAGGCTCCATTGGAGTCCAATTTATTTTTAGAGAGCTTTTTATTTGTGTCCGTGATTAAAGTATAAAGAATTGAAAGAGCAAGTGGAGTATTAAGATCATCGTCCATCGCGGATTCAAAAATTTGTAGTGGTTGCATATATGCGACCCTTGCTGTGGATTCGGGACGGGTATACGCGTCCCCTACGATATTCTTCAACTTCCCAATCCACTCGGCGATTCGTTCGTAATTCGCCTTGGCCTGATCCATCGCTTTCCAGGAGAAATCGAGGTTTTTGCGATAATGAGAAGATAAGTATAACAAGCGCAGGTGCATTGGGTCAAAGCCTTTTTCCTTGATATCTTTCAAAATATAGAAGTTTCCCTTGGATTTGGACATTTTCTCCCCTTCAACGAGGAGATGGCGGGTATGAACCCAGAAATTGACGAATTTTTTGTCCGTCGCGCATTCTGATTGGGCAATTTCCGCTTCGTGGTGGGGAAAAATATTGTCCTCCCCGCCTGTGTGAATATCAAGCGTATCTCCGAGATATTCCGTGGCCATCGCCGAGCATTCGATGTGCCAGCCGGGGTAACCTCGCGACCAGGGAGAATCCCATTGCAGGATGTGTTTCGGATCGGCTTTCAGCCACAAGGCAAAATCCCAAGGGTGTTTTTTGTCCGGATGCTCTTCGAGGCGGGCGCCGACTTTGAGCTGTTCTAATGTGTTGCCGGAAAGCTTTCCATAATCCTTGAAACTCGTCACGTCAAAAAATACATTTCCGTTTTTTTCGTAAGCATTCCCTTTTTCGATGAGCGTTTTGATGATTTTTATCATCTGCGGAATATGGGCGGTGGCTTTTGGAAAAAAGTGAGCGCGCAAAATATTCACGGCGTCTTCGTCGCGGTGAAAAGCTTCGGTGTAAAATTTCGCGATTTCTTCGGGCGTCTTTTTCTCCGCCAGCGCTTTTTTGAGGATTTTATCTTCGCCCGTGTCGGCTTGGGCGATGTCATCGGCGGTGAGATGCCCGACATCGGTGATGTTTTTGATGTGACGGACTTCATAACCCGAATATTCCAAATAGCGCCGCAAAACATCGGCGGTCGTGAAAGAACGCAAATTGCCGATGTGGATATAGTCATAAACCGTCGGCCCGCAGGTGTAGATGGAAACCTTGCCCTTGTGAATGGGTTTGAATTCCTCTTTTTGTTTTGTGAGGGTGTTGTAGAGTTTTAGCATAGTTATATAGTAGCTTAAGGTGAGTATTTTGCAAAACTAACTCACAAGGTTCAACCTTGGGACGCTCCCAAGGTTGAACCTTGGTCATCGAAAAGTGCCGTACTCAAATATTTTTCTCCCCGATCTGGGAAAATGGTGACGATGTTGCCGGATTCTATTTTTTTGGCGATTTCGAGGGAGGCGAACATCGCCGCGCCGGAGGACATGCCGCAGAAAATTCCCCCATTTCGAACCACTTGGCGCGCCATGTCAAAAGCGGCTTCGGTTTCGACCATAATAATATCATCAAGATGTTCGCGGTCATAAATTGCCGGAATGATCGCTTCCTCCATATTTTTGAGGCCTTGGATATAGTGTCCCTTCACCGGTTCGGCGCTGACGATTTTGATTTTCGGATTTTTTTGTTTGAGATACTTCGAAACGCCCATGAGCGTTCCCGAAGTGCCGATCGCGGCGACGAAATAATCGATTTTTCCGTCCATCTGCTTCCAAATCTCGGCGGCAGTCGTTTCATAATGCGCCAAAATGTTATTATCATTTGAAAATTGGTCTGTGTGATAATATTTTTCCGGAAATTCCGCGACGAGCTCCCGCGTTTTTTTGATCGCGCCGTCGGTGCCCAATTTTCCATCAGTGAGCGTGATTTTCGCTCCAAACGCACCGATCATTTTGCGCCGTTCGACGGAAACGGCTTCGCTCATCACGATTTCCACGGCATAGCCTTTCACGGCAGAGATCATAGCAATGGCTATCCCCGTATTTCCGGAAGTTGCTTCGATGATCGTCTTGTCTTTTGTCAGTTTCCCTGATCTTTCCGCTTCCTCAATCATTTTGAGGGCAATCCGGTCCTTGATGCTTCCGCCGGGATTATTCCCCTCAAGTTTCGCAAAAATATTCACGTTCGGGTTCGGGTTGAGCCAGTTGATTCTTACGATCGGCGTGTTGCCGATGAGAGAGAGGATATTGTTTGCAACCATGTTATTTATGTTATTGATAAATTATTCTTTTATGACGAACCCGCCTCATCGGCGGATTGTTTTTTCTATAAACAGAAAAAACAAAAAACTTCCCATCCTGATCGTAAATATCCAAAAATATTCACTCAAGGACGAGAAGTTATTCCCGTGGTTCCACCTCGGTCGTCGCATAACGCGACACTTAATTTACGGCTGTTACGGGCCTACCCGCGGAATTTTACTCACTACTTGGAAACTAAGTTTCCAAGTAAGCTTTCTTTTCCCAGCCCGGATGAAGTTCATCCAAAACGAAGCGCACGCTTCTTCGCTGTGGCCTTTATAATTTTTAATGCTATTTATATTCTAAATATATTAGTTTTCTGTGTCAAATCCACCTCTTCCACCTGAAAATTGCGACGGTGATCAAAGAAACGCAGGCCATGATTCCAATCCAGATCCAAAAGCCGTGCGGATTGGTGCCGAACGGGATCGAAGCGCTCATCGCGAGGGTATTTGAAATGACCATCATCGGAAGCATGATTCCCGAAAAAACGGTCAGCACTTTCATGGTGGTATTGAGCTTGTTGGAGAGCAAGGCATCATTGGTTCCCTCCAACGACTCAATCGTTTCTTTGGCGTTTTCGAGAGCGCTCCAGACGCGGATGTTCGTGCCGATGAGGTCTTGATAGTATGATCGGAGATCTGCGCCGATCATCGGATAGTTGTCGCGCGCCAAAGATTCAAGGACTGATTTCTGGGGCTTCAGAGTGCGGCGGAAGTTCAAAATATCGCGTTTGACGTAAGAAATTTCGTGGACCATCTCCCTTTCGTTCCCTTTGAAAATTTCGTCTTCAACTTTGTCGAGATTTTTATTGATGTGGTCGATTTTCGGAAAACAGGATTCGAGAAGGTCTTCGATGAGATAATAGAGCAAATAGCCGGGGGACTGGCTCATATATTGTTCTTGCGATTTCTTGCTTCGCTGCAATCTTTGAAAAAAATTGCGCAGTTGAAAAATATCCTGGTCGTGGCCGGTGATCAGATATTTGTCCGTCATTACAATATCCAGCTCGCTTGGAAAGGTGCGGCGGTTCTCTTTGTCAAAAAGGGGGACATGGATGGTGAGATAAAGGCAATTGCCATAAAGGCTCGCCTTTGGCCGCGCCGAAGGCATCGTGAATTCTTCAACCGCGAGAGGGTGAAGTTTGAATTTTCGCTTGAGATCCAGCAGCTCGTCCGCGTCCGGTTCGGAAAAATCGATCCAGGTGACTTTTGATGTTTGTATTTGTTTCATAAAAACTCAAAACTCAAAACTCAAAACGCAAAATCACAGTTTAAAATTCAAAACTTTTTGCGTCTTTGGTTTGGTTTTTATTTTTTAGTTCTGCTAATATTATAACATGAAAAGAATAATCTTGAAAATGATCAGGTGGTATCAGAAATATCTGTCGCTCGACACGGGGTTTTTGTCATACATATATTCTGAGCGAATTTGCCGATTTCATCCGACTTGTAGCGAATATACTTATCAAGCTATTTCAAAATATGGCTTATTTCGTGGCGGTTGGCTGGGTATCAAAAGAATTGTGCACTGTCATCCATGGGCGAAGGGTGGGAACGATCCGTTGAAGTGAAAGACTTGACATCATATTTCAGTATAATATAATGGATTGGCACTCGGACTTGACGAGTGCTAATTGGGAATATATAATGATTATATGCTAACGGAAAGGCAAAAAAAGATCCTGTCGGTGGTGGTGAAGGAATATACACAAACCGCGGTGCCGGTGGGGTCGAAAGTTTTGGCCTCGAAATATAAATTTGATTTGAGTTCGGCGACGATCCGCGCGGAAATGAATGAGCTGGAGGACAAAGGTTATTTGCATCAACCTCATATCAGCGCGGGGCGGATTCCGACGGACAAGGGATATCGCTATTTTGTCGAGAAGATAATGCCGGATAAGGAACTCTCAAAACAAGAGCAAAAGAAACTGCAGGCGGAACTTTTGAAAATGCAGGCCAAAAATACCCGTCTCACCAGAACCACTGCCAAGCTGTTGTCGGGGCTGTCAGGAAATCTGGCCATCAGCGGAGTAAAAAACGAATTTGACGACTTTGGAATGCAAGAGCTTCTCGATGAGCCGGAATTTCGGGAAATGGATGATTTGTGCCGGCTGGCGGAAACTCTCGACTATATCGACGAAAGATTCGACAGTTTGGTGAAAAGTTTGCGGGGCGATGAAGTAAAGATTTTCATCGGGAAAGAAAATCCCATCAAGGAAATTTCCAATTGCTCAATGATGATCTCACCCTACAAGACCAAATCGGGAGAAAAAGGGCTTCTGGCGCTCATTGGACCCAAACGGATGGAATACGCGAAAAACAAGTCATTGATTAATTATATGAAGAAATTGTTGGGAGGAGCGGCGGTGATAGTGATTTTTGTATCAAGTATAGGGTATTGGGTATAAGGTATTTTTTAATTCCTAATCTCGTTGATTAGGAAACAGGCATCCCGGGCTTGACCCGGTATCCAGTTGAAAATAATAAATTGTAAATCTCCTGGATCCCCGCTTTCGCGGGGATGACAAAAAAGAGTATGACCGAAAAAAACGAAGAAAAAAAGTTTCACGCTCGAATTTCACAAAAGATTTTTTTGTATAATAAGGAAAAGAATTCTTTTTTACTTGTAAAAATGAGGAATGATCAGGCATATTTTGCAAAAAAATATGGTGTATGGGAGTTGCCCGGAGGAACAATGGAAAATGGGGAAGTTCTTCTTATCGATTCGCTAAAAAGAGAAATTCGAGAGGAGATTGGCGAAGTAAAAATAGAAATTGTTGATACAATAGACACATTTCTAGGAGAATTCAAAAATGGCCCGGCAATGTTCTTGATCTATTTGGTGAAATATATAAGTGGAGAAATCGAGTTAAGCGATGAACATATGGAATTTCGATGGGAAACAGCTGAAAAAATTATTTCCGGAAAAGAATATGGAGAATGGTTGAAACAATTGGCAAAGAAAGCGTCAAAATATCTCGAAAATCAAAACGCCCTCGACTCCTGGAAACGTTGCCAAGCTGATTTTGAGAATTATAAAAAAGATCAGGCGAAGCATCAGGAAGAATTTAGGAAATATGCCAAAATGGACGTGATTGAACAGATTTTGCCGGTTGTGGATAACTTTGAAGCGTCGCTCGCCCATGTGCCGGAAAAAAACAAAGAAAACGGGTGGGTGGAAGGAATTGTATATATAAAGAAACAGCTTGAGAATGTGTTGAAAAATAATGATATTGAAGAAATTCAAGTGAAAGTCGGCGACAAATTCAATCCGGAAATTCACGAAGCGGTCGGCGGAGATGGTAAAAAGCAGAAAATAACTAAAATTGTTCAGAAAGGATATCGATTGAATGGGCGAATTGTGAGGGCGGCGAGAGTGGAAGTAAGTTAAAATTTCTAATTTCTAATTTCTAAACAATTTCCAATGTCTCAATGACCAAATTTTCAAATATTTTATCATTGAAAATTGAAGAATTGAAGCATTGTTTGAAAATTGAAAATTAGAAATTGAAAATTCTTAATCATCAATAATTAATAAGATATAAAAACTATGAGCAAAATACTAGGAATCGATCTAGGCACAACCAACTCCGCGATGGCGGTGGTTGAAGCCGGGTCGCCAAAAATTGTCGAAAACAAAGAAGGAGCTCGAACGACTCCTTCAATGGTCGCGATTTCAAAATCGAATGAGCGATTAGTAGGACTTCTGGCGAAGCGCCAAGCCGTCACCAATCCGGAGAATACATTATTCTCGATCAAGCGTCTTATTGGACGCCGGTTTGAAGATGAGGAAGTGCAACGAGACGTGAAACTGATGCCCTATTCAATCGTCAAGGCCAACGGCGGGGTGAAAGTGAAAATGGGGGACAAGGATTATACTCCGCAGGAAATTTCAGCCATGATTCTCGGCAAGCTGAAAGCTGACGCGGAAGCGAAGCTTGGCGAGACCATCACTGAAGCGGTCATCACCGTTCCAGCATATTTCGACGACTCGCAGAGAAAAGCGACGATCGAAGCGGGAGAGATTGCCGGTCTCAAAGTGAAAAGAATAATCAATGAACCGACGGCGGCGGCGCTGGCCTATGGTTTCGACAAGAAAAAGAACGAAAAGATCGCTGTATATGACCTTGGAGGCGGAACTTTTGACATTTCCATTCTCGAAGTGGGGGATGATACGGTCGAAGTGAAATCGACGAACGGGGACACGCATCTGGGGGGCGACGATTTCGACCAGACAATCATAAACTGGATATTGGACGAATTTAAAAAAGATCAGGGAGTTGACCTCTCAAAAGATTCACTAGCCCTTCAGCGCATCAAAGAAGCGGCCGAAAAGGCGAAGATCGAACTTTCAACCGCGCAGGAAACGGAGATCAACCAGCCTTTCATTACATCGGACGCGAGCGGGCCAAAACATATGGTCATGAAACTGACGCGGGCGAAAATGGAAGAACTGATCGGGGATCTGGTGGAAAAAACTCTCGAGCCCTGCAAAAAGGCTCTCGCTGACGCGAAATTATCTTCTAGCGACATAAACGAAGTCGTGATGGTCGGCGGAATGACGAGGATGCCTTTGGTTCTGGCGACAGTAGAAAAGTTTTTCGGAAAAAAACCGAACGCGACCGTCAATCCGGACGAAGTGGTGGCGCTTGGCGCGGCGATTCAGGGCGGAGTCCTTTCGGGCGACGTTAAAGATGTTCTTCTTCTTGATGTGACGCCGCTGACACTTGGAATCGAGACCATGGGCGGAGTGCGGACGCCTCTTATAAACCGCAATACGACCGTTCCGACATCGAAGTCGCAAGTATTCTCGACCGCGGCTGACAATCAGCCCAGCGTTGAAATTCACGTGCTTCAGGGCGAACGGGAAATGGCGGCCGACAACAAAACTCTCGGGAGATTTATGCTTGACGGAATTCCGCCTTCTCCGCGCGGCGTTCCGCAAATTGAAGTGTCGTTTGACATCGACGCGAACGGAATATTGAGCGTGAAAGCCAAAGACAAGGCGACCGGAAAAGAACAGTCGATCCGCATTGAAGCCTCGACGGGACTTTCCAAAGAAGAGGTGGAAAAAATGGCCAAAGACGCTGAAGCGCACGCGGAAGAAGACAAGAAGAAGAAAGAAGCGGTCGAGGCGCGGAATTTAGCGGATACTCTCGTCTACACGACCGAGAAAGCGCTTCGCGAATCGGGCGAAAAAATTTCGGCCGACAAGAAAAAACCGGTCGAAGAAAAAATCGAAGCTTTGAAAAAAGTGAAAGACGGCGAGGATATCGAAGCGATTAAGAAAGCGACCGAAGAACTTTCGCAAGAAGCGCAAAAAATCGGGCAGGAGTTGTACGCTGCGGCGCAGGCGGCTGATAAGGCGAAAGCGGGCGAAGGCAAGACCGATGATAAAAAAGATTCCGCCTCATCGGCGGACAAGGACGTGAAAGAAGGGGAAGTTGTGGACGAGAAGACTGAAGAAAAAGAAGAAAAAAAGTAAAATTTTATTCGGCTGAAGGGATAAAAAGCATTTCCTATCCCCGTGAGTTTATAGTAAAATAAAAACATAAATAAAATATCTTCAATTGAAGTGCGAAACAAAATTTTTGCTTATTCCATTTTGGGATTGAACGTGGTCGCGGCCTGGGTCAGCTGGTGGGTTTTGGCTGGCGCCATTTTTGGCAGCATGAGGCATATCTGGCTTTGTCCGGTGCTGGCTTTCGGCATTTGGGGAATTGCCTTCACTTTGAGCGCGATATTCGTCAAAAACAGGAAATTTCTGTATGCGAGTTTCATTTTGTCCGGAATCGGCTACCCGATATTTTTCGGAGCAAGTTTGTCCGCGCTTGGAGTCGCGCTGGCGGTGCTAATCTTCATTTTCACTGAAAGCCAGGCGAAAAAGGAAATCGCGCGGGGCATAACGATAAATTTCTATCAGCTTGTCAGCCACACGCTCAAATATTTTGTCACCGCGGCTTGCATTGTGATCGCTGTTGCCTACTATTTTTCGATCACAGACAAAGCGGCGGCGCCAACTCCGACGTTCATTGAAGCAAAAACCCTCGAAACTGAAATGAATTGGGGGCTCAAGGCGGCCGGATTCGTCCTTTCGGATGAAAAAAGGGGCATGCTTGATGATATCGCGAACAACGAAACGGTTGATGAATTTCTTTCCAAAAATTTCGTGGATCCCGGGATTGACGAGAATATGGAAACGGTGAATAATATTATGCCCGGGAGCCCAACGGACACAACCAAGATCATCGGCGACGCGGCGGCTGAAAAAATCAAGGAAGAGATGCTGGCGAAGTCGAAAAAGGATCTGGCGAAACAGCTTGGAGTGGACGTGGTGGGAGAACAGCCGATGAAAAACGTGCTGATGGCGTATATCGACAAAACGGAAAGGGGATTTTTCGAATATTCGGGAACGGACAAATTCTATATCCCCATCATTCTCGCTGCCGGAATATTTTTGACGGCAAGAATCTTGGGAACGGCAGTTGATATATTCCTGGGGCTGTTTATTCTGGGAATCATCAAATTGCTCCGAATGTCCGGCATTATTCAAGTAAATCGGGAACAAAAAGAAGCAGCGGTAATTGAGTATAGTATTTAATTTTAAATTTCAAATTTAGAATTTGAATTTTTTTATGCCTAGTGATTATTACAGCATCCTCGGCGTTTCGAAAGACGCGTCCGACGATGAGATAAAAAAGGCCTATCGAAAACTGGCCCATAAGCATCATCCTGATAAGCAGGGCGGAGACGAGGCAAAATTTAAAGAGGCGAATGAAGCCTATCAGGTGCTTTCCGACAAAGAAAAACGGTCCCAGTATGACCAATATGGCCAAACTTTCGAGCAAGCCCAATCGCAAGGGGGTGGCTTTTCCGGATTTGATGGCTTTCGTGATTTTTCCTCATACGCGGAAGGGTTTGATTTCAATTTTGGCGGTGGACGAGGGGGCCAGGGAGGATTTTCCGACATCTTCGGAGATATTTTCGAGCAAGCCGGTTTTGGAGGCGGAGGAAGAAGGGCGCGCGCGGCGCGAGGCGAGGATATTCAAGTTGACGCGGAAATAAGTTTTCAGGAAATGGCCGAAGGGGTCGAAAAAGAAGTCGAGCTGTATAAAAGAGTGAAATGCGCGCGTTGCAGCGGCGAAGGCGTGGAGCCGGGGAGCAAAAAAGTGGAATGCGCGAAATGCCAGGGCGAAGGACAGATTCGGACCGCGCGGCGGACGATTCTCGGAACTTTTCAGCAAACGAGCATTTGTCCCGACTGCCAGGGCGAAGGGAGAATTCCCGAGAAAAAATGCAAAAAATGTGGCGGGGACGGGCGAGTGCGCGAATATGAAAAGATAAAGATAAAAATTCCGGCCGGCATCAAAGACGGGCAGACGATCCGCCTCGAAAATATGGGAGAAGCGGGGGAAAAGGGAGGCGAAGCGGGAGACCTCTATGTGAATGTGCATATCGCCGCGGACAAAAGATTTGAAAGAAAAGACGATGATATCCATTCGGAAGCCAAAATTTCTTTTTCCCAAGCGGCGCTTGGAGACAAAATTTCCGTTGAAACTATCGGCGGCGAAGTGAAGCTGAAAATCCCCGCCGGAACGCAATCAGGAGAAATTTTCCGCCTCAAAGGGCACGGGGTGAAGCATTTGAGCCGCTTTGGGCATGGCGACCAGTATGTTAAAATACAAGTGGTGACGCCGAAAGATTTGACGAGGGAGCAGAAAGAATTGTTGGAAAGACTGAGGGATGCTGAATAATTAATTTAAAATTAAAACAAAAAAATGAATCTAAACAATCTTCTTGGCGGCCTCGGCATAAAAAGTAATTTGGCGGGGGACGTGTCCTTCCTGATTTTGTTTTTGCTTGTGAGTTTTGTCATTTCTTTCGCGCTGGGGAAGCACCGGATTTTAGTTTCGCTTCTCGGGGTTTATGCGGCCTATGTGATTGTAAATTTTGCCAACTTTGATTTTCTGAAAGAGCCAAGCGCAAAAACGCTGATATTTTTGGCGATTTTAGCAGGATTTGTTGTGTTTTTTACCAAAATCATCCGCTCGAGCGTTTCGGGGCACGGGCCGATGTTTATGGCAAAATTGGTCGTTGGAACGGCAATTGTGATCGGCCTTTCGCTTTGCGTAATTTTGAATTGGTACACGCCCAAAGAACTCTCCGACGTCATCACGCCCGGCACGCGGAAATTTTTCACCGATGACTTTTGGAGATTTGTCTGGGCAATCGCCCCGCTTGTGTATTTGGGAGCGGTGAGGAAGAGGATAGATTAAAAAACAACGAAGTAAATATGCGGTATATAAAAAGTTCGGCTAGTACCCGAACTTTTTTAGTGGACTGTGCCGGACTCGAACCGGCCACCTCCGCTGTGCAAAAGCGGCGCTCTACCAGATGAGCTAACAGCCCATAGAAGTGATGATTGTATAATTTCCTAATCTCGTAGATTAGGAAATAGATTTGTGGGCGATCGAGGACTCGAACCTCGGACCTCGTCATTATCAGTGACGCGCTCTAACCAGCTGAGCTAATCGCCCATAATAAAAAATTCGAAATTCGATTTTTGTGGGTCGTGCAGGGATCGAACCTGCGACCATCAGCTTAAAAGGCTGCTGCTCTACCAACTGAGCTAACGACCCGAAAATGGCTAAAGTAAGACAATAAAAAAATTATACAACTAAAATAAATTTAGTCAACCTGCAACGCGAATAGTTTTATTAATCTTATCAAATAAACAAAATAATAGCAAAAAAAAGGAGGGCCGACGAGCGGCCCTTAAGGGAGGTTTAGGGTTGAGATAATTTAATGATGACCATTGCCATTTCCGTTTAGGGAAGTTATTTTCCCGCATACTTGGCAAATCATTGAAGTGGCATGTAATTTCGCAGAGATTTCGATCCTTCGATCGTTTGAGAATGAAACCGATACATCTCGACTTCCGCAATCTTTCTCTGGACATGCAAGAGCATATTCCCGTTTAACCCATCTGGCAATATCCTCGAGACCCAAAGATAGATCTGACGCGATGTGTTCTGGAATTTCCAAACGAATTATCCTCCTTGGGAATTTTCCCAAAATTATAGCCAGCAGGTTCGCTGACGTTTTCTCCTAACTCAATTTTAATTGATGGAAAAAATGTTGGCAAATAATCTTTCAAAAAAAATTTGACACTATTTTTTGAAAAATATATAATACTAGAATCACGAAGGCAAATTAACAATTGCAGAAAATATCGTATCAAGAGCGCAGCGAGGGAGATAGCCCAATGACCTGCCAGCAACCTTCTCGGATGAAAAGTCCGGGAGCGGGTGCTAATTCTATACCACTTAGTGGAAAGATGCCCAGTAATCTCTTTAATCTTTCCCTGGTGGAAAGTTTTTTTATTAATTTAACTGTAAAAAAATGATCTACAAACCGAAGATTTACACTGTCGAGAGCGTTACTTCCGGCCATCCGGACAAAGTATGCGATCAGATCTCGGACGCGATTCTGGACGAGTGTCTTCGCCAGGATCCGATGAGCCGGGTCGCTATGGAAGCGTTCGGCGGCCACGGACTCCTCATTGTCGGTGGAGAGGTGACCACGAAAGCCGAAGTTGATTTTGAGAAAGTGGCCAGAGACGTCTATAAAGAGATTGGATACGAAGATAATTTAAAGGTTATTACAAACGTAGTTAAGCAATCTCCGGATATCGCCCAAGGCGTGGACACAGGCGGCGCGGGAGATCAGGGAATTATGTACGGGTACGCGACCGACGAAACACCGGAATTTTTGCCGAAGGGGATAGTGCTGGTCCACAAGCTGACCAAAGGACTGGAAGATTTGCGAAAAAGCGGGGAGATAAAATGGCTGCGCCCGGACGGAAAGGCCCAAGTAACGATTGACGGCGAAAGCGGAGATAAAATAAGCACTATTTTGGTAAGCACCCAGCATGACGCGAATATCAGCCAAAAAGAAATCCGGGAAACTCTGATCGAAAAATTGATAAAGCCCATAGCGGGAGATATTTCCGAAGTTGAAATACTGATAAATCCCACCGGAAAATTCGCCATCGGCGGATTCGAAGGGGATACGGGCCTTACGGGAAGAAAAATCATGGTGGATACTTATGGCGGCCTTATTCCGCATGGCGGAGGATGCTTCTCCGGAAAAGATCCGACAAAAGTGGACCGCTCCGCGGCCTATATGGCTCGCTACGTGGCGAAAACATTGGTGGCCGAGGGGAAGGCCAAGGAATGCCTGGTTTCGGTTGCGTACGCGATCGGCCGGGCGGAGCCGGTTATGACTGAAGCCCTCAATGAAAAAGGGGAGAGTATCCGCGATTCAATCGATAAAAGGTTTGATTTTCGGCCCAAAGCCATTATTGAAAAATTGGATCTTCGCCGCCCGATCTACAAAAAAACAGCCGCTTACGGCCATTTTGGGAAAGCCGGGCTTCCCTGGGAAGATATCGGCTAAATTTTTGTGCAAACATAAACGAAAGCCGGCGGCAAATTGAGAAAAACAAAGGAAATTGAAACAGCGGAAAATATTTGCTTCAAGCCTTTCAAGCTGGCAAGGGAATACTGAAATTGGATATACTGTCCGCCCGGACCAAGGCACTCGTATGCGTATCGCAGAATATTTATGGATGTTTTTTTGGGCAGACTGACCAGCGGAAGGCTCGAAATGATATAGTCGGCGTTCGGCATCCCGTATTTATGGAGATACTGTCCGATATTTTCAGCCGTGTCGTTTATAACAACAAGCCGCGAATCTCTTATTTTATTTCGGGTATGTTCAGCCAGGCTAGAGTCAATTTCGAAGCTGATCAGTTTGCTGTTTTCAGGCATCTTTTTGAGAATATTTTTTGTCATAACTCCTCCGCCACAGCCCAATTCCACAATGCATCTTACCTTTCCGAAATCAACAGACTGAATCATTTTATCGGCCAAAAAAGAAGAGCTCTGAATAACGGACCCGGTGCGAAGAGGGTTTTTCAGAAAAGCTTTTAGAAAAAGTTTTTTATCCTTCATTTAGGTTATCCACAGGTACGTGTATTTATTAGTTATTTTATGTTATAATCATTATAGCATAAAGCAATAATTTTGAAAGGAGGTGAATAAATGGAATCAGTTCAAACTTGGGGAGAGGCGATAACGATGTCACTCATCGGTCTTTGGGAGAGGCTTATTAATTTTCTTCCGGCCTTGGTCGGAGCGTTATTGGTTTTTGTGGCCGGCTGGATTGTGGCGGCGGCTCTTGGAAAAGTTGTGGAACATATCGTGAAAATGATCAAGGTGGATGAAATGATGGAAAAAGCCGGGACGAAAGGACGATTCAAAAAGGCGGGCGTAGAGCTGAATTTGGCCAAATTTTTCGGCGGTCTGGTAAAATGGTTTCTGGTTTTAGTCTTTTTGATGGCGGCTACTGATATTTTGAAGCTGACGCAAGTTACCGGCTTTCTCAACAGCATCGTTCTCTATCTGCCGAACGTGGTTGTATCGGCCATAATTTTGGCGGTGGCATTCCTGGTGGGAAATTTCGTGTTCGCGGTGGTGAAGGGCAGTACTAAAGTGGCCGGGATAGTTTCAGCGACTCTTCTGGGAACAATCGCGAAGTGGGCTATCGTTGTTTTCGGGTTCTTGGCGGCTCTTATCCAATTAGGAGTGGCGTCATCGCTTATTAATACTCTCTTTATCGGTTTAGTGGCTATGCTGGCGCTGGCGGGCGGCCTCGCTTTTGGCCTCGGCGGAAAAGACGAAGCCGCTTCAATCTTGAAAAAGCTGCGGCAGGAAATTTCAGAGAGTCAGGAATAGTCTTATATAAAAAGGAAAATCGGGGGATTTTTAGGGCAGTTTATGACATGTTCTTGTTTGGTTATTTTTTTAGTAATCAGTGAACAGTGAACAATAATCAGTAACTCTAAAAGATAATATTCTTAGGCTTTACTTTGAAGCTTTACTGCTATATGATTTGAAAGTGTAGGGTAATTTTTCAAGTAATATTTTACTGATCACTGATCACTGATTGCTGATCGTTGACATTATGATTTTCTCTAAATTATTCGGTTCAGCCGAGAAACAAGCCAACAAACTGAAACCGATTGTTGATAAGATAAACGAGCTTGAATCGCGGACGGAAAAATTTTCCGATGAAGAATTGAAAGCCAAAACGAAAGAATTTCGTGAAAGGATTCAAGAAAAAGAGAGCCTGGATGATATCCTTCCGGAAGTCTTTTCCGTGGTCAGGGAAGCGGTAAAAAGAGTTGACGGGAAAAGGCTATTCGATGTCCAACTTCTGGGCGGAATCACGCTTCATCAGGGGAAAATTGCCGAAATGAAAACAGGGGAAGGAAAAACCCACACCGCGACCACGGCCGTGTATCTGAACGCGCTTTCCGGGAAAGGCGCGCATGTAGTGACGGTCAATGACTATTTGTCCCGAAGAGACACCAACTGGATGGGGCCAATTTATCATTTCCTGGGACTTTCGACCGGCTGCGTACAGCACGACCAGTCTTTTTTGTATGAACCGAAAGTGATAGACAGCAATGAAGTCAGCGTCGAGATGGAAAACTTGAAATCGGTAACAAGACGGGAGGCTTACGCGGCCGATATAACTTATGGAACGAACAATGAATTCGGCTTTGATTATCTTCGCGATAATATGGTGCAGAGCTTTGAACAGCGGGTTCAACGCGAGCTCAATTACGCCATTGTCGACGAAGTGGACTCGATTCTCATCGACGAAGCCCGAACGCCGCTCATTATCAGCGCGCCGGACAGCGAATCGACCAAACTCTACCAGAAATTCGCTCAAGTCGTGCCCCGGCTTCAAAAAGAAGAAGATTTCAGCGTTGACGAGAAGATGCGGGCGGTGTCTTTGACGGAGAAAGGCATAACAGAAATTGAAAAAATGCTTGGAATAAAGAATATTTATGATGTCTCAAAAATTTCCTATGTCCATCAATTGGAGCAGGCCCTTAAAGCCAATATTCTCTTCAAGCGAGATCGGGATTATGTCGTGAAAGACGGACAGGTGATTATTGTCGATGATTTTACGGGTCGCCTTATGCCGGGCCGGAGATATTCTGAAGGGCTTCATCAGGCGATTGAGGCCAAAGAAAACGTGGAGGTGCAAAAAGAATCACGGACACTTGCGACAATCACTTTTCAGAATTATTTTCGAATGTACGGGAAGCTGGCCGGAATGACCGGTACGGCTCTCACAAGCGCTGAAGAGTTTAACAAGGTTTATAAGCTGGAAGTGGTGCCTATTCCGACCAACCAGCCGATGGTTCGGAAAGATTTGCCCGATATGGTTTATAAAACGGAACATGGAAAATTTCAGGCGGTCGTGGAAGAAATCAAAAAAAGGCACGAAAAGGGCCAGCCGGTGCTGGTGGGCACAATTGCTATAGAAAGATCGGAAGTTCTGCACGAAATGCTCGAGCAGACAGGAGTTCCTCACGAGGTTCTCAACGCCAAAAATCATGAAAGAGAAGCCTTGATTATCGCTAACGCCGGACAAAAAGGAGCGGTGACGATTGCGACGAACATGGCCGGGAGAGGAACGGATATCAAGCTCGGCGAAGGCGTGGTGGGATGCGGAGGCCTTCATATTCTTGGCACGGAACGCCATGAAGCGCGCCGGATTGACAACCAGCTCCGGGGACGCGCCGGCCGGCAGGGCGATCCGGGATCGTCGCAGTTTTTTGTTTCGCTTGAGGACGAGCTGATGCGCCGTTTCGGCGGTGACAAGGTGAAAAGCATTATGGACCGCTTTGGACTGCCGGAAGACCAGCCGATTGAAAACAAAATGATATCGAGGTCAATTGAAAGCGCTCAAGCAAAAATCGAGGGCTTCAATTTTGATATCCGGAAACACGTTCTTGAGTACGACGATATCATGAACAAGCAGAGGGAAGTGATTTATAAAAGACGCAAAGAAATTCTTTCCAAAGCGTCGCTCAAAGACGACATCATCAACATGATTGAGGAGGATATCGAGCAGATTGTCGGTATGCATACAACCGGTTATTCGGAAGACTGGAATCTGGAGGAAACTGCCAAAGAAGTAAACGCCATTTGTTCTTCAAGCGCGGACGTCAAAAAATTATCCGAAATCCAGAAATCGAAAAACGAAATAAACGACGCCCAGAAGATCAGCAAACTCATTGAATATCTGAAGGGACTGGCCAAGGAGGTCTACGGAAAAAAAGAGCAGGAAGTTACGCCCGAAATTATGCGCCAGATTGAAAAAGCGGTATATTTGCGTTCAATCGATACTTTTTGGATGAACCATCTGGACGATATGGATTATCTTCGCGAGGGAATCGGCCTTCGCGGATACGGCCAGCGCGATCCGCTGGTGGAATACAAAAAAGAAGGCTATTTGCTGTTCCAGAATTTACTTGCGAGCATTCGCAACGCGGTAGTGTCGACAATTTTCAAAGTCGGGGTTATCAAGGAAGAGCCCGCTCCGCAAAAAAATATCCTGGAAGACGCCAAATATCAAGGCGCCGAAGAAGCTCCCGCCCAATTCGGAGCGGTCAAGGATGAGGGCAAAACTTCCATCGGACAAACCATCGTCAACAAAACCGAAATCGGCCGCAATGATCCATGTCCATGCGGAAAAACTGATTCAGTAACAGGAAAACCAATAAAATACAAGAAATGCTGCTATCCGAAATTTGGGTAATGATCATTTTAGTGTCGAGGTGAGACCTCGACAGAATAAAAGTTTATGTTTTGGAACAAGAAAAAGAAAAATGATGATGGTGAAGTAATGGACACCAAAAAAATGGGGATGTTGCAGCGGCTGGCGATGAAGAGATTGGAAAAGATGGATCCGAAGGAAAGAGAAAAAATGATGCAAAAAGCCTTGAATCCGGAAAATATCGCCAAAAACAAAGATAAAATTCTGGAAACAATGGAGCAGATGAAATCGTCCGGCCAATTGACGGAAGAGCAGATCGAAATGGCGAAAGAGAAATTGGGGTTGTAGTTTCTATTTCGCGTATAGCATTTCGCACAAAGCTTGATATTCGTGCGTTTGCGGTAACGCGAAAAAAATGATAATATTTCAGGCAGTGGAAAGCAGAAAAGAAAAAATCAAAAAACTTCTTTCTGAAGGAGGGATTGAGGAAATTATCGGAAAGGCGGAACTCGAGAAAAAATTGCTTTCCGGAAAGAAGCTAATCGTCAAATTCGGGGCCGATCCGACGCGGCCTGATTTGCATTTGGGGCATAGCGTGGTTCTTCGAAAAATGCGTGAGTTCCAGGAACTGGAGCACAAGGTGGTTTTTTTGATTGGCGACGCGACAACCAAGATCGGTGATCCGACCGGAAAAGACAAAACGCGGCCCATGATGAGCGACGCCGAAATCAAAAAAAACGCGGCGACCTATGTGAAGCAGGCTTCCAAAATTTTGAAAACCGATAAAAAATTACTTGAGATCCGTTTTAACTCCGAATGGTTTTCGAAAATGAGCTTCTATGATTTCCTGAAACTGATGACGATGACAACCACGGCGCGGGTTCTCGAACGGGATATGTTCCAAAAAAGAATGCGGGACGGCCGCGACGTGGGCCTGCACGAACTTATGTATCCGATTATGCAAGGGTACGACAGCGTGGTTCTCAAGGATGATGTGGCGATGCTTGGCAATGACCAGAAATTCAACGAGCTGTTCGGGAGGCATTATCAGGAAAAATTCGGCCAAGCGCCGCAAGCGCTGATGATCATGAAACTTTTAGTCGGCACGGACGGAAAAGAAAAAATGAGCAAATCCTTGGATAATTACATCGGTATTACCGAAAGCGCCGACCAAATATACGGGAAAATAATGTCGATTCCGGACGCGGCGATGAAAGAATATTTTGAGCTGGCGACGGATTTGGATTTTAGGAAAATCAAGGAAAAAAATCCGCGCGATATGAAAATGAAGTTAGCGCTTGAAATTGTAAAAATATATCACGGGGAAAAAGCAGTGAAAAAAGCCGAGGAAAATTTCGTGAAAGTTTTTCAAAAAAGAGAGATGCCAAAAAAAATAAGATCCGTAACAATTTCAGCAAAAGCAAATATTCTAAAATTTGGTTTACCTAAACCAATAGTAACAACGAATACGTTAAAATTGACAGAATTTTTAGTTAAAGCTGATATGGCAACAAGTATTTCCGATGCGAGAAGAAAAATAGAGCAAGGAGGGGTTTCACTGGATGGTGAAAAAATTGTTGATTATAAGCTTGAATTAAGCAAAAAAGAACACAATAACAAAATTATAAAAGTCGGGAAATTGCATTTTAGAAAAGTAGAATTCAAATAATTTTATGGCCAATAGACATTTATTACGCTCCGTCGCTATGCAAAGCCTCTATGAATGGGATTTTCGCGATAAGAAAGGGGAAAAAATAGACGAGATAATCGGCCATAACATAGCGGAATTCGCGCCGGGAATTGAAGACGCGGCCTTTATCCATTATCTTGTTTCGGGAGTTCTCAAGCGCCGGGGAAAAATTGATAAGCTAATCGAAAAATGCGCTCCCGAGTGGCCGCTCGAGCAAGTGACAATCGTAGACCGGAATGTCTTGCGGCTCGGAATTTTTGAGCTGGTGTTCGGAAATTATGAAGAAGTTCCGCCGAAAGTGGCCATAAACGAAGCTATTGAGCTCGCGAAAACATACGGCGGGGAATCGTCGGGAAGATTCGTGAACGGAGTGCTCGGAACGATTTACCGCGAAATGGGAGAGCCGATGAAAAATGACGAGAAGAAAGAAGAGAAAGAAAATGGGACAAATGATAAAGATGAAAAATAATAAATAACAATTAAGCTAAAAGTTTAAAACTCAAAGCGAAAAACTACAGCTTAAAACTTAAAACGAAAATTTTTCGCTTTACGCTGTGGTTTTTAGTTTTACGCTTTGCGTTTTGCGCTTGATAATCAATGAAAGAAGATATTTCCGAGCTTGAAGAAAAATTAAAAGTAAAATTCAATAATCCCAATCTTCTCCAGCAAGCCGTCACCCACCGGTCGTACCTTAACGAAAACCGCGGTTATAAATTGGACCACAACGAACGCCTGGAATTTCTTGGCGACGCGGTTTTGGAATTGGTTGTCACGGAATATCTTTATAACAATTTTCCCAACCCCGAAGGAGAACTCACGAACTGGCGGGCATCGCTTGTGAACAAAGATATGCTGGCCAGTGTTTCCCGCGGCTTGGAAGTGGGCGATTTTTTGTTGATGAGCCGGGGAGAAGCCAAAGACACGGGCCGGGCGCGTGAATATCTCCTGGCTAATGCTATCGAGGCGATAATCGGGGCGATTTATCTTGATCAGGGTTATGATCCGTCAAAAAAATTCATTCTGGAAAACATCGTAGTTCATCTGGAGAGGGTGATCAGGGAAAAATTATATCTCGATCCGAAATCTCTTTTTCAGGAAGAAGCCCAGGACAAGGCCGGGATCACCCCGAGCTACAGAGTGATTTCAGAAGCAGGGCCGGATCATAACAAAAAATTCGTGGTGGGAGTTTATCTTGAGGAAGATGAAGTGGCTCAAGGGGAAGGGGCGTCAAAGCAGGAAGCGCAACGAAACGCGGCCAAGAACGGGCTTGAGGCGAAAGGATGGTAAAATAAAAACAAATGTATCTAAAGCGCATCGAAATGTCCGGCTTCAAATCTTTCGCGACCAAAACAATTTTGGATTTTTTGCCGTCGTGTTCCGTTATGGAAACTAAGTTTCCACTTGGAAACTTAGTTTCCAAGCATGCCAAGCGGTGCGGGATAACGGCCATTGTCGGGCCCAACGGGAGCGGGAAAAGCAATGTTGCCGACGCGATGAAATGGGCGATGGGGGAGCAATCGCTCAAAAATCTTCGGGGAAAAAAATCGGAAGACGTCATTTTCGCCGGTTCCGGAAAAAAATCGCAGCTCGGATCCGCGAAAGTGTCCCTTTTTTTTGATAATTCCGACAAAAGTATGCCGCTTGAATTTGAAGAGGTTGTTATTTCGCGCAAAATATACCGGAGCGGCGAAGGCGAATATTTCATAAACGGCAGCAAGACGCGCCTGATCGATATCTCTGATCTCCTGGCTAAGGCCGGAGTGGGGCAGAGAAGCTATTGCATAATAGACCAGGGAATGGCTGATTCCGTTCTCAATGCCACGCCGGTTGAGCGAAGAATTACGCTTGAAGAAGCGGCGGGAGTGAAACCCTATCAGTTGAAAAAAGAGAGGTCTCTTCGAAAACTGGATTCGACGAAGAATAATCTTGAAAGAATCGCGGATCTAGTCAAAGAAATTGAGCCGCATCTAAAGGTCTTGAGGAGGCAATCGGAAAAAGCCCAAAAGGGGGAAGCGGTGGCGCTTTCTCTCAAGAAAAAACAAAAAAATCTTTATGGTTTTCTTTGGAAAAAGCTTCAAAGTGAAAAAGAAAAAGTATTGGCGGAAAAAGAAGAAATAGGCCGTGAGGAAATGAAACTTCAAAGAAATATTGATGATCTTGAAATCAGGGTAAAAAAGGAATCGAAGACCAATTCCGATTTTGAAGAGAGGAGAAGCGGACTGGAAAAAGAAAAAGATCGCATTTTCGAGAGCCTGAACCAGGAGCGGCGGAAAACAGCCATGATTGAAGCCAGAATTGAGATAGAAAAAGAAAAAGCCCGGAATCTGGAAATCATCAATGAAATTCCAGTTGACCTGCCCTATATCCGGGAAGAAATAAAGAAAATTCAGAGCGAATATCAGCGGATTGAACAGGCGGTCGAAAAGATTTCCGATTTGAGCGGGCTTGATAGGCTAAAAGGCGATTTCAGAAATCTGCGCCTTGAGATTGGAAAGCTCTGGCAGGAAGTGAGCGAAGGAAAAAAGTCCCAAGAAACCAAAGAGCGGAAAAACATTGTGGATCTCAAAGCCATCGGTGAGCTGGAGTTTCAAAAAAAAGAAATTGAAGAAAAACTTCGGATATTTAACGGCCAGATTGAAGAAAATCGGCGAAAGATGGGCGACCTGTTGAAAAAAGACAGGGAGGCCCGGGAATTATATTTTCAACTGGAAGCGCAGCTCCGGGAGAAGCAGCATGAAATAACAAAAATCAGGGAAAATTTGAACGAAGTAAAAGTGAATCTGGCGAGAGTCGAAGTTCGGGAGGAGGATTTGAGAAAAAAAATCCAGGAAGAATTGAGACTTTCCAATCCCGATGAAATATCGAGTAGCGAAGGATTGAATCCGGATGAAAAGATAAATCCGGAAGAACTGGAAAGAGAAATATACCGCCTCAAAATTCAAGCGGAACAAATCGGAGCCATTGACCCGATGATAATCGAAGAGTGCGTTGAAACTCAAAAAAGATATAGTTTTCTCGTCAGCCAGTCCGAAGACCTTGAAAAAGCGATTGTGACGCTTGCCGAGGTGATCAAGGAAATGGACGAAAGAATAAAAGTGTCTTTTGAAGAAACGTATAAGAAAGTTAACAGCGAATTTTCCAAGTATTTCAAAATTATTTTTGGCGGAGGAAGCGCGGAAATGATAAAGATAAAAGTGGAGGGACGCAGGAGCTTCAGGGATAAGAGCAGGGATAGCGAGGCTTTGGGAGAAGAAGAGGAGAATGAAGATACGGAAAAAGAGGAAAGAGCCAAAGAAATCGGAATTGAGATCAAGGCCTGCCCGCCGGGGAAAAGAATATCCAATCTCGGTATGCTTTCGGGAGGGGAAAGAACGCTTACTTCCCAAGCGCTGCTTTTCGCCATTATCGCCAATTATCCTCCGCCCTTTGCCGTTTT
>JAUXSN010000024.1 GCA_030679895.1 Candidatus Moraniibacteriota bacterium | reverse complement strand
GCCCAGCGCCTACGATGCCATCCAACCGCCGCAGTTGAATCCGAATGTCAATATCACCTCCCCGCAGTTGTTCGCGGATGTGAACGGTGTTGTGCAGATTATCGGCACCGCTTCGGGCGATGATTTCCTCTATTATCGTGTGCAAGTGGGCAAGGGACTGAATCCACAATCATGGATTCAATTGGGCAGCGATTCGTTTGCGCCCGTGGAAAATGGTCAACTGGCAGAGTGGGATACGAGTAATCTCAATGGTTTATATGCTGTTCAGTTAGTGGTTGTACGAAATGATCAGGTAATTGAAACTGCAGTCATCCAAGTAACGGTTAGCGAATAATTGTTAACCGCAGAGACGCAGGGAACGCAGAGAAGGCTTAAACTCTGCGACCTCCGCGTCTCTGCGGTTTAATTGGTATCATCTCAATAATTTGGGGTGAACTCCCAGACCCTAAAGGTTTTTCTGTCAGATTGGGTACTTTGCTGGCAAAATACGCTGTTCGACAAGATAATTTGGCCAGCGAGGGAAACCTTTAGGGTCTCCGCCCCTGTTTTTTGAGAAGATACCAATTTTCCACCGATAAACTGAATTTGCGTCTCTCTACCGTACAAAACCCATTTGGGACGCAGATACGTCCTGGTTGTAAAGTGTACGGTAGAGAATTTGCGTTAGAGAACGCAAACTACGCAACTACCCAACTATCCAACTACCCAACTACCCAACTACTTAATCACATTCAACCAGATCACAAACGTCGTCCCTTTCTCCTCTTTCGACTCAACCTTGATCTGCCCGCCGTGATGCTCAATGATCCAATGTGCAATGGATAGTCCCAGCCCGAAGCCGCTGGTCTGCGAGCGCGTGCGGGATTTTTCAGCACGGTAGAAGCGGTCGAATATATGAGGCAAGTCCTCTGCCGGGATGCCCGGACCAGTGTCCCGTATGATGAGGCGTCCCTGATCCCCCAACCTGGACAGGCTGAGAAACACATCCCCGCCCGCAGGCGTGTATTGGATCGCATTCGCAACCAGGTTCAACAAGACCTGTTTCAAGCGGTCGCGGTCGCCGTTGACAATGACTTGATCGATGTCATTGAGATGGACACGCACCTTGCTGCCCGCCAGCACGCGCATTTCGGTGAAGACCTCGGTGAGCAAAAGGTCAAGCTCCACGCGCCCAAAATTGAGCGGAAGTTTGCCCGACTCGGCCTGCGCCAGCATGAGCAGACCACCGACCAAACGCGTGAGTCTGCCCGCCTCCTGATCGATACTGCTCAGCGACTCTTCATCCGCTTCCTTGATGCGGCGCATCAGGTCCACGTTGCCTTTGATGACGGTCAGCGGCGTGCGCAGTTCATGGCTGACGGTAGAGACAAACTCGCTCTTCATGCGCTCCATGCGCTTGCGCTCGCTGATATCACGGACGATGGCCACAAAGCGTGCGGGTTCATCCTCCGGCGCGATGTATTGCAGGAAGACTTCCACGGGCAGACACTGGCCGCTCTTGTTTTGATGAACGGTTTCGAAGGTGAGCGATGCCTGTTCCCCGGTGAGCAGCGGAGCGATAATTTCGTTGAATTGCGCCTCGCCAATATTGGGTTTGATGTCGTAGGGATGCATCGCCAGCAGTTCATCACTTGTATAACCCACCTGCAGCAACGCCCCTTCGTTGAAATAGAAGAAAAGGAGCGTGGCCGCATCGAACATGAACACGCAATCGAGCGTGCGATCGAGTGTGGATTTGAACCGATTGAGCTCCGCAGTTCGTGCCTGGACCTGCAGCTCCAGCCCGTCCTGCGCTTCCCGCAATCGCATCTCGCTCTGCCGGCGCCGGGTGATCTCCAATTGCATTCCAGTGTTCTGCTTGTGTGAATGGCGGATGACAATCATGGCAATCAGCAAGACCAGGACGACTTGGGCGATCGCCATTGCGGTCATCAGGCGCTGTGTTTGCTGCAACTCCTGTTCCATCTCAAGCACTGCCGATGCATTGGCTTGCTCGAAGAACGTCAGAATGCGGTCAGTCTGCGCCATCACTTGCTCCTGTATGGGCACCGATTCTTCGAGCAGTATTTTCTTTGCGCGTGCAGAGTCGCCGCCTAGCGCGGTCTCTACCACCGACGCCAGAATGGGTGCGCCCTTCGCGGTTAGATTGCGCAATTCGGAAAACAGCGCCGCCTCCCCAGGAAGGCTCTTCATATTCTCAATTGTATTTCTTGCCACCATGAACCGGCTGGCCAGCAGGTCGAACTCCTGGATATACACGTCCTGCAGGAAGGAGTCATCCGAGATGACAATGAGGCTCAGGCGAATAAACCGTTCCCTGACCGCATTGCGCATCCGCTGAACCTGGTCGGTTTTGATCTCTTTCTGCCTGAGCAGCTCGGCCTTTTCATTCAGCGTGCTGACCCGTTCCAGCCCGAGCAGGGCAACGCCCGTCATCAACGCGATGATCAGCACGAATGCAGTGGCAAGATATGAAATGTGGGCAGCGGATGTTTGCTTGAGGCGAACCATGATTCCGTTCCTGATTCAGGCTCCCTGTTGTATCGGCAATTCGAAATAAAACGTGGCGCCTTCGCCTGCCACCGACTCGTAACCGATTCGGCCGCCCATGCGCTCCACCAACTCGCGGCTGATCGCCAACCCCAGCCCGCTGCCGCCCTTTTGCCGGCTGTCAGAAGCATCGGCC
>JAUXSN010000018.1 GCA_030679895.1 Candidatus Moraniibacteriota bacterium | reverse complement strand
CCGCCTACACACGCTTTACGCCCAATAAATCCGGATAACGCTTGAGGTCTCTGTATTACCGCTGCTGCTGGCTCAGAGTTAGCAACCTCTTATTCCTCACATACCATCAAAAATACCACAAGTGATATTTCTTTTTCTGTGAGAAAAGGAGTTTACAACGCGAAGGCCTTCATCCTCCACGCGGCGTCGCTCGGTCAGGCTTTCGCCCATTGCCGAAGATTCTCGACTGCAGCCACCCGTAGGTGTTTGGGCAGTGTCTCAGTCCCAATGTTGGGGATCATGCTCTCACATCCCCTACCCGTCATAGCCTTGGTGAGCCATTACCTCACCAACAAGCTGATAGGACACAGGCTCCTCAAGAAGCGGCAATATTGCTATTGCCTTTACTCAATAATTGCTCATTGAGGCCATTTGGAATTACCTTCCCTTTCGGAAAGCTATGCCAAACTTCTCGGTAGATTCCTATGTATTACTAACCCGTTTGCCGGTTGCTCCGAAGAGCCCCCGTGACTTGCATGCCTTATCCACGCCGCCAGCGTTCATCCTGAGCCAGGATCAAACTCTCAATAAGAATTATTTTGATAAAATAAATTACCAAAATAATTTTGAGAACCTGAAATTTTTTGATACAAATTTCAGCTTTCTCTAAAGTAAACAATTTTTGAATTGAATAGATTCTTAGCACTTATCCGACAGAACGTCGGATCCAGGACAACCACAAAAACTTGCGATTGTTTTTTCTCATCAATTTTTTTGCTGGCAAATTGATGAGGATTCAGTTGTCAAAGTTCTTCGTGTTTTTGTCTTCCATAGGCGGAGACAATTAAAACACGACCGGAATAATCTGCAAATATGTTACAAACTATTCCAGTCGCGTCTTTCACCCGAATTTTAGTTCGATTTAGTGATTGACTAGGTTACTTTTGTATTTTTAAGTTAATGCTTAGCGTAAAGTGAATAATAGCAGATTAAAAAAGCGTGTCAAGAGGCTGTGGCTTGGCGAACATATTTTTTGAACTCTTCTCCCTTCTCTTCAAAATTCTTCCAGAGCGAATAGCTTGGCGATGCGGTTGAAAGCAGGCAGATTTTGCCTTTTTCCGTATTATCGAAAGCGAATTTGACGGCACTTTTCATACTCTTGGTTTCAAAAATATTGAAACCCTTCCGTGATTTCAATATCCGTTTCCCGCTGTCGGGAAAAAGTACGATATTCTTTATCTTGTATTTTCGCAGAATTTTTTCAAGCTCTGAAAAATTATATCCCCTGTCTTCCCCTCCAAGAAATATCGTCCCGATTTTTTTGAGCGATTTGACAGCCGCAATTGTCGATTCCGGGGTCGTGGAAATTGCGTCGTCAAAAAATTTTATTCCGTTCTTTTCATCGACAAATTCCAGCCTGTGCGGAAGAGATCTGAAATTTTTGATTGCTTTTTTTATCGCTGCGTCCGCGACCTTGAGGATTCGCGCTACCTTGACGGCCGCTTGGATATTTCGAAGATTGTGTTCACCCAAAAGAGGAATTCCAGATTTATCGAGTGGAATTTTTTCATTGAATGGCGGTTTCACCGAATGGCCGCCTGTTTTTTGAAATTTGAATATATTTTTCTTGGCGGAGTAATATTTTTCAACCCCTCCATGATAGTCCATATGTTCCGGAAAAAGATTTGTGGTCACCGCAATATTCGGAGAATATTCAATGTCCTCAAGCATGTAACTCGAAAGTTCAATAACAAAAATTTCTTTGGGATCGACTTTGGAAAGCTTGACTTCGAGCATTGGGTTCCCGATGTTCCCGATCAGCCGCACCTTTTTGCCGCTGGATTTCAAAATTTCATAAATCAAGCTCGCGGTCGTGCTTTTTCCCTTGCTCCCCGTCACGCCGATTGTGAAATTTTTGTTTTGCGCGAAGAAAATATTGGTTGCCGTAGTATAATGAATTTTTACTTTATTTTTTGAAATTCCGGAAGTTTTGATCGCGAGGTCATAATCTCCCTGTTTTTTGAGATAATTTTTATCAAGATTTTGGTCGAGGATTCCGATTTTGAGAGCCGGATAATTTTTGCGGATATATTTTTCAGTGATTTTTCCCTCCCGGCCATAGCCTAAAATAGCAACATTTTTTATACCCAAAAATTTGAATGGAGCTGGAAGCGTCGGCGCGGGAGCTGTTTTAAAAACTTGTTTTACCAGATAATGAGGATTTTTGATTCCGGGCAATAGGACTTTCATCACAACGTCGTTTTTATAATTTTTTGAAGCAAGATATAGCGCCGCCTGTGATTCCTCAAATGTCCCCACGCAATCAAACGGCTTCAATTTTCCAAATCCGAGCAAGTCCCGGAAAAGCGGCAAAAGTTTTTCGTTGGCAAAAAGATTTTTTCCAAATATATCGATCAATTCTTTTTTTGAAATAAACGGCGCCAGCATAAGATATACAAAAGCGCATTTCGGGCACTCGCCGCACCACAAAAAGCTCGCGCGCTCTTTGGAAACCGTAAAATTTTTGTTGCAGCTCGTGAAAATTGGGAAATATTTTTTATATTTCGAGAACATCTGGGCAACTCGAATTTCGTGAAACGGGCGAAGGAGCGAAAAATAAACAATGTCCGGGGTAATATATTTTTTCGTGTAGTCTTGGAACATCGATTCGAATTCCGCCGATTTGCTCCACTGATGATTTATAATTTCGCCTTTGTACCTGATATTGCCGAAATTGCTGCTGTGTTCGTTGCCAACAATCACATTCTTGTATCCGTAAAGAGCCGCCGAGAAGAGGCCCAGAAAAGCGAAAATCGCCGAGATGGGAACGTGCCCGTTATATTCCCCTTCATATGCTTCAAATATTTTGGGATCAAGAAATCTTTTAATCTTGAGAGAAGGTTTATTGATTTTTTTCATGACCTCATCAAAGATCCGATCTTCTCTTTGAGTTTCAACTGCAAACGAAGTAATGGAAAAATCATGAAGCAGCTCTGCCGCGACAATTGAATCTTTTCCTCCCCCGATCCCCAACAGCGCCCGATCCGTAACTTCTATATCAACGGACTGAGTTTTTATTTTTGCATGCGGAAATCTTGCAATTTTTTTCGGATCAAGCTTGTTCCGATATAAAAATTCGCCGAGACCTTTTCGATAAACCTTGTTCCAAAAATCGGCTTGCTCTTTTGAGAGCCCGAAGGACAATCTAATTTTCGGCGGGCAATAAAGTTTATAGTAGCTTATGCCCAAAATGATGTGCAAAGGCTCGAGAAATTTTCGCAGCGTTTCTTGAGAAATATTTTTTGGAGCCCTCGGAAGAACTATGGTTTCCGTGAAATCCAAAGGTTCACGGTTAAAAAAATCGATCCTGTAATCGAAATTTATCTTGAGCGATTTGGCATCAAATTTATATCCAAGAAAGAAAAAATTTTTAGCCTTTGGCATCATAATTTTTTTATCCCAAAATAAATTCCCCGCCCATTTCTCCCGTCAATTTGCTGTCTCGCAATGCGAATTTTCCATTTACAATCACTTCGCTTATCCCCTCCGAATATTGATAGGGATTTTCGACTGTCGCTTTGTCGGTGATTTTATTCGGATCAAAGACGATAAGATCGGCGATATATCCTTTTTTGACCACTCCCCTATTTTCCAGGCCGAACTTATGCGCCGGAAGACTGGTCATTTTCCTGACTGCTTCTTCAAAAGTCAACAGTTTTTCCTCCCGGACGTATTTGCGCAGCACCCGCGGAAAAGTTCCGAAACACCTTGGATGAACCAGCTCTCCGCTGTTTTTGTGTGAAATATCATAACCTGCTCCGTCCGACGCGATCATTGACAGGGGGTGCCTGACAGCTTTTTTGATATTTTCCTCGCTCAAGCAATCGACAATTGTCACCACTCTTCCTTCGCTCGCGATCAGCAGATTGATAAGCGCTTCTTCGACTGAAATTTCCTGCGCCGCGGCAATTTCCGAAATTCTTTTCTTGGCAATAGATTTGCTGATTGGACAGATAGCGATAATCGCGTCTTCGTAGTGATATTGGGCCGACTCTTTCATTTCTTTGATTATTCTTTCTCGAAGTTGTTTTTCCTTGAGACGCTTCAAAAGCATTTTTTTGCCTCCCTCGGCCACCCAAGACGGCAGGAAAACATAAAGGACCGAACCGGTTTGGGTATAGGGATAAATATCAAAATTAATATTAACTCCCTCTTTATGGGCCGAGCTTATTTTTTCCAGCACTTCATCCATCAGCGGCCAGTTTTTTTCTCCCATTATTTTGAGATGGGAAATTTGAAGATTGACATCCGTTTCTTTCGCCAAGTCAATGGCTTCCTTGACGGCCAAAACAATATCTTGCGCCTCGTTCCGCAGATGCGTGGAATAAACGCGGTTATATTTTTTTGTTATTTCAAGCATTTCAACCAACTCGTCCCAAGTAGCCGCTTTTTCATGGCTATAGGCCAGACCCGTGGAAAATCCCATAGCGCCTTCCTCCAATGATTTTTCCAATGTTTTTTTCATTGTCTCAAGCTCTTTTCGATCGAGGCGCCGCATCTCATCAAGCACTACGCCCCGGCGCAAGGTTCCGTGGCCTGCCAGCGTCCCAAAGTTCACGCTGAATTTCCGGCTGCTCATTTTTTCAGCGAACTCTCCCATTGAAAGCCAATCTACGTTCACTTGTTTGATATCCGCCCATTTTTGGATTGATTCGATAATTTTTCCGCTGGCAAGAGGCGCAATAGAGGTCCCGCAGTTTCCTCCAATAATCGTGGTTATTCCCTGATAGAGAAGACTGGGAAGCTGGGGATCGAGAAAAATTCTCCAATATCCGTCGGAGTGGTTGTGCGCATCAATAAATCCCGGGCAGACCGCTTTTCCTGTCGCGTCAATTTCCGCTCTTCCTTTCGCCCGCTTCAAATTGCCAATTTTTGAAATTTTGTTTTTTGTTACGGCCACATCCGCCTTATACCCGATTTTTCCGGTACCGTCAATCAAGATGGCATTTTTGATGAGAATATCAAACATAAAATTATTTTTTTTATATCTAAATTACTAGCTTTATTTTACAATACAAAAAGACAGGTGTCGAACCTGTCTTTTTCTATTAGCTAAGTCTTTGCGAAACCCTAGTCTACCTACGAGAGAAAAGGCTCTACATGCAACAAACATACGCCTCACCAAAATCCTGATTAGATGACCATCCTGGAGCACAAGTAGCACCCGGCGGACGCTGAATTGCTTCTAAGGTTGATCCGGATCCAGTATCGCAAAAACCCCATTTGCCGGCAGATTTCTTGACAGTAAATCCACCTACCGCGCCACAGGAAGTCCCAGGAGAAAGACCCGTGCCCAAAGCATAATCTACATAGCATCCTCCTCCCCCACTCGCCACCGCCGCCTCGATGGCTCGCTGGGTTTCGGCTCCCTGGGTGCCGACGCTGCGGACGGCTTTGATGTCGGAAACATAGAGGCTGCCGGCTTGAGCCTGGGTAATCACAGTGCCATCGTCTTTCAAGAAGAATACGTTGCATCCGCCGAAAGGACATTGCGCGCTACCATCAGTATTGAAGGTAATGCCGGGAAGACTGTTGATTTTCACGGAACTGTCACTGTTGGTGATCTTGTAAAGAGCCCATTCCACTCCCGAATCGGCGTTGAAGAAGGCTCCGGTGGAGCTTTTGGTCTTTTGGCTCATCTTCATATCCTGCACAGTGATGGCCGAAAGAGTGACAGTGATGGCCAGAAGAGAGAAAAGAATGATAGTGGCGAAGATGAGGGCGGAACCCTTTTGTTTTTTGGGCATAGGTTTTTGTTTTAAGAGTTAGCCGATATTATTATACAATTTATGCAAATAGCCCACAAGTGTCGAATTTTCAATTTTCAATTTTCAATTTTCAATCAATTTTCAATGTCTCAATGACTAAATTTTAAAATCATTCAGTCATTTAATAATTTAGAAATTTAGACATTGTTTGGAAATTGAAAATTAGAAATTGAAAATTTTCAGTCTGTATTTTATGCCATAGCTCACAGCGCCTTGCTGCCTACTAATTCCGCCATTTCGACCAGCCGGTTCGCATATCCCCACTCGTTATCATACCAGCCGACAACTTTAACGAGATTGCCGTTAGCCATCGTCAGCGGCAGATCGACGATTGCGCTTGCGGGATTGCCCTTGAAATCCATCGAAACCAGCTCCTCGTCACTAACGGTCAATATATTTTTCAAATAAGTTTCAGCCGCTTCGCGGTAGGCGTCGTTTATTTCTTCAACTGTCGCCTCTTTTTTTAATACGCAGACAAAATCCGTTGAAGAAACAACCGGCGTTGGAACGCGCATCGCGATCCCGTTCAGTTTTCCTTCAAGGCTTTTTATAACCTTCGCTACGGTTTTCGCCGCTCCGGTCGTTGTGGGAATGATGTTTTGGGCAGCGGCTCTGGCTCGGCGCAAGTCCTTGTGCGGCAAATCGAGAATTCTTTGGTCGTTGGTATATGAGTGAACCGTGGTCATAAAACCTTTTTCCACCCCGAATTTTTCATCGAGCACTTTTATCATCGGTGCGAGACAATTGGTCGTGCAAGAACCGTTGGAAATTATATTCTCGGAAGGATCGATATCCTTTTCATTCACTCCGATAAGATAAACCGGGATATCATCGCCCTTGGGCGGAGCGCTCAAGATCACTTTTTTGGCGCCGGCCTCAATATGGAGCCCGGCTTTCTCCCGATCGTCAAAAACACCGCTGCACTCAAGAACAATGTCCACGCCTAAGTCCTTCCAGGGCAGTTTTCTGGGATCCGGCTCGGAAAAACTCCTTATTTTTTTCCCGTCGATGATAATTTCCCCTTCGCCCGCTTCCACAGTTTTGCTATAGGTGCCATACAAGCTGTCGTGTTTCAAAAGATGAGCCAGAGTCTTATCATTCGCGAGATCATTGACAGCCACAACTTCAAGATTTTCTTTTTCTAGCGCGATTTTCAGAGCCGACCGGCCAATGCGGCCAAAGCCATTGATGGCAATGCGAGTTTTCATATGCATATGTTTATTATTTGATTAAATCTTCTTAATATATCTCGAGTCCGGTGAAAAATTTTTCATAACCCTCAAGAGCCGCTTTTATCTCGTCGAGGCTCATTTCAAGCGCCGGATCCAAAAGAATCTGTTCCGAAATTTTGTGGGAAGCCGTGACTTCGCTGACGCCGATCAATTGTCCGGGAGGAATTTGCCCCAATTTTTCCGCCACGTCTTTTCCTTTATAGCCGACTCTTTCCAGCACTTCGCCAAGCAGTCTATCCGCTTCAACGAGAGCGAATTTTCCGCCTGAAATCCCTTCCTCTTCGACTCGTTTCATGATATTGCTCCATCTTTCCCGATACTTTTCTTTTTTGAACTTCGGCACATTTGCTCCGTATATCGCTACCGTCACATCCGTTCGGACTCTTTTGGAAATGAGAAGAATATCGGCGATGAGGAGAACGGCAATGATAAATCCGGCCGCTATCCTAAGATAGAAAAAAAAGCTGGACTGGGAGAAAGCTGACCAGAGAAATTGGAAAATGGCTATAATATTTGTGTCCATAAATTAATTTTGAATTTCCAATAAAATTAGAAATTGCCTATTTTGATTGCTCAAATGCATAAGCGGCATTCAACAACGTTTCCTCGTCAAACCACTTTCCCATAAGCTGCAAGCCCACCGGAAGATCCTTTTTTTCTATTCTAACACTCCCGCAGGGAAAGGAAATGGCAGGAACGCCGGCAATATTGGCCGTAACCGTATAAATGTCGGCGAGATACATCTCCAGGGGATTGGCTGTTTTTTCGCCGATTTTAAAAGCGGCCGTTGGTGAAGTCGGTCCCGCGATCACGTCCACCTTTTTGAAAGCCTCTTCAAATTCTTTTCTGATGAGGGCTCGCGCCTTTTGAGCCTTTGCATAGTATTTATCGTAATATCCGGCGCTCAAAGAATATGTCCCGAGCATGATTCTTCTTTTCACTTCTTTTCCCAGACTTTTGGCCCGGGTTTTTTGATATATTTCAAGCAGGTTCAAGTCTTCGCCTGTTTTTTCGCTTTCCGCCCCCGCTGATTTTCCGAAACGGATCCCGTCAAAACGCGCCAGGTTCGAGCTGATTTCCGAAGGCATAATGATATAGTAGGTCGCGAGAGCGAAATCCGCGCTCGGAAGATTGATATCGATTATTTTCGCTCCCATTCTTTCAAATTTTGCGATCCCCTCTTCGATTTTTTCTTTGACGTCCTTGCCCAACCCATCGCCCGCGAAATATTCTTTTGGAATTCCAATTCGAAGGCCCCTTATGTCTTTTCCTAAGCCGTCTTCATAATTTTTCGAAGCAGTTTCAACTGTTGTTGAATCAAATCGATCTTTCCCGCTGATTCGAGTCAGGATTATCGCCGCGTCTTCAATATTTTTTGTAACTGGACCAATCTGGTCAAGACTTGAAGCCATCGCAATGAGGCCATAGCGGGAAACCATGCCGTAAGTCGGCTTCAAACCAACTACGCCACAGAAAGAAGCCGGCTGACGGATTGATCCGCCCGTGTCGGAACCGAGAGAATAGGCGCACATATCCGCCGCGACCGCGGCTGCCGACCCGCCAGACGACCCGCCGGGAACGCGATCGGAATCGTGCGGATTTTTTGTCACCTGATAGGCGCTATTTTCCGTCGAAGAACCCATCGCGAATTCATCCATATTTGTTTTCCCAAGTAGTACCGCATCGCTTTCTTTCAGTTTTTTTACGACCGTCGCATCGTAGGGCGGAATATAATTTTCAAGAATTTTTGATCCGGCCGTGGTCGGGAGTCCTTCAATACACATATTGTCTTTGATCGAACAGGGAATCCCGGCCAAAAGATCAATCTCTTCTCCGTTTTTTATTTTCTTATCGACCGAGCGGGCCTTATCCAACGCGAATTCCTTATTTAGGCTTAAATAAGCCTTTATTTCAGGATTTTTTTTTTCGATTTTAGCAAAATAATCTTCAGTTAATCTTTCTGAAGTTATTTCTTGATTAACTAGTTTTTTGTGCAGTTCTCTAATCATTTTCCTAAGATATGATCTTAGGAGCGTCCTAAGATCCTATCTTAGGAAACCCCTGGTAAATTAAAACACCGCTTTTACCTTGTCAAACCTGTCTTTCTTTTCCGGAAAGTTATTGATGATTCCGTCTTTTGTTTCGCCGCTGTATTCAATGACTTTATCCTCCCGAATCACATTTTTCGCTCCCGTTATGTGCGCGATCGGTTCAATTCCTTCCGTATCCGCCTCGTTCAATTTTTCCACAAAACCCAAAACATCCGAAAGTTCTTGGGCATACTTTTCGGCTTCTTCGTCGGTTATTTCGATGCGGGCAAGACTCGCTATTTTTTGGACTTCGGATTTTAATATCATTTATTTAGTTAGTCTAACAAATTCAGCTTCGTTTACAATTTTCACCCCCAACTCTCTTGCTTTATCATACTTCGAACCCGGATTTTTGCCAACCACGATAAAGCTAGTATTCTTACTCACTGACGAGGAAATATCGCCTCCGAGCGCTCTGATCTTTTCCTTCGCTTCATCACGAGACATCGAGTCCAGTTCTCCGGTGAGGACGAAAGACTTTCCCTGTAACATGTAATTTGTAACATGCAACACGGGTATAATTACTTGAACTTCTAGTCTCTGCATTTTTCGCAGCAATTCTATATTTTCCTTATTAGAAAACCAGTCTTCCAGGCTTTTTGCCGATTTTTCCCCTATGCCTTTTATATTTAGCCACTCATTCGCCGAAATTTTTTGAAATATATTAATTATATCGGACAAATCTTTAACATCGTTTCGCGTCACGAGTTTCGCGTTACGAGTTACGAGATGGGCCGTTTCTTCTCCGACATGCCTGATTCCAAGCGCGTATAGAAACTTCGGAAATTCAATCTTTTTCGCTTTTTTAATCGCTTTTACGAGATTATCAGCTGATTTTTTGGCAAATCGTTCAAGTGGTTCCAAGTCGCCCGTTTTGAGTTCAAAAATATCGGCAAAAGATGAAACCAGCCCTTCATTCATCAATTGCTCAACTATTTTTTCCCCCAAGCCCTCGATATCAAAACCTTTTCTTGAAACAAAATGGATGATATTTTCTTTTTCAACCGCGAAGCACTTTTTGTTCTGGCAATAGTGCGCCGCGCTAAAGGTTTGACCTTGAGGAATTCCGATCCCGCCAGCGGCGGGAGAGGAAGGGAAAGGTCGAACCTTGGAAACTTTAATAATTTCTTTCTTCACCCCTCCTCCGCAAATAGGACACCTCGTCGGCATATGAAATTTTTTTTCTTTTCCCGTCCGAAAATTTTTGAGAACCTCCACCACTTCCGGAATGACATCTCCCGCTTTGTGAATTACGATTGTATCACCGATCCGGACATCCAAGCGCTTTATTTCGTCCTCATTGTGAAGTGTCGCCCGCGAAACAGTTGACCCAGCCACCAAAACCGGCCGCAAGTGCGCCACCGGCGTGAGAGCACCTGTGCGTCCCACCTGGACCTTGATATCTTCCACGATTGTCGTCACTTTTTCCGGTACGAATTTGTACGCCACCGCCCAGCGCGGCGATTTTCCGGTATAGCCAAGCTTTTTTTGCAACTCATTGGAATTTATTTTTATCACAATGCCGTCAATACCGTATTCCTGCTTGTTTCTTTTGTGCTCCCAGGACTCAAATAATTTCTGAACTTCGTCCAAATTTCTGCAAAGCATATGATTGGGATTTACTTTAAATCCCAATTCCTGTAAAATTTGCAACTCCTCGACCTGAGTTTCCGGTAGTTTTAAGTTTTGCGTTGTAGTTTTGCGCTTTGAGTTTTGAGTTTTTAGTTTTATTTCTTCTATATCATAGATATATGAATCCAGTCTTCTTTTTGCCGTTATTTTCGGATCAAGCTGCCGAATGGATCCCGCCGCCGCGTTGCGGGAATTGGCGAAAGGCGGCAACCCTTCTTTTTCTCTTGTTTTGTTTGTTTTTTCCAAATCGCTTTTTTTCATCCACGCTTCCCCGACAACGGTTATATCAATCAGCTGATTAAGTTTCAAAGGCACGCTCCGAATCGTTTTCACTTGTTCGGTCACATTTTCGCCGATCACCCCGTCTCCTCTCGTCGCCGCTTGAACCAGTAATCCTTTTTCATAAGTTAATATTATCTTCAATCCATCAATCTTAATCTCCGCGCAATATTCCAGCTTAGCGGAAGTTCGACTTCCCCTTGGAAGTCGAACTTCCAAGCGTTTAACTAGTATCCTCAAAAATTTCTCTTCCCACTTTTTCATCTCATCAAACGAAAAAGCGTCGTCGAGCGACCACTGGCGATGACTATGACGCACTTTTTCAAATTTCGCGAGCGATTTTCCACCGACCCTTTGCGAGGGCGAATCCGAACTACGAAATTCCGGATATTTTTCTTCAAACCCGCGTAATTCCCGCATCAGAGATTCGTATACTTCATCCGACACCTCCGGACGATCCAAAACATGATATTCATAGCGAAATTTGTCGATAACACGCCGAAGTTTTTTGATTCTAATTTCTGCTTTGGCTTTGTTTTCCATATTAAAATCTTAGCAAATATATGATAAAAAATAAAGCAAAAACCCTTTCCAGGGTTCATAATAAGCACCAGATGTCAGGTCAATCAACATCATTCCCATCCATAATCCCTCGATGACACAATTGTTTGTAAGTTAATCGAATCAGCGTCCATTTCCTGGCCCGCTATCATTGCAATAATAAGATTAATTTCCACCCATCCGCGTCTCGTGGGCGTATCTGGTGGAATCGGAAAGGTTTTTTCATTGCGAAAACCGGAAGTTGAAGCAAAGCTCATTCCCGTTTCAGAAAGATCCACTAAGCTTTTGCAGCCGGTACAATTGCCATCGCAAATTTCAAGTTTGTTTGAAGCTTCTATTTTATAGCAAACCATAATCTGATCGCGATTGCGAGTGATTTTTAAATTAGAACTTGGCGGGCTTGCCGTATGATTATCACTTTCTATTTTTCCCATCCTCACATCTTTGGCGATACTGTTCAGAGCAAGTTGGGAATCCTCCATAACTTTCTTGACTGCCCGACCCTTTTGGTAGGCCCCAAGAGCCGAATTGAAGACAGCCATCATTGCGACCAAAACCATTGCAAAAATAGATATCGCGACCATCAGTTCTATCAGCGTAAACCCTTTTTTTTCGCGTGATTTATTCATATGAATCATAAATTACAGCTCTGTCACCCAAAGGGAGTTAGTAACTATTATTATAGAGAGTTCCTTTTGCTGTCGTTGTCCGGCCATTCCAAGTAACGGTCGAAGTTACTTCCAAATATCCGCCACTATCAAGGCTACCATCTTTCCTTTTGGTTATTACCGTTCTTTCCATTTCTGTTCTGTTTATATCACTACTGATACACTGGTAATATCTCCCCGAACTTGAATCCCAGCAAATATATTTTTTATTTGAGTCTTCCAGGCACCTATGATTAGTAAAAAATTTATAATCAACTGCCTTACATAAATCACCCCCGCCATCTATGGTGTTATTATTTAAATTACTGTACCAATAGGGGCGAGTTGAAGAATTCAATTGATTATAATCCTTTATATTCCTCACTAGTTCCGTCCCTTCCTGCGCTAATCCGGCCGCGATAAGTTCGTTTTTTGTTTCGATTTGATTGGCCGAATTCACGCTCAAAAAAGACAAGGTTCCTACCAGTCCCACGCTGATGATAAAAATGGCAATCAGCATCTCAGTCAAGGAAAATCCTCGATTTTTTTCGTTTGCGCTTTTCATTTCAGTCTATGTTTTTTATGTTTCCCGCGGCATCAATGGTTATGCCGATACTAGTATTTTTAGTGAGTGTTAGGGTGACTGGAGTCGCCATGGGAGTGCCATTATCATATACTTCCCCATTGGGAATAAGGAAAAAAACATCTGAAAAAGAAGAGTTCACTGTCACTCCATTTCTAACATTAAAAACGTCTTGTAGGTCAGTGCCATAAGTTTTAGATCCCGAAATTTTGCAGTCAGTACCATGCGTCGTATAATACGCCTGGATTTTGCTGGAGGATACATAATGAACCCCAAAGCCGCATACTCCCGAAACGCCGGCTACTATTTCTCCCGTTAGCGCCTTGTTTTGCACATCCCGCAAAAAACTCGTCAGTCGTTCTCTTTCCATCCGAACATCTTTATCATCATTTTTCCCGAAATTAACAACGGCAATACCGGACACTATGCCCACAATGGCTATGGCGATGATAATTTCAATGAGAGTGAACCCTCGCGAAGAATTTTTAATTTTTAATTTTGAATTTTGAATCAAATCTTAATGTTTGAATTTTTTAATTCGAAATTGAATAATTCAAAATTATTTCAAAATTCGAAATTAGAAATTCGAAATTGTTAATACCCTATATTTAAATACCTATTCGCCCAGAACTGGATTTGCTCCGAAAAAAACATGATCAAAAGGATTCCCGTTACCAGGAACGGACCAAAAGGAATTTGGCTTTTCCAGGTCTTCTTTTTGGTCGCGATCAAAATCAGGCTCGCGATCGCTCCGATCATATAGGCGAAAAACAAAACGAACAAAATCTTCGGCCAGCCGACCATGGCGCCGGCGAGAAACCCCAGCTTCACGTCTCCCCCGCCGATCCACTTTCCGCGCGACATCCAGATGAGAAGAAAGAAAAAGAGAGCCGCGGCGAAGGCCGCGATGAGGGCGCTTGTTATCGGAGCGTTCGGCGCCGCAATCCCCAGCGGGCTTCCCAAATATTTGTAATATTGATAGCCCAGCGTCACGAGTATGGCCGGATAAACAGCCGCGTCCGGTATGAGCATAAAATCGAGATCATGGAAAAAAATGAGGACCAGATAACAAACAGCGAAGAGCCAAAAGGACATATCGACGATATCGCCATTGGTGAAAATACGCTCCGGGCCGGCTGTGAATCCCAATGTACCTAAAAATTTCCAGGCGACGGCCGCAAACAAGAGCCCCGTCACAAGTTCAATGAGCGGATACTGCCAGGAAATTTTTTTTTGGCAGTTCCGGCACTGGCCGGCCAAAATCACAAAACTCAAAAGCGGTATATTGTCATACCAATGGATTTTTTCCTTGCAATGCGGGCAGTGCGAACGCTTCCAAACAATGTCTTCGGCGGTCTTCAGCCGCCAGTTCACCACTCCGAGAAAACTGCCGATAATAAGACCGATGATAAAAAAAATAGCGACCATTTTTCAATTTTAAATTTTAAATTCTTTGATAGTCTTTCACCATAACCCCGCCCTATCTTCATAGAGCGAGGCTAGGTAAAAAAATCTCGAATCAAATTATGGCGTGCATTTGTTCTGATCGCAGGTAACCGTCCTCACCGCGCCGCCAATAGTGCAGGTCATTGACACGCTGTATATGCCGTCCGCAGAAGAGGCATCCGTTACGGCTGATATGGCAAAATTATCGCCTTCGCAAACTCCAGCCGACATAACAGGATAAACGCTGTCATCAACGGTGGCGTCCGAACAAATGTCCGAGCCTGGCGCCGCGGCAGGGGTATCCGTAAGCAACTTCAATGAACTCTCATCCGCGCAGCTCATCGCCGCCGGGTTGACGCTGACTGCGCTGGAACGAAACGAAGCAACTTTTGCCTTGTTTTTCGCGCTCTGCAAACTGACAAGCACGATTCCGGCCAAAATTCCGATAATCGCGATCACGACGAGCAATTCAACCAGTGTAAAACCTTTTTTGTTTGTTTTCATTTTTTCACCGCCTTTCTAGATTATTGATATTATTTTTTATTCAACCTTTTTTATTGATCTTCTATTTTTCGAGTTTTCGCGCTATTCAATCGGGCTAGTGGCAGTACAAGTCGCGCCGCTAAGCGGGGAAATTATTTTACAGCTACTCATAGCGGAATTACAACAAATTCTCACATCATCTTTCGCAGATGTGCTGTCTAATGTAACAAACCAGCTAGTTGTTCCGCTGATATTAGCTGCAGTCGAAGTATAAGAATAATTATCTATTGATGGCCAATTGCCGTATGACGCTACGCCAGTACAAATATTGACGCCGCCCGAAGGATTACTGACTTTTGCAACACCCATATTGCCAATACAGCTAATCATTGATGGCAGTGCGCTAGAAAGTTGAGCCGTAGCTTTCGTCGACCGCGCTTTTACACCGTAACTTTTCGTCGAAACCAGAACTACTGCCGCCAAAATCCCCACAATTGCGATCGCGACCATTATTTCAACAAGTGTAAAACCTTTTTTGTTTTTTGTTATGTGTTCCATGTTATGTGTTATGTGATTATCATTCTCTCACCTTCCCCCGCCTTTTAAAAAAAGGCGAGGTTGTTGAGAAAATTAATTTTGTCAAAACATAATTCCAATCTTTACTAAGATTGAATTTTAGCAAAGCTCTACTATAAACCAGCACCAGTACAAGCCATCGAACCTCCATAGCTACACTGAAAAACTTGGGTATCACATGTTACTTCAATTCTATCTCCTGTAACATTTGTAGTATAAGCACAGCCTTGAGTTGTACCAGTACCTAAAGCTGGATAAGTGGGAGAATTAGTGCATGTTACACCTCCTCCATTCGCTGCCGGAGCTGTGATAGCTGCACCTCTCATATAGCAATCAGCTAGAACAGTAGAGACACTTTTAGCAGATTGTACAGCTGAGGAAAGTCTTGCTCTAGTCCTCATGCTCGACAAGCTCACCAATACCACCGCCGCCAAAATTCCGATAATCGCGATAACAACCAAGAGTTCGACCAGCGTGAAGCCCTTTGAGTATTTTTTTGTTTTCATTTTGTCACCGCCTTTCCAGTTTAATTTTATATTATTTGATTCCTTGCGCTATGTTATATATCGGAATGATGATTGAAAAAACCAAGATACCGACACCGACACCCAAAATAACGATTAAAACCGGTTCAATGATCGAAGAGAGATTGGAAACAATTTGGTCTGCCTCCCGGGAATAGAATTTAGACATAATCATCAAAGTCGAGTCTAATCTTCCGGTTTCTTCTCCGACTTTGATCATTTGAGTCATAATAGGCGGAAAATTGTTTTTTTTCTGCAAAACTTCGCTGATTGTCCCTCCCGATTTCACCCGCTCGGCCGCTTCCAAAATATCCTGCTCAAATTTGAAATTACCGACCACTCGTCCTGAAATTTGAAGAGCGTTCACGATAGGCAATCCGCTCTTTACTAGGGTTGAAAGATTCTCCGAAAAACGGGCCAGATAGATATATCCCAAAACGCGACCGATAATAGGCATTTTGAGCTTGATGATATCGAACTCTTTCTCGCCTTCTTCAGTACTGGAATAATAGATCGCAAGTACCACTCCGCAAAAAATCGCTAGAAGCACGGCCCACCACCAGTGCTGCATAAAATTCCCTACAGAGATCAACGCTCTTGTCGTTATCGGCAATTTTGCGTTGGTTTCTTCTAGCATCACCATCAATTTCGGAATGACAAAAGTGAGCATCAAAAAAGCCACGACTAAAAAAGCGGAAAGCACAAAAGCCGGATAATAGAGGACTCCTTTCACTTTTTGAGTAAGGGTATAATTTTTTTCGATATTATTGGCAAGATCCATAAGAGCTTTTTGAAGATTTCCGGACACTTCTCCGGATTGGACCATATTGACATAAAGATCAGAAAAAACTTCCGGATGTTTTTTGAGACTTTCCGACAGGGACTTCCCTTCGTCAATGTCAAACAAGACGAAAGAAAGAACTCTGGCAAAATATGGATTGGCAGTTTGCTCGGCAACTCCTTTGATGGCCGTCATCAAAGGTACCCTCGCGTCAATCATAACCGCCAGTTGCCTCGAAAAAATGACGAATTCCTTGTCCGATACACCCTCCCAGAAACGGGAGAAGACTGATAACACTCCTTCTTCTTTTCCCGGTTCGATGGCTGTTACCACCAGATTATGCTGCTGGAGAACAGTGGTAGCGTTGGCTAAGGTGGAGGCCTCCACAACGCCCTCTTGAAGTGTCCCGGCTTGATTCCTGGCTTTGTATTTGAATTTCATGAATTTTTATCTCAATAATATCTTCAGTTCGTCTTTATTGGTCGAATAAGCTTCTGCTTCCTCTAGCGAAATTATACCTCTTTTTACCAAATCTGCCAAAGAGTGATTCAGCGGAACCATCCCTTTCTCTCTTGAAGTTTGTATCACCAGATCGATCTGATGAGTTTTTCCCTCCCGGATAAGATTGGCTACCGCGTTATTATTGTAGAGAATTTCCACCGCCGGCACCCTGCCTCCGTCAATCCTGTTAACCAGCCGCTGAGACACTATCCCAAGAAGAGTTTGGGCAAGCTGCATTCTGATTTGATTTTGCTGATGGGAAGGAAAAACATCGACGATTCTATCTATGGTTTGGGCGGCATCATTGGTGTGAAGAGTAGCTAAAATCAAATGTCCCGTTTCAGCAGCGGTTATCGCCGTACTGATTGTTTCGATATCACGCATTTCCCCGACCATTACCACGTCAGCGTCTTCGCGAAAAACCGCCCGTAAGGCCGCATGGAAACTGGCCGCGTCCTGGAACACCTCCCGCTGGTCGATAATGCAGGCATCCGGTTCGAACAGATATTCTATCGGGTCTTCGATAGTGATAATATGATCCTGGCGAGTATGATTGATGCAATCAATCAGCGCTGCCAGCGTTGTAGACTTTCCATGACCGCAAGGACCGGTAATAAGAATGAATCCCTGGGAAGATTTTGTAAGTTCATAGAGAAGGGGTGGCAGGTTCAACTCTTCAAGTGACCTTATTTTTGTCGGAATCATTCGAAAAGCAGCACTGATAAATCCTTTTTGATAGAAGATATTTGCCCGGAAACGAGCCTTGCCTCCCAAATCCACCGAAAAGTCGATTTGTCTCTCCTTTTCCAGTCTTTTGAACTGCTCCTCGTTTAAGATTGTTTCCGCTATACTCTTCATAGCCTGTTCGGAAAGTTTTCCTTCTCCCGCAACTGGATACAACTTTCCGTCTATTCTTACCACCGGAGGACGACCTACGCTTAAGTGAAGATCCGAAGCGCCTTGCTGGGCGACTATTTCCAAATAGCTATTGAATTTCGCTTCTATTTGCGATCGGTTTTCCATATTTTTTTAAATAAATTAACGTGAATCATTTTCCCAAAACGGCATCAATTTTTTCAATCACTTCCGCCGGAGTAAAATGGGATTTTATTAGATAATCCTGGACTCCCAGGTTCTGCGCTTTTTGGATACTGTCTTTTTCTCCGATGTTTGTGAGAAGTATCACCGGAATTTTTTTCCACTCTTCTTTTTTTTTGATCTCCTCAAGCATTTCGATTCCGCCCATAACCGGCATTATTATGTCGAGCAAAATCAAATCCGGCAAATTCTCTTTGAGCACATTCAGCCCTTCCTCACCATTTTGAGTAATTATTACTTCATGGCCCATTTCCAGCAGTTTTGTGGAATATACTTCCGCCACGAAATTATCGTCTTCCACTATCAGAACTTTTTTTTTGCTCATACTGATAAGATTTAAAATTAAATTTTCGTGTTTAGTCCGTTTCCAAAAATCCATCTTCCGTAACTCTTTCAACTTCTTCCATTGTCGTCTCGCCCGAAAGAACTTTTAACACTCCGTCCTGCTTCATTGTTATCATGCCTTGTTTTTTTGCCGCTTTGCGCAAGTCATCCTCATCCACTTTTTCTCCCATCAGATTAGCAACATCGCTATCCAGACAAAAAACTTCGAAAATTCCTATTCTGCCTTTCGTTCCTGATCCTCCGCATTTTGGACAGCCCCTTCCTTTATAGGCTTTTATACCTTTGGACAAATCTATTTCCTTTTTTTCTTCTTCAGGAATTTGAGCTAAATTTTTTTCTATGGTTGATTTCATGGCCTCAATGACTGGAATTTCTTCTTTGCAAAAAGAACATATTTTTCTTACGAGTCTCTGAGCCACGATAATTCTTAAGGCGGAAGAAATCAAAAACGCGTCTACGCCCATATCAATGAGACGTGGAATAGCGCCAATGGAATCGTTCGTATGAAGAGTTGAAAGAACAACATGTCCTGTAAGAGCCGCGTGTACCGCCAGTTCGGCCGTTTCTTTGTCTCTTATTTCTCCCACCATTACGATGTCCGGATCCTGACGAAGAATTGATCGGAGTCCGGAAGCAAAGTCATAGCCAATTTCCGGCTTCACCTGGCTTTGATTCACCCCTTCTATGGCATATTCTACCGGATCTTCCAGCGTAATGATGTTTACCCCTTCTTGATTCAGTATTTTTAAAACCGAATAAAGGGTTGTAGATTTCCCTGAACCCGTAGGGCCAGTGATCAATATCATGCCATATGGTTCGGCAATACTGTTCTTGATTATTTGATAGTTTTTCCCGCGTACTCCCAAATCCTCAAGATCAATAAGGCCTTTTTCTTTATCAAGAACCCGCATCACTACCTTCTCGCCCAAGGAAACAGGCAAAGAAGAAACTCTCAAATCAATCTGCTTTCCTTTTTCAATAACCCTGAATCTTCCGTCTTGCGGCTTTCTTTTTTCATCAATTTTCAGATTGGATAGGATTTTTATCCTGGAAACAATGGCCGGACCGATTGTCTTGGGAAGTACCAAAGAATTATGAAGGATCCCATCCTGTCGGTATCTTACGCGAACAGTATCTTCCATCGGCTCAATATGTATATCCGAAGCCATTCCCTCAATGGCATTCCGCAATATCACCTCGACAATTTTGGCTACTGGAGCTCCCCGCAAAACATCATCCTCCCCGCTTTTCTTTTTTGATGTTACCTCCTCCTCTTCAAATATGTTTTTCGTTTCCTCTTTGCTGATTGATTCAAGAGCTTGAGTGATTGAATAGGCAGGACTCGCATACACTTCCAGAGCCGACTTAAAATCCTTTTCTGAAAATTTTATCAGCTCAACGGTCAATCGATTTTTTTCGGACAAGAATTGAAGAGCGTTCTGCACCTCAAAATCGTCCATGTCCACCACCCCAACTCTCAATGTCTGTCCGTCTCTTTCCAGGGGAACAAACCTGTATTTTTTGGCGGCTTCGTAGGGAACTAGACTTATGATATCAGGAGATATTTTCAAATTTCCCCAATCATTCTTTTCCGGGGATTCATTTTCGTCTTTTTTTTCTTTTTTATTTTCCGCCATTACGGTATTTCCATCTAGCTTTTAAAATCATCTTCTCATTCTCATGCCACGCAAGAAACGTAAGTACGGTTTAGAAGTCCTCTTTTATCTTTAAAAGCTAAAAGATTAGACGCTACTTAAAGATATTTCTTTCTCCTGATTCAGACACAGCTGGAGCGACATAGGGGGCAAATACTATCTCGTTAAGTTTTTTGATAACGTCTTCATTGATTCCCTTGCTGCTCACCAGGTCATTGGCAACGCTCGGGCTATTGATTTCACTTTTTTGCTTGTAATAAACAGATAAATCAACCGTCGCATTCACCAAGTCGCTTGAGGACTGCTCATTAGAGTTACTTTTCTGGTTGCTATTTATGGAAACCGACATTATATTCGCTATCCGATTTGTATCCTCTAGATATTTAAAAAAATTGACAATCTGATCCCAGCTTCCAGAAGCCGTCAGTTTGACCGAGACTGAATCAACACAGGATCGGGGAATTGAAGCTGAACTGCCGTCCGTTCCAGATGAGTCAGCGGCAGAGATAGATGGATTGCTTAAGGATCCACAAATATATGCTTCCGATGTCGAGATTCTTTCATCTGAAGTTATGCCATTCAGCAATACGCCGCTCCGACTGGCTCTCCCATATAATTCGGATATATAATTTTCCACGTCGTTTTTTGCGGGAAGAGCCGTCTCTACCAAAGCTCTTTCTTCTTCCATCGAATTCCATTTATTTTTTAGCATCGCAAGCTCTTGGTTTTGTTTTTGGAGCACATCTAGCTGCTGCTGTTTTTCCGCTTGTGATTTCCTGAAAGATTGCATTTGGTCATATGCCGGCTTGATATACAATACGCTCATCATCACCACAAAAGCGCCCGCCAAAGGAAGAATAAGCACTTTGAACCCAATCTTGTTAATCATTTTTTTTTATTATTTTTTAAAAACGGATTGATTGGTTTTTATATCCAATTCGAAGTTTACTCCACTTTGCTCTCCTTCGCTGGCTACATTTTCAGTAGCGCTTTTAAATTCAACGCTGTCGGCTCCGGGATAGCTTCTTAGTAATATCATTTCTCTCGAAAGAACTTCGAAGTTCGAGGCGATTCCATTAATACCGATCTTCATATCTTTGTTGTCAAATGAAAGACTCGTCAGACGAACATTAGGAATAACATACTTGCTGAAATTTTTCAGGAAAATATCCCAATAGCTATGATTTCCCAAAATTCCGTCGAGAAGAGTCAACCTTTCTTGAAAATAGAAAAGATCTGAATAGGTATTTCCGGTCAGCTTTGATTTTTCCTGCGCTATATCCTTTTCCGTCCGCTCGACCTGGGTACTATAGCTATTTTTGAAATACAAAACTGCGCCAAAAACAACAAGTACGAGCAAAACTGTAGAAATGGATAATATCAGAGTTGATTTTCTGGTTATTAACGACTTATCCTTGGCTTCCGGAGCGACAAGATTGATATTTGTAACCATTTTTTTGTTTTATTTTAAAGTTTATAAATCTTTACTAAATTTTACCAATTCTTGGCTTTTCCATCAAGCTGATTGCCCGGGATCACACTTCATCTATGCCTCTCAAGGCAAGACCAATGGCTACTGTCAATTCGGGAGCCACTTTTTCCACGATTTCCCGGTGTTTGCTATCCACCGCTATTCTAGCCAGTGAACTGCCCATCTGGCACTCGATTGAAAGCTCTTGAGTGAAAAAATCCAACAAGCTAGCTAATTTGGATGTTCCTCCGGAAAAAATCAGTTTATCGATTTTTTTAATTGGATTTTTCTTATGATAGATTTCCCGCAACCGCTTGATTTCATCAGCAATCATCCCGATCACCGGGCTGACAAGACTCGACATTTTATCTCTTGGGTCTATGAGATTTATTTGAGATGACTTTTTGAGTTTGTCCGCTCTCTCGAGATCTATCCCAAGTCCGCTGGCAAGGGATCTTGATATTTCAGCTCCGCCCACAGCGATACTTCGAGTCACTTGAACGATTCCATCGCTAACTACCGTGAAATCAGTCGCTTTGGCTCCAATATTCACAATCATAAATGTTCCTTTGTCATTTCCAATAAGACATCTCACAGCGGCAAAATTTTCCACCTCCATCGCGATTTGCGAAAGACCCGTTTCTTTCGTGATATTCGATAATTTAGTTACCGCGCTGTTTGGAACAGACACAACCATAATTTGCAATTTCTGCTGTTGTTTCATAAATCGACCTCCTTCCATGGGCTTATCTTGGAAGCTGCCGATGATTTCCCAACCCAAACTGACCTCATTGATAGGTGTCGGGATATATTTGTTGGCTTCGAAGCGAACAGCTTGATCAATTTCGGATCGTGGCATTTCCGGAATTTCCATAAATGATATCAATGCCAAAAAACCTGGTATTCCCACAACAACTCTCTTCGCCTTGAACTTCGCATTTTTTATAATGTTAAAAACTATCTCCTTGGTTTGACCGTCAAGAATTTCCAGGCTGCTCGATTGCAAAAGAGAACCGGAATCGTAGGATATTGCATAGTTCACTAAAACTGGCGTATTTCCTTCCTTTTTCAGCTCAACCATTTTAACACCGGTCGTTCCGATATCAAGGCCCAAACACCTTTTCCTTGAAGAAAACAAACTAAATATTTGCATAGATATTAAATGATCAAATAAAAAACAACCCAACCAGCTTTAAGCCGGGCTTGCTATTAACAAAAATATATAAGTAATTGTTCTTGAATAGGATAGGCAACAACACATTTTTGTTTTTACTTCTTTTTAATTTTAGCATATTTTCGAAATTATAACAACCTGGATAAGAGCTTACTTATCCACAAGCGCGCTAAACCGCGTTTTTATCGCCTAATTCTTTGCTTCGTTATGCTATTGATATATATTAAGGGCAATGAATAAACAAAAAACCAACTTAATCAAGAAATTTATTCTCGATATCCTCTTTCCCGTGAACTGCCTTGGCTGCCAAAAAGAAGGTTTTTGGCTTTGCTCCGATTGTTTTTCCCAAGTTAAGACGCTTGATT
>JAUXSN010000006.1 GCA_030679895.1 Candidatus Moraniibacteriota bacterium | reverse complement strand
TTGCTTTCAATTCCTAACCCAACCTCTTTATATCCGCGTCAACCATCATTTTGACTAATTCTTCGAATTTAACCTTGGGTTTCCAGCCCAATTTTCTATGAGCTTTATCGGATTTTCCTTGCAAAACAAAAAGTTCCGCTGGCCTTTTATAACGCGGATCAATTTTTATGTATTTTTTCCAATCTTTGATACCGACACGTCCGAAAGCGATTTCCAGAAAATCTTTAATAGAATGGTTTATGCCGGTGGAAATAAGAAAGTTATCCGGTTCTTTTTGCTGGAGCATCAGCCACATGGCTTCTACGTAATCTCCAGCAAAACCCCAATCACGCTTGCTCTCTATATTTCCCAAGCGGATTTCTTTCGCGAGGCCAAGTTTGATTCTAGCAATTCCATCTGTAATCTTGCGCGTAACAAATTCTATGCCCCTGATCGGCGATTCATGATTGAAAAGTATTCCGCTGGTGCAAAAGAGGCCATAGCTTTCCTTGAAATTCACCGTCATCCAATGGGCATAAAGCTTTGAGATTGCGTAAGGGCTACGGGGGTGAAAAGGCGTTTCCTCTGTCTGAATGCCTTTGCTGCTGCTATTTCCAAACATTTCGCTTGTTGAGGCCTGATAAAACTTACTGCGCGGGGAAAAGAATCGAATAGCATTGAGGAGATAGAGCACCCCCAAGGAATTCACTTCGGTTGTTAGTTTTGCCTGATCCCAGGAAGAGCCAACGAATGACTGAGCGGCCAAATTGTATACCTCGTTCGGGGTGGTCAGCTTGATAATGTTCATAAGAGATGCTTCGTCGTTCATATCCCCGGAAACATATTCGATGTCGTCGGTAACACCCAAATAATCCAAGTTGCTGTAATTTGGATTCGTATATCTCCTTATGAGTCCATAAACTTGGTAGTCTTTCTCAAGCAACAGCTTGGCAAGGTATGCTCCGTCTTGACCCAAAATACCTGTAATTAAAGCGGTTTTTTTCATGCTGATAAATGTGAAAAATTATGTAAATATTTACGCTATGCCTGTCTATATTAAATAATTTTTTGAGGGTTAAGTCAAATGAGTGTTAAGTTGAAAAATAATTTATTATGGAATATAATGCCAAGTATGGAACAAGAGGCAGTTATTAAAGCCGAAAACGTCCGCCCGACTGAATATGCGATCAAAGTCAGCGGAGTTTCCAAAACCTTCCGCATTCCTCACGAGAAGATCTCGAGCTTGCGGGGGGCTTTTGTGAATCTGTTTCACTCAAACGGATACGAGGAATTCAAAGCGCTGGACAACGTCAGTTTTGAAGTGAAAAAAGGGGAATTTTTCGGCATCATCGGCCGCAACGGCAGCGGAAAATCAACGCTCCTCAAGATTATGGCAGGGATATACCAGCCGGATAAGGGAAATATTAAAGCGAAGGGTCTCATTTCTCCCTTTCTAGAACTGGGAATCGGCTTCAATCCGGAACTTTCAGGAAGGGATAATGTGTTTCTCAATGCGGCGGTTTTGGGGCTCACTCACAAACAAATCGAAGAAAAATTCGATGACATTGTTAATTTTTCCGAACTTCGCCGTTTCATCGACCAGAAAGTGAAAAATTATTCTTCTGGGATGCAGGTGCGGCTGGCTTTTTCAGTGGCCGTCCATGCCAACAGAGATATACTCCTAATGGATGAAGTGCTGGCGGTGGGGGACGCTAATTTTCAGGGTAAATGCATGCAGGAATTTAATCGCTATAAGGATATGGGCAAAACTGTTATTTTAGTTACTCATGACATCGGGACTGTCCAGCGTTATTGCGATCGCGCGATGCTTCTTCGCGAAGGAAGAATAGAAATGATTGGAGACCCGGAAAAAGTTGGGAATAAATATGTCTATCAAAATATGTCGGATGAAGAAAAGCGCATTTTTGATGAAGAGGAGCAGAATAGAATAAAAGCGGAAAAGGGTTTGGAAAAAATGAAAGGCAAAGAGCTCGAGGAAGAAAAAAAGAGAATTGAAGAAGAAAAGAAAAAGCAGAAGGAAGAGAGGAGAAATAAAGTCGCAGAAATAACAAAAGTTGAATTTTTGGATAAGGACGGAAAAGAAAAAAATGTTTTTCAGACGGGAGATAGTATGTCGGTAAGGGTCTATTTTAAACAAAACAAGGAAGTCGATGTTTTAAATTTCGGCATAGCGATTTATAGCCAAGAAAATATTTGCATTTTGGGAATAAGCACCGTTATCGACAAGATAAATGCAGAAAAATATAGAAGATGCGGATATTTTCAAGCAGACTACTTGAAAATTCCCTTAAAAACAAATAGCTATTATATTAATGCTGCAATTGTCGGCAGAAGCGATGAAAATTTTTACGACTTTGTCACTAATGCAAAAGTATTTAAAGTATTTTCCAAAGATAATAATCATGGAATGTTTGATATCAATTATATATGGAGCTAAACAACTAATATGAAAAATATGATTTCATATGCTCAAAATTTCGAAGATATAATTTTATGGCGCGCTCTCAAGCATGTGTCAAAAGGCTTTTATATAGATGTGGGCGCATTTGACCCGCAGATTGAATCGGTCACAAAGTGGTTTTATGATAACGACTGGAGAGGAATAAATGTTGAACCCTTAGAAAAATACTATGATTTGTTTTTGCTGCAGCGTCCAAAAGATATTAATTTGAATTTTTTTGTATCAGACACTGTAGGAGATGTGGATTTTTATGAAAGTGAAATTACGGAACGATCAACAGGCAATGTGAAAAGTGCTAAGGCTTGCCAAGAGGAATACGGTTACAAATACAAAAACAGTAAAAAGAAATCCATAACATTAAATAATATCTGTAAAGAGCAAAATGTAACGCAAGCGCATTTTCTAAAAATAGATGTTGAAGGGTTTGAAATAAATGTTCTACGCGGTTTTTCTTTCGATACGGTGCGACCATGGATTGTTCTTTTCGAAGCGGTATCCACGACAGGGGAGCATGAAGATATTTCCGATGATTGCGTGAATTATTTGGAATCGAGAAATTATCACCAAGTTTATTTTGATGGATTAAATAAGTTTTTTGTGGCTGATGAACACAAAGAATTAGACGCCGCTTTTAACACGCCATTAAATATATTTGACCAACCGTTCGTACAATTAGATTCAGCTCATTGGCTTCTTCTGCAGGAAAAAGAGAAATTTCGGCAAATGATTCAGCGAAAGGATCAGGAGATGGCTACGCTCAATCAAGCTATCCAACAAAAGAGTGAGGCTCTTCAGCGAAAGGATATCGAAGTTCAGCAGCGAGAAACAGAAATCGCTGTGATGGAAGCATCAAAATTCTGGAAAATGAGGGGGAAATACATCAGCCTGAAAAATAAATTGGGAATAAAATGAGGTTCAGTGATATTTTCCGGAAAATAAAGAATCTCTTCAAAAAAAGGGACGACAAGAAAAAGGATTGTTCCATTAGAACGGTGGATATCCGTTTTTCTAATATCCCTTATTCCATATATCTAGTTATTAAAAAATATGGATGGATCGTTTTTTTTCGAAAATCAGCCATTATTTTGAAAAAATATCCCTACAGAAAGAAATCCACATACATCAAAGGAAGAATCAAAGGCTTTTTTCAAAAATATCCAAAAAAAATAAAGTATTTATTCGATGCTGCTTATACAACTTATCAAAAAGAAGGATTTACAAACACAGCCAAGCGTTCTTTCAATTATATTCGATACGGAAAAGGAGTATTAAAGAAAAAAGAAACAAAAAGAGAAGAACTGAAAATTTCTTTAAATAACAAATATCGAATTATCGCGGAGAATTTGAAAATTGACGAACTGGACATAAAAAAAATAAACGATCTAGTTTTTGAGAGATGCGACAAACCAGAAGTTTCCATAATTATACCTGTTTTCAATAAATGGCAGCATACTTACAATTGCCTTGTATCTCTTAAAGAAAACATAGGGAAAGATATCTCCTTTGAAATTATCGTCATTGACAATGCTTCAGCGGACGAGACACCGCAACTTTTCGAGAAAATAAAAAACGTCAATTATGTTCGCAACATTGAAAATTTGAATTTTGTCATAGGAAATAACCAGGGCATTGAAAAGTCCAGAGGAAAATATATCGTTTGTCTTAACAACGACACCTATGTTTTTCCTGGCTGGCTGGAGTCCCTGCTTGCCACCGTGAAAAGCGATGAAAAGATCGGATTGGTCGGCTCAAAATTGATATATCCCGACGGCCAGCTTCAGGAGTCGGGAGGCATCGTCTGGAAAAATAAAAAATGCGCGAACTATGGCAAATTCCATGATCCCGATAGCTACGAATTCAATTATCTAAAAGACGTTGACTATTGTTCGGCGGCATCAATTATTGTCAGGAGAGATGTTTTCAGAAAACTAGGCGGATTTGACGCAATATATCGGCCGGCCTACTTCGAAGATGTGGACTTAGCTTTCAGAGTCAGAGGAAAAGGATTTAGGGCGGTGTATCAGCCGAAGTCGGAACTGATCCATTTTGAAGGTGTGACGGCCGGAAAAGATACCCAAGACAAAAAAAGTTTCAAAAAGTATCAGGAAATCAACAAAGAAAAATTTTTTGAGCGCTGGAAAGACGTTCTCGCTAAGGAAAATTTCAACGATTTTGAAAATAAAGTATTTTTGGCGAGGGATCGATCGAAAAATAAAAAGGTTATGCTGTATATGGACAATAATGTGCCGACCCATGATCAGGACGCGGGTTCTTTCGTAACTTTTGAATATCTGAAAATATTTTTAAATCTTGGCTATAAGATAGTTTTTTGGCCCCATAATATGCAAAAATTGGAGCCATACGTGGAAACGCTGCAGCAAATGGGGATTGAGACTGTTTTTGGTAGTATATCTTTCGAGCAGTTCATCAGGAAAAACGGAAAATTTATCGACTTGGCGCTCTTGGCGCGTCCGCACGTGGCAAGCGACTTTATTGACCTAATTTACGAAAATACCAAAGCTAAAATCATATATTCTACTATTGATTTGCATCACTTGCGCGAGAAACGGGAATATGAGGTAGGAAAAGCAAATGGGGTGCTTGAATTGCCCGATTGGAAGAAAACTAAGGAGCTTGAGATTGAGCTTATGGAAAAAAGCGATGTTTCTCTTCTATTCAGCAGCGAAGAAGAAAAAATTATTAATAAAGAATTTCCAGAGATTAGCGTAGAAACAATCCCTTGGATACAAAAAGTGAATTTCTCGGATGGACAAAAAGAATATGAACGCCGGGGAATTTTGTTTTTAGGAGGATTCAGCCACGCGCCCAATACTGACGCGGTTATTTGGTTTCACGATAAAATATTTCCTTTGATAAAAAAAGATCTTCCCGGAATCGAAGTGGCGATCGCGGGCAGCAATCCGCCTCAAGAAATCATGAAGCTGAACTCAGATGATTTCGAAATCAAGGGTTTTGTTCCTGATGAAGATTTGCCTTCTTTCTTTGGAAGGCACAAGGTTTTTGTCGCGCCGTTGCGCTATGGTGCGGGATTCAAGGGGAAAATCGCCATGGCGATGAGTTATGGATTGCCCGTAGTGACGACTTCAATTGGCGCGGAAGGAATGGGTCTTGAAGATGGTGAGACAGCGATGATTGCAGATAGCGCGGAAGATTTGGCGAAAAAAATTATCAATCTTTATAATAGCGAAAATGATTGGAAAAAAATTGCGGACAACTCTATTCGGCATGTTGCCGAAAACTATTCGGCGGAAGCGGCTCAAAAAAAGTTTACGGAGATTGTCGGAAAAATTGGACATTGCTGAAGTCAAAAAACACTTAGAGCAATATCTTATCGGAGAACCTGTATTTATCAAGTCCCGTTCAAGGTTGAGATATAAGTGGAATGAAAAGAAAAAGCACGCTTCGGTCGGATTGTTAGAAGAATTTATAATAGAGGAACAAAAAGAATCGGACTTATCCGCCCATTGTTTTTTTTGCGGCGATAAATTGCCGATGAAAATTGATTTTTTATATGCCAGCAAGCAGACTGATGGTAAAAAAATTCCTAATTTCAGGGAAAGAATGACTTGTCCTAAGTGTGGTTTAAATAATAGATTGAGGGCGACTTATCATTTGATGCGCGAGCTATTTCCAGATTTTGAGGAAAGAAAAATATATGTCACTGAGGAGGCGACTCCTTTTTTTACTAAGCTGAAAGAAAAAAATAAAAATATTATTGGAAGTGAATATTTTGCGGGCGATGCCAGAAAAAAAATATTGATCGAAGGCTTGAATAGGGAGGTGAATAATGAGGATATTACTAAACTTTCTTTTAATAATGGCGAATTTGATTTAGTAATATCCTGCGAAGTGCTTGAACATATACCCGATTACAAAAAAGCGCTGGAAGAAATATATCGCGTTCTGAAAAAAGACGGCTATTTTATTTTTTCTGTTCCGTTTATTTCATCGAGCAAGAAGACAATAACAAGAGCGAAGATAGTGGATGGTAAGACGGAGCATATTTTGCCTGCGGAATATCATGGCGATCCAGTCAATGCCGATGGTGGCTGTCTCTGCTTCTATTATTTCGGCTGGGATTTGTTTAAAGAACTAAAAAAAACCGGCTTCCAAGAGTCAGGGATATATGCTTATAATTCTCCGAAACATGCTTATTTGGGAGAAGGGCTGATACTTTTTGCAAAAAAATAAAGATTACCCCCTAATTTTGACATGCTGCGCGGTCAAAACTATCTAAGTTTATAAAGGCCGTTATATCCAAAAGCTTTGACCAGATCAAAGCTTTTTAAGACTTCATCCATTTCTGGCTGGACAATTGTATTCTCAATCGCGGTCAAAAGATAAATAGGTTCTCCTTCCTGCGATGCTTCCTTGACACTTCCTTGATCAGTATAGTCTTGAAAGCGTTTTCCTGTCTGCAACATAAGTTGGGGGCACTGGAACCATCCATAAGTAAAAAGATTATTTTGGTCGATCGGTTCGATCAATTTCTGCATTTGCGTGAAATAATTTTTTTCGGACGGATCCAGACTTCGATTTATTGACGCAGTGGAAAATTGCGGTAAAAATACGATTAGAAAGCTCAAGAAAATAAATAGCGATGATGGATTTCGCAGATTTTGTTTTCGAAATAGCATTGGCGCTATGGCGACAATTCCCAATATATACATCCATTCCACAAGCAGAAAGTATCTCCACCAAGCATCGGTGGTCACAAAAAGCCACCAAAGCGAAAAGAAGAAAGAAAAAACAAAAAGCAAAAAAGAAAAATGTTTTTTTCGAAAAGTATATGAAATTAAAAACAGAAGGGAGGTATAAAATAATATAATCAAAAACAGACTGCCGTTAAAATAAGATTTTAAAGTTGGAATCTTGGCTGCGGTCTGGTTCCAAAAAGTTTTTAACGTATGCCGATTAGGATGCTTTAGGAAGGTGGTGAGTTGTCCTAATCCGCGATCGTTTCGGTGGTTGTTCCAATCCTGTTGGGCTTCGTGAAATATTATTTTTTCTTTGGTGTTTAAAGTAAGTTCGGGCAAAACGCGGGTAGTGAAAAGGGAAGGGGTAAATATTATCAGCGACAGAAAAATCCATCGGAGAGATGTCTTGGCTGCGGTTTGATATTCCTTTTCTTTTATAATCGGCCACAGATACTCAAGAAAAATATAGATCGCGAGAGCTGGCAACAAGGCAATAATGATATTGGCTTTAGTGTCCAGTGCCAGACCAAAGAGAATGAAGGACGGGATTGTTTTTTTCTTATAAAGAAGATAGGCTCCGGCGAAGACCATAAAAGACGAAACTATCTCACCCAAAGGATCAATTAGTGAACGATTGTCGAACAGTTGTTTATTGCTGAAGATGAGGATGAGAAAAAAGAGAAGCGAAAGAGTTTTATAAGGTTTTTCCTTTAATACATAAAATAAAAGAAAAGCGAAAAACATTGCGTAATAAGCGATCAAGACGTAAGTCGCGACAAAATAATCAGTATGGCCGATCAATTTCCAAATCATAAGAGTCGGCAAATATAATTCCGGACCAGTGGTCACTGCCGGATTAAAAGGGACGCTTTTGCTGTCGTATATATATTGGAATCCTGTTCCTTTAGACAGGCTTTGGTAGGGAAGCATATTGTATGAAGCATCGAAGTTGAGAGGAGCGCGGGTGGATGACAGGATGAGAAAGCCAATGAACATTGCAGAGAGAATGATGGCAACAGCAAAATCAATTTTTTTTAGTGTCGTTGTTTTTCTATTTTCAGACATAGCGTTTTGAAAAAATTATATAGAAGACTTTTCCAGGAGCTTGATCTCTCCCGATTTTCCGGTATATTCCAGGATCATATACGGCTTACTTTTATCGATTGAGTTTGGGTTGAGGATTGTCCTTAAGCTCTGATCATTGAAAATAATGTTATTTATTTTCCCCGGACCTATATTTATAGAAGAAAGGCCGTCGGAAATATTATTAACATATATAGTTGAATTCTTACTTGGTTTTGGCAGCTTGGATAAATCATTGGCTGTTGTCAGATTGTTTTCTCCCATCATTAATCTAAAATTTCTTCGAAACTGGACAGAATCAGTAAGCGTCAGCGAATACAAGCCCCCCAAAACAAAAAGCAAAATAATAAATTGCGAGATTTGTCTTTTCGCATACCTATTCATTCGTTGAATGATAACGGTAGCGAGCAATAATGAGAAAAATATGGAAGGCATGTATAAGTATAATATGTGCTGGAAGTTTTTCATCGGTAAAATTGGTAGAAGAGAGACAAATAACGATGCAAATATAAAGAGCAGGATATAATTTTTCCTAATCGCCTTAAATAGCGACCATATCATCAGAGATGCGAGTGTTAGAAATGAGATTGTCGCAGAAATTACATTGAAACCGACGAATACGTCCTGTGCTCCTTCGACCTTGCTAAAGTCGAAATATAAGTACCAATACAAGATAAAGTTTTTTACTATAACTATTGGATTATATGTAAAATAATATTGTTCATTTGGATTGAGTGTGAAAGCCTGATTTGTCATGAAATTTAGATAGAGAAAATAACCAATTGAGATTAGAAATAAAATAATGCTGATTCCGCTTGGCCTGAAATTCCCTAGGTTTCTTAAAGAGAGTGGGTTTCTATAGAGGTGCAGAAAAAGTTCATACAATAGAATCAGTGTTGGGGCAATAATGGTCATTTCTTTTGTGCGCAGAGCTAGGAAAAAAAATATAATCATTAATCCCTGAACAAAATACTTCCATTTTATTTTTTTTCTATAAATGAATAAATTTAAAACTATTAAAAAAAGTGTTGCTCCAAAAATGTCGAAAATTGCCGCGATCCAAGAAACTGTATGTAAACTCTTGGGCCATATTCCAAATATCGCAGCTGCTAAAATTGGAAAATATTTGCTTTCTTGTAAATTAATATCCATGAGTATTTGTCTCACTAAGAGATAGACAAGAAATGAATTTAATAGATGGATTATTAATAATACAATGTGATATAGTCGATAATGCAATCCAAACAATTGGTACATTATTTTTATAAGAACAGATCCGACAGGCCGATCATTGTATCTACTATCGGGCAATAAGTGAAAAATTTGTGAAAAAGAAGAAGTCTGTGATATTTGCAAATAGTTATAATCATCCGCCAAAAAATAATTTTTTGAATCAGTTACCCATAGGTTTGTTGCAATTATTGCTAATATCGTGATAAGCCCGAATAAAATAATAAACTTATTTTTTTGCATAGATCGTTATGGCAAAATAAATACGACCTCATAATATTAAGGCAATAATTATTTTATAAGAAATAATTTGTTATTTAATACCCTGGACATTAATTTCAGATATTGTTCCGGTTATGCAATCTGCGCCGGAAATGATGCACTTTTTGTCTGATGTGATAGTAATCGTCCCAAGTCCGGGTTCAGCTGAAATCACCACGTCTTTTTTCAGTGTGTTGCCGTCAATTGCATAATTCGTTTTGGGGGTGATTCCCGCGGCAACAAAATGAAATTTCAATTTCTGCGGCTGATCGCTAAAATTCAGGATATCCAGCTCGGCTTTTTCCGCGATGGTTCGCACGCCATTGATCAATTGGCCTATCCCCTTTCCGGTGACGATTTTTACATCCGGATCATTCTCGAGATTTGGAATTTGCTCGAATCTATAAATAGCATAGTTGTCATTTTCTTTTATAAGCGAGAAATATTTCAATATTTCAGAAGCCTTTGGCGACAGAGTCAATTGCTTGTTGCAAACAACATCCTCAACTCCAAATTTCCACTTAAGATAAGCTGCTGATTCCGCCGCAGTTAGTTCAGCAGCCACATCTGGACCGGTTTTTTCTTGTTTGTCTAAACTATCCAAAACATTATTCAAATCATAATAATCCAATTGGGGGGAATAAGTCGTGTGTTGGGGATAGCCGGAAAAAACTGCCCGGCCCGAAAGCGCGGGTGTGAGGAGGGCTTCACTGGCCTGCGAGCGCATAGGTAATTCGAGGACGGGGGACTGTTTGTTTGGTTCAATGCTCTTTAGAATACTAAGATTATCAAAATTCTCGAAGACCGGTCTAAAGTTGGCAGACTCGAAAAATTGAATGAAAATTAGAATCAATAAAACAGCGGTAATAGCTTTTCCCTTGGCGTGTTTAATAGCACTGGCAATTATCAGCCAACCGACAAAAATAACGATTATGCCAAATCTGGGCGGGGCGTGCAAGGTGGAGGCGATGGGGAGCGAATTCAACCATCGGTACAGAGGTAAAGGAGAATTATATCCCAAAGAAAGAATGAAAAATAAAACAGCTAAAATTCCAAAAATAAAATAGTTTTTATATTTCCCGTGCTTCAAAATGTAAAAAAGAGAAATCGGCAGCAAAAAGAAATAAGATATTCCCGGGAAAAGATTATTTTCCGCGTAGCCGTTTACCCAGCTGCTTAACTTATAATATATTGTGTTGAGGAAGAAAGGCTTGAGATAATCGATCGCGTGCATGGAAAGTTGCTGGTTTATTCCGGCGTTGTTCATTCTGAAAGGATACGGGAAGAAATAGGAACTTCCCCAAAAGAACGCTTTAAACATCGGGAAATTAAAAACTATCACGGCGATCAAAACTCCCGCATAAGTTAGGGCTATTTTTTTGTAAATTTTAAAATCCGATTTACCATTTTTGATGGCGAAACTTATCAGATAGATTGCGGTAATGATTATCGCAAAAATAAAATAGTACCAAGACGTTATCGATATCAAAACGTAAACCACAATAAGGAGTAATGCCTTTTTTAAATTAATTCCTTTCAGCCAATCGTGCTGCAAGAAATAAAAGAGCAGGGGAATATGAAAAAAATAAAGATAGGTGGGATGCCCTAGGCTGCGGGCTATGAAAAAAGTGCTGGTGCAAAATAAGGTTGCGAAGAGTCCCGAAATGAAAAGTCGTTTGGAAAACTTGTTAAAAACAAAATATGAGGCTGCCCAATCCAGAAGCAGGGGGAAAAGAATGACTAAGTTATAAGAAGCCGCTTCGGAAAAAAATGAATTAAAAAATCCGCCGACATAAAATAGGATCGATCCCTCCCAACCGGCGGAGATATCAATCCCAATGGGATAATACACATTCGTAACGTGGAGAGTATTGGGATGAGACAGGAATTGTGAAAACCATTTGGCAATCCAGATGTAATAGGAACTGTCGCCTTCGGTTCCGATGTAGTAATGGTTGATATTCAGAATGGCTTTTCCGTAAATTATAAATATCAGGGTCAAGAACAAAACAGCATTGGCGGCTAGCGTTAAAAGTGTTTTTCTTTTTGTAAAAAAGGATATGTATTTATCCGGCATATTTATTTCTGAATCGTTATAAATAGAATTCCGACTCCGATAAGAACCGCCCCGATTATCTTCGCAGTGCTTGCCTCCTCATGAAGCACAACCAGCGCGGCGGCGAAGACCGTTATATAGCTTAGGCCGATTACGATCGGAAAAATAACGCTTAAGTCTTTTTTATTAAGAAGAAAAAGCCAAGTGAGAAAGCTGGCCGCGTACAAAAAAAATCCAGCCACAAATTTTACATTCAGCCACATCTGCAAAAAATCTGAAAGTGATTTCACTGACTGATGGGCGAGACTGCTCTTAAGGAGTAAAAGTCCGGTGGTACTGCAGGCTAAATAAATGGCGATGGCAATAAAAATAATCATTTTTTTCGCGCGATTACATGCATGATATCAAAAGTATTGAGATATAAGGGGAAGTCGATTAATTTCAGTATTTTTTTCGCTTTTTCCGAATTTTTTCGGCGCTTGAGATAGAGGAGGGCGTAAATTATCTGGCTCAAGCTCCGGTGAAAGCCTGGATGCTTTATCTCCAGCACTTCAAATCCTTTTTGCTCTAGAAGCTTCTTAATCGTGTCTCGAGAAAAATAATAAAGATGGGTGGGCGGATGGATTAAGCGCCATTTTCGACCTTGCATTTTAGGCACAAGGCTCCCGATGTCGCCGGTAGTCAGGAATAAATAACCGCCTGTTTTTATGTCTCTTGATATTTTTTCAATGAATTTTTGAGGTTCCCGAAGATGTTCAATGGTATCCCACATGCAAAAGAGGTCTTTTTTTTCTGAAATTTCAAAATCCAGGTAGTTTCCAGTATGGACATTCAAGCCAAGTTTATTTCTGGCGAAGGCGGTGGGTTTTTCGGTTATGTCGATACCTTCAACATCAAAATATTTTTTTGCCTTTTCGAGAAAATATCCATAAGCGCTGCCAATTTCAAAAAGATTGCCTTGTTTTTTATATCGAAGAATATCTTTCAGGCGGGATGTAAAGTTTTTCTGCAAAATATTTTTATCTTCCTCGTAATCGCAGTATTCTTCTCCCTTGAAATATCCTTCTTTGTACAGTTTTTTTATCTCATCCTCGCTTAAATCCTGATCAAAAAATACCAATCCGCAACCGGAACATTTTACTATGCCTTCGAATAGCTTCTGGTGGTCGGAATTTCCGCAAATAATGCATTTCACTGTTTGTTCACGTTAATTGTTTTATCAATGATATAGAGCGGTCGCTTTTTTACTTCATTAAAAATCCTATAAATATATTCTCCCAGGATACCCACGGAAATTAGCTGCACTCCTCCCAAAAACAAGACGCTAATAATAAGCGATGGCCAGCCGGGAATAAATTTAGCTCCGAAAAATAAATTCTGAATAACTAGATATACTCCATAAATAAAGGCAAAGCCGGCAATGGCGCTTCCGGCGACAAAAGAAGTGCGCAAAGGCGCTCCAGAAAAAGAAGTGACGGCATTGGCGGCAAATTTCACGAGCTTCCACATAGAATAGCTGCTTTTTCCGTGAATTCTCTTGCCGACTTCATATTCAATGGCTGTATTTTTGAAGCCGACCCAATTTATCATGCCTCGCAGGAATCGATCCCTTTCTCTTAATTTATTGAATTCATCTAGGGCGATCCGACTGATTAACCGATAATCGGCCGCGTTGCGATTTATGGGCGTATTAGAGACTTTATTGATAAGCCAATAGAAAAATATATCACAATAGCGTTTCACAAAAGAAATATTCGAATTATCTTTGCGGATTGTGTATACAATATTATTTCCTTCCTCCCATTTTTTTAGCATTATTGGGATAAGTTCAGGCGGATGCTGAAGATCGGAATCCATGCAAATAATCGCGTCTCCTTTGGCATAATCAAAACCGGCAGTTAGCGCGATCTGATGCCCGAAGTTTCTGGAGAAACTCAAGGCTTTTAGCATAGAATTTTGTTCGCACAGCCTGATTAATTCTTCGAATGAATTGTCACGGCTGCCGTCATCCACGAAAATAATCTCCATGTCGTAGCGATTGCTGATTTGTTTGGCTATTCCTAGAAGCTGTTCTGCCACAAGGGAAACATTTTTTTCTTCATTATAAACAGGAAGAACAACGGAAATTAGCTGTTTTCTATCCATTTTTTTGAATTTTATTGGCTAGCTTGACTAAAGGTATTTTAATTTAATTGAAAAAATAAATCAAATGTGGTACTTTCTTAAATATAGCGGTAAAACCGCATTTTTATCAAGTTCTGAATTCTTGAATCTTATATAGCATAGACAAGCCGGTTATTATGGATAAACGAAAAATATTAGTTTTGGGAGGAGAAGGATTTATTGGAAGAAACATCAATCAAACACTCGCCGGGCAATACGAATGCTTCTCGATGGGTATTAAGCGATCCATTTTTCCTGAAAGAAAAGATATATTTCTCGAGGCAAATCCCTACCAGAAAAAGATCAGGGGAAGTTATGAAGTCTTTATCCATCTAATTGATAATCAAGTCAATGTTGCTGATTTTGCGACCGGGGAAATGAAATTAGTTGAAAATGTTGGAATAAAAAGGGGTGCTCATTTGATTATTTTTTCCTCGGCTGCCATTTATGCTAATCCGGATTCGGATTACGCTAAAAGAAAAATATCATTCGAGGAATTCTATTTGGATCATTGCCGGTCCAATGGAATAAATTTGACCATTTTCAGACTGTTTAATGTGTACGGGTTATACCAATTGCCATATCGGCAGGGAGGTCTGGTGGCTAATATTTTTATCAATCATTTAAACGGAAAGGCGACGGAGATAAATGATCCCAAAGTCTGCCGGGATTTTCTATATGCTAGCGATGCGGGAAAATTCGTCAAATACGCGATTGAGAATAATTCATATCTTGCAACCGACATAGGAAGCGGCGGATTGACTACTATAAAGGATTTGATCGATATTATTGAAAATAAAATAATTAAGGAAAAACTAAAGATAAGCAGCGAGAACCGAAAAGAATACCTGAATATTTCTGCCGCAAATAATAAGTTGCTGAAAAATGTGCCTTTGACATCGCTCGAAGTTGGCTTAGCTGAAACATACCAATTTTATAAAAATAACTTATCTCTTATAAACAAATATTTATCCTTATGAAAGAAGCTAAAAAAATTATCATTGTCGGAGCCGGAATCGCCGGCAAATTATTGAAGAATGACATCGAAAAGAACTACCCCGAACATGAAATCATAGGTTTCATAGACGATCGCGAAAAAAACAAGTCCGAATCAGTTTTGGGCGGTATCGACGATTTGCCGAAAATCAATGATCTTTTTCAAGTGGATGAAATTGTCATTGCGATTCCTTCGGCAAGCGGAGAACAAATTCGCAAAATTTTACTGAAGAATATTGATAATACTATACCCGTGAGAATTGTTCCGCGCAGCCAGAGGATCATCCGCCAGGACGACGTAAAATATAGCGAAGTGAAAGATTTAGACGCGGAAGACTTTTTGGGTCGTCCCTTCCTTAAGAAAAATGTGGAAACGCTAAAGAAATTTTATAAAAATAAAACCGTGCTGATAACTGGCGGAGCCGGTTCTATTGGTTCGGAAATTGTCAGACAATTGATAGACCTTGACGTGAAGAAAGTGATTGTTTTTGATAATTCGGAATACCTCACATTTAATCTGGATCAGGATCTCAAAGAAAGAGGCATTTCGGCAAAAAAATACAGGCTAGTAATTGGTTCGATCCTGAACCTTAAGAAGCTGGATAATCTTATAAAAAAGGAAAAACCGGACATTATATTTCACGCGGCGGCCTATAAGCACGTTTATCTGATGGAAGAGAATATTGATGAGGCGGTGATGAATAATATCGTTGGCACAAAGAATGTCGTTGACACGGCCATAAAAAACCGCGTCAGGAATTTCATATTTATTTCGACTGATAAAGTGGTCAATCCGACCAGCGTGATGGGAGCGACAAAAAAAATAGCCGAATATTATATTAAGGGTCTTGGAAGGAGCCATACAAAATTCAACGTTGTGCGATTCGGGAATGTTATCAATTCTCATGGATCAGTGCTGCCGCTGTTTGAGCGTCAGATTAGAGATCATAAATATGTTACCGTTACTCACAAAAAAGTGCGGAGATTCTTTATGTCAATTCGGGAGGCGGCTCAACTAGTTATAAACTCCGCCGCCCGGGACAACCGGGGAGAAATATTTATTTTGGATATGGGAGAGCTGATAAACATTTACGAGGTCGCGCTCTGTCTCGTCCGGAGCAAGAATTTACTACCTCAAAAAGATGTGGAAATAAGGATTATTGGGCTGAAGAAAGGGGAGAAGATTATAGAAGAATTATTTACGGAAAAAGAAAAGAAAAATTTAATCAAGACAGATATAGACAATGTTTTTCGCTTGAAGAATTTTGAAAGCTGTTCTTCGGATATAGGGCATGTCATGAAAGATCTGAAAGAATTAATTTCCGCGGATAAAAATTTCAGCAAGACGCGTTCTTATCTGAAAAAACTGTTTCCTTCTCTGCTTCGCAAATAAATTATGCTTAAATCCTTATGAATCCCGAATTCAGCGTTATCATCCCTTCCTATAATCACGAGGAATATATTGGGGATGCCATAGAGTCGGTCATAAACCAAACTTTCAAAGACTGGGAACTTATTATCATTGATGATGGATCTACGGATAATTCAGTCGAAGTCATCAGGCGCTACGAGGATCCACGCATAAAACTTTTTACTCAAACCAACCACGACGCGCCTTATACAATAAACCGGGGAATGAAAGAAGCAAGAGGGAAGTATATCGCCATTTTAAATTCAGACGATTTGTTCGATCCAATAAAACTAGAGGAATGCAAAAAATATCTGTCTAAGGGTTACGAATTTGTTTTTGGGAAACTCAAAGTCATTAATGATAAAAATCAAAAAATTAGCGGGAAAGATGAACGGGTTATGTGGATAGACAAACATCTCAATAATTTCAAAGAGGAACCAACGCTAAAAAAGCTACTCTTGAATATTAACTATATAATTACAACTTCAAACCTTTCTTTTAACAGAAAAGTTCTTGAAAAAGTTGGTTATTTTCACGAAAAGCTTCGTATAAGCCACGACTTCGATTATTTAATTAGAATATTCGAAAAAGACTTAAGAATTAAATTTATTCCGGAATATCTGGCCAGTTACCGCATCCATTCAAAAAATACTCTGTCGCGTGGTAGAGTTGAATCGTTTCTGGAATCATGTTATGCAATGGATGGTTTGTTCAGGCGAAATACCGAAATGAGAAAAAAGTTTCCATTGAGCTTTTTTCATGAGCCTATCATTAAAAATATTTTGTCTTTTTACGCATCCTTATCTGACAAAGAAGCGGCTGAAATTGCAAAAGATAAAGAAAACCCCAATAGAAAAAAACTCGAAAAAATGATCAATTCTTATTTCGCGGGGAGCCGATTTAGTCGCAAGCTGAAAGATGCCATAACCAACGTCAAGCAGCTATTTAAAAGGAATAATAAATGATTCCCAAAATCAGCGTCGTTATCCCTTGCTATAATTACGGAGAATATATCGAAGAGACCGTCGAGAGTGTTTTGGCGCAGACTTTCAGGGACTATGAGATCATAATAGTTGATGACGGGTCTACTGACCAATATACTTTGGATATTCTTGATAAAATCGGGAAAGAACATCCCGAGATCAAGATTGTTTATCAGTTCAACGGACACTTGTCTAATGCCAGAAATAATGGCATCAAAGCCTCGCGGGGAGAATTTTTTTTACCTCTGGATGCGGATGACATTATCGAGCCGACCATGCTTGAAAAGTGCTATGAGATGATTTCAAGTGATCCCAAGCTGGGTTTTATTTATACCTATACGCATTTTTTCGGTACGGAAAATTCTATTTGGAAAAATCAGGAATATAATTTCTATGATTTACTGTGGGCCAATCATCCGACTGTTTGCGCTTTGGTCAGAAAAAAAGCCTGGGAAGAGGCCGGTGGTTATGACGAGAATATGAAGGACGGCTATGAAGACTGGGAATTTTGGATCAGGCTCGGAAAATTGGGCTGGTTTGGGAAAGTGGTTAAGGAGTCCTTATTCAATTACCGAAGGCATGGGGAATCTATGCTCAGCGGAACAGAACTGAAGCACTACGAAATCATTAAGTATATTCGTACGAAACACAAAGATATTTACGCGAGGGCATCTCTCGCGAAAATAAAAAGAGCCTGGAATCCTAAAGGAAGCGGGGGAGTGTTTCGGAATCTTGGCGCGAAACTTAAGGGAGCCGGTCTCTCCAATGCCGAACTTTGGAAAAAACATCCACTCAAGGCTCTTGGCCGATGCATTCCGATCCGCATTAAGCGGAAAATAAATTCAATCTTCAAAAAAAGAATATTTGACACGAGTTATTACCGAAGATCGGGAGGTTGATTTTATCGGAAAAGATTATACCAAATTATGCACCAAATGGCTTCGGCGCCGTCTTTCCAAGTTATTTTTTTGCCTTCTTTATATGTCCGCCCCGAATAGGAAACGCCGACTTCATAAACCCGGCATTTGTTCCGGCGGGCGAGCTTGGCCGTTCTTGCGACGAGTTCCGGTTCGATGCCGAATCTTTTTGATTTCAGTTTAGGCGCGATCCGGTCCAAAACTTCTTTCGTGAAAACCTTGTAGCCCGATTCCATATCCGTGAGATTGAAGTTCGTCAGCGCATTCGAAAGGCCGGTCAAAAATTTGTTTCCCAGAAAATGCCAGTAGTAAAGCACCCGATGAGGGCGATGGCCCAAAAAACGGGAACTGAAAACAACATCAGCTTTGCCGTCCAAAATGGGTTTCAAGATTTCACAATATTCTTGCGGATCGTATTCGAGATCGGCGTCCTGAATCAGAATTATATCTCCGGTCGCGCTTTTGAAGCCGGTTCGGAGCGCCGCTCCTTTGCCCTGGTTTTTTTCATGATACAGAACTTTGTGCTTTTCCTCATAATGTTTCAGAATTTCCCGGGAATTGTCCCGGCTCCGGTCGTCCACGAGAACAATTTCCTTTTCGAGATCAAAAACATCTGCTTTTTCCACCGCGGCGATGATTTTTTCCAAAGTTTTTTCCTCGTCAAAAACTGGAATAACAATACTAATTTTGGAAAATTTACCCATTCCGTGGTTAAATTATTTACTGTTTTCCCTAAACCACTCAAAAGTCTGTTTGATTCCGTCTTGAAAGTTCGTCTCCGGTGTCCAGTCCAGTTCTCTTTTTATTTTCGCAAAACTCAAACAGCTGGTTTTTTGTTCGCCGATTTTGGCCGGGCCGTGGGCTTCTTTGAATTTATCGCCGAAATGCCGATTGATCTCCCGAAATAATTGATTGACATCCGTTTCTTTTCCGGCGCCGACGTTATAAATTCCCGTTTTTTTGAAATGTTTGAGAGCGAGAAGATTGGCGTTCACCACATCGCCGGCATAAACATAATCCCGGGTTTGTTTGCCGTTGCCATTTATAACCGGCTGCGCGCCTTTTAGCATTTTATTGAAAAATATTGCCACCACTCCCGCTTCTCCATGGGGATTTTGACGCGGGCCGTAAACGTTGCCGTAGCGAAGAGAGATGAAATTCAATCCGTGGACTTCGCGGTAATAGTTCAGGAATTTGTCTATGGTCAGTTTCGCTATTCCGTAAGGAGAAAGAGGCCATTCGGATTCTTTTTCGCCGGTTGGCCGATTTTTCGTGTCGCCGTAAATGGCTCCGCCGGTTGAGGAGAAGATAATTTTTTTGACTTTATACTGATGAGCCAGCTTGATCAGGTTGATGCTGGCCAAAATATTGCTGTTCGCGTCGAAGACCGGATCGGCGACGGATTTTCGAACGTCGATTTGGGCGGCCAAGTGGAAAATAACTTCCGGTTTTTCGATTTTCAGAATATTTTCGATTTTTTTGTGATTGGTCAGGTCGATTTTGTGGAATTTCGCCTTCGGATTGATGTTTTTTCGAAAACCGGTGCTCAAATTATCGATCACAAAAACTTTGTGATTCTTTTTGATCAGGGCATCGACGAGATGGGAGCCGATGAACCCCGCACCACCCGTCACGAGTATTTTTTGAGATATTTTTTTCATAGTTGCGCGAGTTTAATTATCGGGTGGTGAGGGGTGAATCCGGCTCCTCCGGTGACAAGTATTTTCATAATATTTTTATTTAATTTTCCAAATCACAGTATATGTTATTTGTTGAATATCAGCAGCTACCTTGAAAATCCCCGGCTGGGATTCCAGGTAATTATTATTCACAAGGACTACTTTGTTCATAGTTTTGCTTGTGTCGGAATACCACTCTTTTTCCTCCGTGAAAGGAGTGATGAGATAAATATTATCGTATCGCGGCTGATTGATTGCTTTCAAATCATCCGCGTTAAAAAAATAAACAGCCTGTTTGCCATATATCGAACTCAACGGTTCGCTCATGAGGGACCACCCGCTTCCGGTCGCCAGGCGATCAACCAAAATCAGGTCATTGGGTCCGAAATTCTGGGAAATTTCCTTGATCTGGGGCAAAAGGTCTTTATTCTCCGATGTTTTGATAAAAATGCCGCTGATGAAACCGTTCGCGACAACAAGAATGGTGAGAGCGAGATAAAGAAAAGTTTTGTGATAAAAGAATTTCTCCAGCGCGTAAAGGCTGTAAAAAATCAAAAGGGGAAAAACGGCGAAGACGTAGCGGCGCAACATCCAGGGATCATCAAGGGAAATAAGGGGGAGAAAGAGATAAACGAGAGCCGGAAAAAGTATGATAAGAGGGATAAATTCTTTTTTGAGAAAATTTTTTCGGAAATTATAGATGAAATAGATTATGGCCAAAAGGCCGCCGGCAACATAAACCAGAATATTATAATTCAGGAAGATTGTAAGAAGACGCGAGTAAGTATTAGCAGAAGATCCGGATGCTTTTCCAGAGCCTGGTATAAATTCCTTGGCAATATTCTTCAGGCTGTCGAAAAGCGCCGGAAAATTGAGAAAAGTATAAAGAAATATGAAAAAAACGATGAAAATAAAGAGATATTTATGATATTTGGGCTTCAAAATTATTTTTTTGTTCGCGAGAAAGTGAACATAGCCGACTGCGAGAAGTAGAAAAATTATTCCTTCGATCCTGGCAAGAGCTGAAAGGCCGAAACTGGCAAGCGCCAAGTATAAAAATAAATCTTTCTTTTCTTTTAAATAATAAATCAACAACAAAATTCCCGTCCAGACCAGAAAAAGCATATATGTTTCCGTTAGGGCATATTTCGCAAACCAGAGAAAAGGGAAAAAAGAGGCGGCCAGCAAGAAGCCCGGAAAAGAAACCCCAGCGGAAAAAAACTCCCGCAAAATTAGCCAAAAAATGACAAGGAAAAGAAGTAAAAAAGGCAAATTCGCGTACTGGATTCCTTTGAGTCCAAAAAGATTATAAGCCGCGGCGAGATATGAGGTATAAGCGACCGGAAAACGGGAAACGAGTTTTCCATCCTTGGTATAGTCAAAGCCCGGATAATTCAAAGCCTTTCCGGGGCCATATTTCTGAAAAAGATTTTCCGAAACGGGAGTGGAAAATTTGAGCTGGTGGTTTTTCGCGAGATAAATCGCAGCGGTGGCAATCGCTCCCTGGTCGCGTCCGCCAAAGACGGTCGGCGTGGCGAAATAGCAGGTGGCGAAACTGGCGAGAAGAGAAATGAGAATAACAAGAATAAATGCCTTTTTATCTTTAATTTTTATGTCTAATCTATTATATATAAGCACGGCAAAAATTAGTGAAGCTATCAGGGAAACGATTATGGAAGTGAAGTTAAACAGCCCAATGGCCGAAAAAACAAGAACTAGCCAGCCGAAGCTGATAAGAAATATAACAAGCCTCCAAAAACCTTTGTATAAGGCATTATTAGCATTATTATTGTGAGAAAGCGATTCGCTCATTCCCTTGTTGACAAACAAAGATTAATATTATAAAATAAAACTTCAAAAATAAAAATATTAAGCTTGGAGAAGGGAGGACATTCGGCATGAAGGTGAAATATGGTATCGACCCATTAAATCGGCCTCCTGGCACCCCCTCAAGCTACCGGGAAAAATTTCTCGGGGAAATCTACGACGCTCTCTCTGGGAAAGGTTTCATGGTAGAGCGGTATGAAGATTCTTCCGGAAAAGGGTTGCGGGGGCACCTGGATGTTTATCCGCTTGTTATGGTGAATGTCTATCTTCACCATAGTACTAGCGAGGTGGAGGCTTGCGTCTTCTTTAAGAGGGACACCGAACTCAACCTTGTGACCGCTGCAAGTCCCGAAATAAAAGACAAGACCAGACAGAGGCGCTTCCATTTTCCGGTCAATGGCAAGTGTCTAGCTATCGAGTTGACTCATGATGCACTAATCATGGGCGCGACTCTTGAAACCATCCATCTTCGTCAGGCTGCGGATGAGAGGCTGAGCAAGGAGTAGCAACCATGGGCGAGACGTCACAGACGCTTTCGCCCCTCAATTTTTTCAAAGATATTTTTTGCTAAAATCCCAACTTTACGGTACCATAAATCTATGAATAAATCCAGTCCAAAATCATATCTTTCCGTCATTGTTCCGCTTTTAAATGAAGAAGGAAATGTTGAGGAATTGCACAAAAAAATTGTCGAGGCTTTGAGGGCGCTTGGCAAATCTTTTGAAATTATTTTTATTGATGATGGGAGTATTGATAAGACAAACGAGATTTGCCGAAAGCTGAATCCGCTGAAACTGATTACTTTCCGCAAGAATTTCGGCCAGACAGCGGCTTTTGACGCGGGGATCAAGAATTCAAGCGGTGAAGTCATCATCACGATGGACGGTGATCTTCAGAATGATCCGGCGGATATCAGACTGCTTCTTGAAAAAATGGACGAAGGCTTTGATGTCGTATCCGGATGGCGGGTGAAACGCCGGGATAGTCTCATGAAAAAGTTTTTTTCCCGCGGCGCGAATGTTTTGCGGAAGATTCTCATCGATGATGGGATTCACGACAGCGGATGCAGTCTCAAGGTTTTCAAGCGTGTATGCTTCGATGATCTGGACTTATACGGTGAAATGCACCGTTTCATACCGGCGCTTCTCAAAGTGCAGGGATTCAGGATCGCGGAAATTCCGGTCAGCCATCATCCGCGCAGATTCGGCGTGACAAAATACAGCTGGAAACGCGCGGTGAAAGGTTTTGTTGATATGATCAGTGTCTGGTTTTGGAAAAAATACGCCAACCGGCCTTTGCATCTTTTTGGCGCGGGGGGGCTCATTATTTTTTCTTTTGGAATGCTTGTCGGTTTGGCCTTGATCATCGCGCGGATATATTATGCTGTTCCGATGTCAAACAAGATATGGCCGCTTATTGCCGTTTTTATGGTTCTTATGGGAATTCAGCTCTTCATTTTCGGTCTCTTGGCTGATATCGCCGTCAAAAACTACTACAAAACGCAAGGGAAGATGAATTATAAGATAAAAGAGATTATAGAAAATTAACCTAACATCCGATGTTAGGAGCGTCCTAACATCGGATGTTAGGTAAAAAAGCATTGAAAATCCTCACAATAGCGGCCACGCCTTTTTTTTCCGACCGGGGCGGGCATATGCGGATATACAATGAAGCGAAATACTTGCAAAAACTGGGCGCAGAGGTGCGCCTTTGTACGTATCATATTGGCGAAAATACTGAAGGTTTGGATATCGTAAGGATCAAAGGTGCGAAAAGCTACAAAAAAACATCTCCCGGATTTTCGTGGGGAAAAATCTGGCTAGATCTCAAACTTCTTTTTTTGGTCCGGCGGGAGATTATAAATTTTCATCCGGACGCGATTCACGCGCATCTTTATGAAGGATTGGCAATCGGGTATCTGGCCAAAAAATTATCTTTTTCAAAAATTCCGATCGTTTTTGATTTGCAAGGGGATCTTGAAGAAGAATTCCGAAGTTATAACAAGAAAAACAGTCTGGCGCAGAAATTTTTTGTCTGGTTTTCGCGCGTAGTCATCAATTGGGCTGACAAAATAGTGATTAGCAGTGAAAATGTTATAATTTGGACATCCGATGTCCAAATTATAAAAGACGGAATTGATGTGGATTTATTTCATAATTCGCCGAAATTATCTAAAGACGAAGCGGAAAAAATCGAAAAAATAAAAGAATGGGCGGGGGACAGTCGGTTGCTGGTCTATATCGGCGGATTGAGCGATAATAAGGGAGTGGGAGAGTTATTGGAATCTTTTTCTAAGGTTCGACCTTTCCCTTTCCCGGCTGTTCGCCGGGAAATTCCTCAAGGTCAAACCTTGAAAAAGAGTTGGAAGTTATTGCTCGGCGGGTTCGGGGAAGACGAGGATAAATACAAAAAATATATTGCTGAAAACAATCTCGAAGATTCTGTCTGTTTCGCCGGAAAAGTGAAATATTTCTCTCTGCCGCATTTTTTGGCATTGGCCGATGCGGCGATTGATCCTAAAAGCGGCAGTACGGAATCAAGCGGAAAATTGATGAATCTGATGGCGTCCGGTCTGCCGATAATTTGTTTTGAAAATGAATTTAATCGAGCGAGGCTGAAAGAAAAGGGCTTGTATATGGATAATTTTGGCGATCTAAAAAGTATTCTGGAGAATATCGAACCACTCTCGAAGATTGATTATGATCTGGAAAACTTTAGTGAAGAAGAAGAAACGCAAAAATTATTGGCAATTTTCAGACAATTATTAAAGAAAAATGAAAACACTTCTCATAAAAACCGGAAAAGCGCTTAACGCTTTGAAGCAAGAAGGGCTGATTCGGGGCGGGAAAAGGGTGGCAAAATCTTTTTTCGCGCAGTTCGGCCGGGTGCGGCCGGGCGATATTTTATTCGTGACAGTCGGGGTCGGGGACAGTGCGCGATATCGGGCGCATAATCAGGCCGAAGAGCTGCGCCTTCACGGCTTCAAATGTAGCGTGACGATTCAAGACAACCCGTTTCTGCCATGCTATGCGGACAAATTCAAAATCTTCATTTTCCATCGGACGCTCTATACGTCCAAGGTGGCAAAACTTGTTGAGGGCGCGAAAAAAATGGGGAAAGAAATTATTTTTGAAACAGACGACCTCGTTTTCGATCCGAAATATATCCAAGCGACGAGTCATTACGAAAAAATGAATATTCTTGAGCAAAAACAATATGAAAAAGGAGTGGGTGAGGAAATTTTGAAAGACCCGTACGTGAAAACTTGCGTGACGACAACGGCGTACCTCGCGAAAATTCTGGAAAGCTATGGCAAAAAAGTTTTTGTTTCGACGAATAAGCTGTCGCTCAAAGATTTGAAAACTGTCGAAAGAATTTTGGAGACTAAGTCCCCAATTGGGGACTTAGTCTCCAAGTCGGTGCGAATAGGCTATTTCAGCGGAACGAAAGGGCATGACAAAAATTTCGCGACAGTTGAAAATGCGTTGGTTCGAATTCTTGAAAAATATCCTAAAGTAAAATTGGTGCTGGCCGGACCGCTCAATATCGGCGATAAATTTGAAAAATATGAAAATCAAATAGAAAGACTGCCTTTCGCGCCATGGAAAAAACATTTGGAAAATATTTCCAACGTGGACATAAACATAATTCCTCTCGAAGACAATCCGTTTTGCGAATCAAAGTCTGAACTAAAATTTTTCGAAGCTGGAATCTCCAGTGTTCCAAGCGTGGCGGTGAGCAATGAAACCTATCGGGAAGCGATTGAGGACGGTGTGGACGGATTTTTGGCTGGAAACGAAGATGAGTGGTTTGAAAAATTGGAAAAACTGATATTGGACGAGAATCTGCGCCGGCACTTGAGGAAAGAAGCCCGGGAAAAAACTTTGCGCGAATACACGACGAAAAACAGCCACAACAGCGAATACTATAATTATTTGCGATCGAAATTGTAAGGCGTGAAGGAAAAATTTATTATGATTGAAACCGCGGTCATTATCGCCAACTGGAACGGAAAAAAATATCTGAAAGGCTGCCTGGATTCACTGCGAGCCCAGAGCTATAAGAATTTCAGGATTATTTTTATTGATAACGGATCGGAGGATGATTCTGTCGATTTTGTGAGGACGAATTATCCGGATGTGATTTTGAAAGAAATAGGAAAGAATACCGGTTTCGCGGCGGGATACAACCTCGGTTTCCGGCTGGCCCTCAAAGATGAAAATATCAAATGGCTCGTTGCTCTCAATAACGACACAAAAGTTGATGAAGATTATTTTCAGGAAATGGTGAATTGCGCCAAGCGCCATCCCGATGCCGGATCGATCCAGCCGAAAATATTGAATTTTTATGATCCCGAAAAGATTGACTGCGCCGGAATCACAATCGCAAAAGAGGGCACAGCGCATAACCGCGGTTTTGGGGAAAAAGACAAAGGACAATTCGAAGAAGAAAAAGAAATTTTCGGAGCCAATGCCACAGCGGCGCTATACGATAGGGAAGCGCTGGAAAAAACAAAACAACCCGTCGAGAATTTTTTTGACAGGGATTTTTTTGCTTATTACGAAGACGTCGATCTGGCCTGGCGAATGAAGCTTTTGGGATATAGATCATATTATTGCCCGAGCGCTAAAGTATTCCATATGCATAGCGGAACATCCGGAAAGTTTTCAAGCTTCAAGGCCTTTTATCTCCACCGGAATTATTTTTTCGCGGTTCTCAAAAATTATCCCCTGCGTTTGCTTTTAAAAACATTGTTTTTTCGGTTTTTTGAATATATGAGACTAGTGTATAATGCGATAAGCGGAAAAAAACGGGAGAGGGAGTATATCGGAGGTGAAGGAAAAGTCCAAGTTGCTAAAATTATCCTCCGGGCTTGGCGGGACGTGCTCAAAAATTTTCCGAAACTGCTGAAAAAAAGAAGAATTATCCAAAAAAACAGGAAAGCCAGCAACGCGGACATAAAAAAATGGCTGAAAAAATTTAATAAAAATTAAATCATAGGCTATCATTCGAACCGTGACCGAATTTTTCAAAAAAAATTGGAAAATGCTCATATTTGCGGCAGTTGTCCTGCTGGCAATTTTTTTGCGTGCCTGGCATTTCCATGATTGGCTGTTTCTCAAGATGGATCAAGCGAGAGACGCGCTTTTGATCAAACAAACGCTTGAAAACGGGCTGGGCTGGTTGCCGCTCTTGGGTCCCAAAGCCGGCGGAACGCATCTCAACTTGGGGCCGGCCTTCTATTATTTCCAATATATTGCCGCCTTTTTGTTTCAAAGCGCGCATCCGGCGGTGCTCGCGTATCCCGATCTGCTGTTTTCAATTCTATCAATCCCGCTATTTTTTTTATATCTGCAAAAATATTTTTCCCGCGACTGGTCGATGGTTCTTGCCGGACTGTATGCCCTTTGTTTTCTGGGGATTGAATATTCGCGCTTTGCCTGGAATCCGAATTCGCTGGTATTTTTCAATTTGCTCTATTTTTACGCCTTTCTTAATATTTTCGACGAAAGCATAAAATACAAGCTTCGCTGGATTATTATTGCCGGTTTATCATTTGCCGTTTCAACCCAGCTTCATTTTCTGTCATTCGCGACATTGCCGGTGATCACAGTCGTTTTTTTTCTCTTCAGCCGAAAAGAGATCAAGAAAAATCTGGGTTGGAAAAAAATTCTGCTTTTTTTGGGGATGATCATCCTTGTGTATCTGCCGGTTGCGGTGAATGAGATTATCACTTACGGAAAAAACACGGATGCATTTTTTGCGGCGATCAAAAGCAAGCCTTCTCATCACAGCCTTTGGCAAAATATTTTGCGCGATTTCCGCTATTGGGGACAAAATTGGTTTTTGGTCATCACGAGTTGGATCAGTAAAAAAGCGAGCCTCAAGCCGGCGATCATCGCCTGGTTCGGGATGATCATTCCGGGATTGCTGCTGGCGGCAAAATTTTATCGCGCGGAAAAAAACAGCTTCAAGAAAAAGTTCTTGCTTCTGGCGATCCTTTGGTTTCTCGCGTATTTTCTCATTTATATCCCCATTTCTTATCAAATCAGGCCGCGCTTCTTTTTGCCGCTTCTGGCTTTGCCATTTTTGTTCATCGGATTCATCGCGAAATATTTCTGGGAGAAGAACAGAAATATCTGGAAGATACCGGTGGTCGCGGTTTTGGCGATCATACTTGTTGGAAATCTGTATGGAACATACCTCTGGTTCAAAGAGATCAAATCCGCCCAAAAGAAAGGGGTCTATCCTCAAAGAACGATCATACTCAAGGCGCGGGACGGAATTGTTTTGTGGCATTTTGAAAAAGCGGCTGAGTATATCAAGCGCGATTGCGACAAGCCGCTCGTCTATACAAGCGCCAGCTCGGAATACAAGTCGCCCGTGAAATATGTGCTTTCGCTCGCAAATATGAATGCGGTTTCCATTGAAAATTTTGATGTCGGGAAGGATGGCTGTTTCTACGCCTTTGGATTGACCCGCAGCAAAAATTTCAGCCTGAAAAACAAGGAAAAATTCGACATTTTGTCGCAAAGCAAATTCGGAGCGCTCACTGTGTACAAGCTGAATCCAAAAGAAGGCGAGAGCCCTTTTTCAAAGGGAGAGAAAGAAGGGAAATCAAGCAGGATTTTTTGGAAAGACGTTCATTTTTAGTTTTTTGCCCTAGGAATATAATTGCGGATAAGCTAATATACATATATTGAATATTTTTTTTGAGATGAATAGTCAAATTTCAGTGGTAATTCCTTGCTTCAACGAGGAAAGAACCATTTATCAAAACATCAAAAGAATCGCTGATTATCTCGCTCCCAGATTTCAAGAATTTGAGATTATCGCCGTAAACGACGGGAGCCGGGACAATACCCTCAAAGAGCTTCACCGGCTTGAAAAAGAAGTGCCTCTCAAAATTGTCCATAACGCTCAAAACGAAGGGAAAGGGAAAGTGGTACGGGATGGAATTCTCTCCAGCCAATTTGACATTGTGATGTTTTTGGACGCGGATCTGGGAATTCCAATTGAAGAGCTGGAAAAATTCATGAGTGAGATAAAAAACGGCTATGACATAGCGATTGCTTCGCGTTTTGTGCCGGGGCTCAAGATTAAAAGACCGGTGCGATGGCACAGGAAGATTATGGAAAAAGGATTTCGGCTGCTACGAGTGATGATTATCAACGATTGGCGCGTGAAGGACACCCAATGCGGATTCAAAGTTTTCCGGCGCGAAGCGGCTATGAAAATTTTTCCAGCTCTCACAGTGAAGCGCTTTGCCTTTGACGCGGAAGTCATTTTTGTCGCTCGCAAGCGCCGGCTCAAAATTAAGGAGCTTCCGATTTCTCTTCAAAATCCGCCTGACAGCCACGTGAGAATCTTGCGGGATCCGCTCAATATGACACTTGACTTGTTTAAGATCAAGTTAAATGACTGGAAGGGAAAGTATAACAGTAAACAGCAAACAAGGAACAGTGAACAATAATATTGATCGTTGTTCACTAATCATTAATTACTGATAGAGCATGTTCAATTCCAAATACGAAAAATTGTATGTCATTCTATTTTTCACTGTGCTGACAACGGTTCTCACCTGGCCCGTGGCCGGCCATTTTTTTTCATCCGTTGCCAGTTCCGGACCGGATACTATGCAGGTTATCGGGGTGGCGGGGGATCGGGCTAATCTGATTTCCGAAAAAGGCGTATTTGATGGAACTCTCGAATTAATCAAGAGAGCGGAGTTCAATATTGTCGCTGTCTATGCTTATTTCCAGCTCCTGATCGGGCGAGTGGCCGGATATAACATTCTTTTTTTCCTGTCTTTCATCCTTTCGGGACTGGGCGCTTATCTTCTGGCAAATTATTTCGTCAAGAACAAGCCGGCGGCTCTTTTGGCGGGAATAATTTTCGCCTTTTCGCCCTTTCATATCCACAATGCCATCAGCACCAATGTCGGCACTATGCATCAGGAATGGCTGCCTTTTTTCGCGCTCTATCTTTTCAGGTTTTTCGATAATCTCAAGTTGAAAAATTTTCTTTTAGCGGGATTTTTCTTTTTCCTGATCGGGTTTACCGAGCATCAAATGCTTGCTTTCACGGCAATTTTCATTCTTTTTTTTCTGGCTTACAAGCTCTTCACTCAGCCAAAAGTATTTTTGAAGGGAAAATTATGGCTTTATATTGCCGGGAGTTCGGTGGTGTTCGCACTTATATTTTTCATAATGTTTCGTTCGCTGTTCAGTATTGCGGGATCTGAAAATAATTATCTTAACGCGGGCCTCAAATCAGCCGTCAAATATTCGAACGATGCCTTGAGCATCTTCGTGCCGCCGAATTTCCATTCTTTCTGGCCCGATGCTTTTCCCCATCTTCGCAATCAATTCGAGCGCCGTTTGGACAGCACCTTTTCGGTATACGCAGGTTTTTTAGTATTAATTTTGTCGTTTTTAGGCATCATATTTTCTTTTAAAGACAGAAAAAATACAAAGGGTCTGGTATTTTGGGCGGCTGTCGCTCTTGGATTTTATATTCTCTCGCTCGGACCGTACCTTAACTATAAAGGATTGCTCGATCCGCCGGTCAAAATGCCGTATATCCTTGTCTATAATTATTTGCCCTTTTTCAACAATATCAGGACAGTAGGCCGGCTTTTTGTCTATTCGATGCTGGCTTTTTCGCTTTTATCCGCCTGGGGAGTAGCTTTTATAAATACTTATGCGGACAATTTTCAAAAAAAGAAAAAAAATAACCAGGCAGAAAGCATGGGAGAAGAGTCCGGTGAGAAAAAAGTCCAATTATTTGACTCTATTTTGCGTTCGAAAATAGTATATTCTATTATCGGACTCCTGATAATCATAGAATTCACGGCCATACCGCTAAAAATTGATAATCTTGAGCATTCTTCCTTTTACGAAAAACTCGGCCAGGACAAGGAAAAATACAGCGTACTTGAAATTCCCGGAAATACAGATTATGACTTTGCTTCCCGCGATTTGGTGTGGAAAAGCATCCATCGAAAAAACACGATAAACGGTTATGATTTTGCCCGCGTAAATAAAGACAGTTATGTTTTTCAGAGAGGGACGCCGATCGTCCGAACGCTGCTCTATGACTTGCCGGAAGGCGATAACAGCAATGACCGCGACATAATGAAAAATTCGTATTATTCCATCTCAAGCGAAATTCTGAACTATTATAATATCCGCTACGTCATCTTGGACAAAGAAGGACTCAAGGGCGATCCGGCAAAAGGAGATTTAAATATGCTTTATCCGGCCAAGGCTTATATCAAGAGCGTTATTGAATGCGCCGATGAATACGAGGATAATTTTCTATATGCGTGCAAAATAGATATCGAAGATTTGCCCGAACATATGTTTCTGGCTATGGATTATTCCAACAAGCACTGGGTCGGCAAGAGCAAATCAAAAAACGGCCTGCAACGCTGGGCGGAAAACGGAGCCGGATTAAAATTGGTCAATATGTCGCCGGAAACGCAAAATAGCAAGCTGAATTTCAACTTAAAAATAGCCAAGCCGATGCGCCTCAAGGTCTTTCTTAACGGAGAGGAAATCTATAACAAATATCACACTTCGCTTGATAAGAAGCAGGCTGTATCATCGGACATAAAAAACATCAAACCGGGCCAAAACGAAATCATTTTTGGCGTTTATGCCGCTGACGGCAGCGAGATAAAATCGGAAAAAAAGTCTGATTCGGCGATAATATACGCGGTAGAAGTGGAATAAATTCCTTAGCGCAAGCAAAAATACGATTTAGAATACCCTAGGAAAAAATAGACATGGGGCGTTTTTTTCGCTATAATAGGCACATATAATCAAAATGCCGGATAAAGCGTTGAAAATATTAGGAGTGAGGGTGGACAATATGCCAAGAGATGAAATTGAAGATGAAATTTGCGCTGCCCTTCAAAAAAAAAGCGGGAGAAAATTTATAGTGACTCTCAATCCGGAAATAATCCTCAAGGCTTACCGGGATGAAAATTACCGGAATATCTTGAATAGCGCTGATCTCAATCTGGTTGACGGATTTGGGATGAAATTCATCTCGTTTCTCAAAGGAAAGAAAATAAAAGACAGGTTTACCGGTGTGGAGCTAACGGACTTCTTGCTGGAAAGAGCCAAAAGAAATGACCTAAAAGTATTGGTTGTTGTTTCAAAAAATAGTTTGAGCGCCCCGCCCGAGATAGAGCGGGGGATAATGAAGAAATTTAGCTTCAAAGCCAAGGCAAAATATTTTACCGATCCCCATTTCTTTGACTGCGAGGAAGCGAGAGAAGCCCAAATAATCCTGGTTAATTTCGGAGCGCCGGAGCAGGAAAAATTTATAAACGAATATAGGCATAAATTTCCTGAAGCCAGGATTTTAGCGGGAGTGGGGGGCGCATTTGATTTTTTGACCGGGAAATTCAAAAGAGCTCCTAAAATATTTCGGAATATGGGCTTGGAATGGTTATGGCGGCTTCTCCAGGAACCGAAAAGAATAAAAAGAATATATAACGCGGTAATAGCTTTCCCTTTTTTATCTTTGACGAGGAAATAATCAATGTCCCAAAATCGCATTTTTATGTCAGCTCTATCTTTAATTTTCGGGCTAGCCACTTTGGCAGCGCTTTTCAACGTCGGATGGGATCCGATTATCAAGACTTCGGCTTTCGTGATTCTCGCAGTTTTCTTTTTGGCTCTTCTTATTTCTAATCAGCAGTATGAGGAGGACGCGCTTTCCAAGATCGAGCGGATCGCGGGCGCTTTTCTTCTTTCGTACCTGTTTTTTGTCAGTCTTCTTTATATTCCGATAAGAGGATTTGTTTTTGGCCAACTCATTACCGCTCAATTTTTCCTTTCCGACTTTTTGGCCTTGATGCTTTTCATCCTATTCCTATTTCTTTTCGGGACAGCCTTTTTTACTTTGAGCAGCATCGCCCGTTTTGGTTTTCTCTCCCGCTGGAGAATTTTCAACAATATCACCGCTTATTTTGTTTTAAGATGCCTTTTTCTTCCGGCTTTGGTGATTTTTACTCTTATTCAAATAAGAATTTACCTGCTATGAAAAAAACAAACGAAAAAGTGAGAGTGCGTTTCGCTCCCAGTCCGACCGGATATTTGCATATCGGAGGTCTTCGAACGGCGCTTTATAATTTTCTCTATGCTAAAAAAAACAAAGGCGATTATTTTTTGCGGATCGAGGATACGGACCAGAAAAGAACCGTTCCGGATGCCATTTCCAAGTTGATCGAATCTCTCAAGTGGGCGAATATTTTTCACGACGAGGGAGTTTTTGCCGATGAAAAAGGCGAAATCGTTGAAAAAGGAGAATACGGGCCATACATCCAGTCGAAAAGGCTTGAAATTTATCAAAAATACGCGCGTGTTCTTGTGGAAAAGGAGAAGGCTTATTATTGCTTTTGCACGCCCGAACGGCTTGACAGCTTGCGCGCCGTTCAGGAAAAAGCCAAGCTCGCTCCGGCTTATGATAAATTATGCTTAAAAACGTTAGCGCCGGAAGACGCGAAGAAAAGAATCGCTAACGGAGAAAAATATGTCATTCGTTTTGATGTTCCTGAGACAGGGGAGACGGAGTTTGATGACGCGGTGCGAGGGAATGTGAAATTCGTGAACAAAAATCTGGATGATTTCGTAATTTTAAAATCGGACGGATACCCGACCTATCATCTGGCGCACGTTGTGGATGATCATTTGATGAAGACGAGTTTGGTATTGCGCGGGGAAGAATGGTTGCCGAGCACTCCTAAACATATTCTGATGTTCCGGGCATTCGGGTGGGAGGCGCCGGAGTACGGTCATTTGTGCGTAATATTGAATAAGGAAACAAAAAAGAAGCTCTCCAAGCGTGACGGAGACGTGAGCGTCGAGGATTTTATGAAAAAAGGCTATCTGCCCGAAGCGGTGATCAATTTCATCGCGCTTCTCGGCTGGAATCCAAAAACGGAAAAAGAGATGTTTAGCCTGGAAGAGTTGATTGATGAATTTGATATAGCGAAGCTGAACAGGGCGGGGGCGATCTTTGACACGGAAAAATTGGATTGGATGAATGGAATGTATATCCGCAAAAAAAGTGTTGAAGAGCTTGCCGGCTTATGCCGTCCATATCTCGTGAAATACGAAAAAGCGCTGACGGACGGTTATCTCAAGAAAGTATTAACTGTCGAAAGGGAACGGATGAAAAAATTATCCGATATTTTAGAAAATATCGAATTTTATTTTAGCTTGCCTGAATATAACAGAAAAATACTTGTCTGGAAAAATATGGATGATGCGGGAATAAAAAAATCATTGGGAAAATCAAAAGAAATATTAAACGGAGTTGAAGAGGATAAGTGGGAAATTAATAATATTAAAGAAAAATTATTAGAGGCCGCCGATCCCAAAAATAGGGGAGAGTTGCTTTGGCCGCTTCGCGTGGCGCTCACGGGGAAAGAAAAAAGCCCGTCGCCGTGGGAAGTGGCATGGGTGATAGGAAAAGAAGAAAGTATAAAGCGAATTGGTGGAGCAATGGAAAAGTAAAAACTAAAATCTAAAATGGAAAAACGACAATTAAAATTTAAAAACCGCAATTGCAGCATAGATGCGAGCAGCTTTAAATTTTTACTTGTCGCTTTTATCTTTTCGTTTTTATTTTTTAGTTTGTGGCTAAAATTTTCCAATGCTCAGAGCGTTGGAAATACTAGTAATACAAATAATAGTTCTAATACCAGCGCAAATGATCAGCAGCAAATTCAGAATAAGCAGCAGCAAATTGACGATTTGCAAAAAAAAGCCGAAAGCTATCGCCAGATGATCGGGATGAAACAGGATAAGGCCCAAACCCTTGAAAATCAAATTAAGCTTATGGAAGGTGAAATATCATCATTAGAAGGCGATATTGGCAATCTTCAGAAAGACATTAACCAGACATCGACGGAGATTGACGACTTATCCGCGAAAATTGAATATAAAGAAAAAGATATTGATCAAAAAAGGAAAATATTGTCGGGGTTGGTGCAGACATATTATGAAAACAGCCAGGATTCTTTGACGGATTTTATGCTTCGAGGGACAACTCTATCCGATTTTCTTAGCCAGACGGACTACATCTCTCAAGCAGGCATGAAAGTTGATGATGTTCTCACTTCCGTTATTTCAGCTAAAGAAGATCTGGAGAACGCTGAAAAAAAGCTCGAGATAAAAAACAACGATCAAAAGGAAAAGCAGGGAAAAATTCTCGATAAACGGCGCTATCTGGATGGGGAGCAGCAATCGAAGGGCGAGCTATTGCTCCAGACCAACGGAGAAGAAAAAAAATATCAGGATATGCTGTCTCAAGTGGAACAGCAAAAACAGGAGCTCCTGGGCGATATTTCCGCTCTTAGCGCGGAGAAAAGTTCTGCTTTGGCGGCGGTTGAAGCCACAATCAAAAAACCGAAATCTGGTTTGGCTTCGACGAGCTGGTACTTCTCCCAGCGCGATCCGCGCTGGGGCGATCAGCACATCGGATTTTCAAATACGGCGATGAAAAATTATGGCTGCGCGGTGACGGCGGTAGCGATGGTTTTGCGCTATCACGGCTCCGATATCGACCCGGGCACTTTGGCCCAGCAGCCGATTTTTTATCATGATCTTATTGTTTGGCCGAAGCAATGGAAAGGAATCAAATTAGCGTCATCCCATGTTCACGGAAATATTGATTGGACTGTTGTTGACCAAGAGCTTAAAAATAAAAATCCGGTGATAGTTTTCATAAGAGCCACAAACAGGGGAGCGGGTCACTATGTTGTCATTCATAGTAAAGATAAAAACGGAGAATACGTGGTGCATGACCCTTATTGGGGAGGCAATATATTCTTGAGCTCGACCCGGGCGTATGTCAGCGCGCTTTATGGCGGAGGAACGACGATTGACCAAATGATAATTTATCATTAAGAAATATCTGGTAAATTTTTAATCTGAGGTGTTAGCCTGGTAAACGCTATACAGTGTCGTCCAACTGACATTGTGCGACAGCCTATATCAACCCCAGCCTCTCCTTCCCCGCCGTTTTTATTGGGTAAAATAGATATATCCAAAAAATAAAAAAATCTTTTTAAAAAAAGAAAACCCCCGCCCTACTAAGGCAGCGGAGGTTTTTTTATAGGAACGTATACTGTATATAAAGAAATTATTTTTTCTTTTTTCTTTTTGCCGGCTCCGGAGACTTCTTTTCGGCTTTGGATCTATAATCCTCGATAGCTCTCCCCAAAGCGTCCGTAGCCAGGTTTGAACAGTGCATTTTGGCCGGTGGAAGGCCCTCAAGCCCTTCGGCGACGTCGTTTCGAGTGATTCTCGCGGCTTCGTCCAAATTCTTGCCTTTGGCCATTTGAGTGACCATGGATGAAGTGGCAATCGCCGCGGCGCAGCCTAGAGTTTCGAATTTGACGTCTGAGATGATATTTTGGCCTTTAGTATTTTTAACTTTAATATAAACCGTCATAATATCGCCGCAAGTTGGGTTGCCAACTGTTCCGATACCATCGGGATTTTTTATCTTTCCCTGGTTTTTGGGACGCATGAAATGCTTCATGACTGATTTTGAATATTGCATATAAGCGATAACTTTAAAATTATTTCCCCGCGATTTTTCTAAGTCTCGCGACAACTTCTTTCAGGGCGTTGATCGCATAATCAATTTCGTATTTGGTAGTGTATTTTCCAAGTGTGATGCGGAGGCTTCCGTGGCTTTCTTCTTCGGGAATACCAATGGCCATAAGAACATGGGACGGACGCAAATCGCCGGACGAGCAGGCGCTGCCGGTGGAAACGGCCACTCCTTCAATATCCAATCCCAAAAGCAATCCTTCTCCCTCAACATTCTGAAAAATAAAATTGGCGTTGTTCGGTGAGCGCTTCAGTCTCGATCCGTTTAGCTTGACTCCTTTTATTTCTTTCATTATTCGCGATATCAAGTGGTCTCTCAATTTTTCCACTATCTTGGAAGCTTTTTGTCTTTCCTTCTCGGCAATATTAAGAGCCAGCCCAAGGCCGACGATACCCGGAACATTATGCGTACTGCTTCGCAGACCAAATTCCTGTCCCCCGCCATCCTGAATTCTTTTGATGGGAGTATTTTTCCGGATAAAGAGGCAACCCGCTCCCTTTGGTCCGTATATTTTATGGGCCGACATTGAAAGAAGATCCACGCCCAGATTATCAACTTTGCAATCAAAATAATTGATAGCTTGGGTCGCGTCCGTGTGAAAAAGGATCTTCTGCTCGCGGTTCTTGTTGGTTTTTTCAATCAATTTTCCGATCTCTTTGACGGGCTGGACAGTGCCGATTTCGTTGTTTACGTACATCACGCTCACTAATATTGTATTGGGCTTTATCGCATCTTCAATATCCTTAATTTTGACTATCCCTTCCTTTCCAACCGGAAGATAAGTTACTTCAGCCATCCCCTGCTCCTCCATTTTTTTACAAGAATTGAGAATGCAGGAATGTTCGAATTGCGTGGTAATAATATGCGGCTTACAATCGCTTTTATGGTTTGCTTGGGCAATAATCGTGCCTTTAATGGCCAAATTATTGCTTTCTGTCGCTCCCGAAGTGAAAACAATTTCACCAGGATCACAGCCAAAAAAAAGAGCAGCCGACTGGCGGGCTTTTTCCAGGGCATCGCTCGCTTCCCTGCCAAAAGAATGGATAGACATCGGATTTCCGAATTTTTCCGTGAAATAAGGACGCATATCCGAAAAAACCTGCGGATCAACAGGCGTAGTCGCGGCGTAATCGAGATAAATTCTTTTCTTTTTCATACAATCTAATACTATATCTCCCGAAAATTTATTGCAAGAAATTTCGGTCTAAATTTCTCCAGTATTTAATCAATAATTAATAATGAAATATTATGTTATCCCCTGCCGGCTTTTTGCGCCCCTTTTTCATCAGAGCCGAAATGATGGGCGATTTCGTGCCGGACAGTTTTCGATATTTGATTCTTTAATTTCTCATTTGTCTCGCAGAGGCTTTCTATGGGTTTTTTGAATATGGTGATCCGGTCCGGAAAAACAAGTCCGGTGTCGAGGCGTTTCGACTGATGATAGCCTTCATAAAGCCCAAGAAGCAGAACATCTTTTTTTCTTTGCGTTTTGGCTTTTCTTAGATGCTCATTGTTTGGATAATCTTCGACAAAAAAAACCAGATTATTGATTCTCTTTTGAAATTTTTCCGGTACGTTATCGATAGCTTCAGTCACCCATTTTTTAAATTGTGCTTTTGAGACTTGCATGTTTTTTTACCCCAACATTCAATGTTGGGACGGGTTATGTTGGGGTGGGCTATTTTTTTCTTAGCTTTTATTTTTGACATAATATTTTTTCTATCTTCATCCTACCAAAAATCCTCTTATTTTTCAAATAATTCGGACTTGTGTCGGCTTGCGAAAAATACCAAAGAAAAGTAAGATAAAATGGCTGGCGTAATTAAATATCAAGGTTCAATCTTTTCCTTTCCCGACGATTCGTCGGGAAATTCCTCAAGGTCAAACCTTATTAGCACCATGAAAACATCCTATTCGGCTCTCGACACGTTTCTCACTTGTCCGCTGAAATATAAATTTTCCCAGATTGACCGGATCAAAACTCCCAAGAGCAAGGAGCAGGTTTTTGGCACGCTGATCCACGGCACGATGAAATTGATCCATACGCCGGGCATCATCTCCCCTACTCTGGAGCAGGCTCTCGATTTTTTTTCCAAAAATTGGAACGCGGAGGTTTTCACCGACGAGATCGAAGAGCGGTCGGCTTTTTCGCAAGGAGTGTCAATGATCCAGGATTATTACAAAAAAAACGACATTTCAAAGATAAATATCGTGGATCTCGAGTCCTATTTTCAGATCGAGGTCGAAGAGGGAGAGGAAAATCATATTGTATCCGGTATCATTGACCGTATCGACAAAACCGAAGACGGGTATGAGATCATTGACTATAAAACCGCCAAGAAGCTTCCTTCTCAAGAAAAAGTGGACAGCGACCTGCAGCTTTCGATATACCTTTCCAGCTTTCTTCGGCGCTATCCCAAAGAGGCGGAGCATCTGGATAAAATAAAAGTGAGCCTCTATTATCTCAAGCACGGCGTGAAATTGTCTTCGGAAAGATCGCTTGAGCAGGTCAAAAAAAGCGAGGAATTGATCGTCGATCTTATTGGTCAAATCAAACAGTCAAAGTTCGAGCCAAAAATTTCCGGACTTTGCGACTGGTGCGGTTATCAAAAGATCTGTCCGATGTGGAAGCATAAATTCCGAGAAAAAGACAGCGAAGAAATAGATATAGAAAAGATAATTGAAGAATTTGTTTCAACGAGAAGCGAAGTGAAGTCCAAGTCCGACCGCTTGGGAGAGCTCCAGGAAATCATTGGAAAATATATGGATCAAAAAAATGTCGAGCAGGTTTTCGCGGATGCCGGGAGTATTTTGAGGACTCTTAGAAAAACTTATCGGTACGACGCGGAAAAACTACGGGAAATTTTGGAGCCGCTGGGCAAATGGGAAGAAATACTCAAAGTTGACGGAATTACCCTCCGGAAAGTATCAGGAGTTCTGCCGATCGAAGCCCGAAGGGAGATTGACAAAGCCAAAACAATAGATAAAGAGTCGAAAAGTTATATTGTGAAAAAAGGATGAAAAAAAGGATAAGAGAATATATAAAACAATTTTTTTTGATCGACGATACTCCCCACAAAGTGGCCGGCGGCGCGGCTCTGGGAATTTTTTTGGGGATCATGCCTGGTGAGGGCGTTCTTGCCACGCTTCTTTTCGCGTATATTTTCCGGCTCAATCGCCTCGCGGCGTTGGCTGGAGTGCTTGCGGTGAACATGTGGACGCTTGTGTTTGTACTTCCCATTGCGGCAGCTGTCGGCGGACTGATATTTCGAGTTGATCCAAAATTACTTTCGAATGATTTTCATGAAACAGCAACACTTGGCTGGAAATATTTGTTCAGTTGGAATATTCTTCGCGAAACCGCTGTTCCTCTCTTGGTCGGATACGCTGTTTTTGCCGGAGCAATTGCCCTGCTTGTTTACTTTTCGCTCCTCTATCTTCTTATAAAAAGAAAACATCTTCAGAAAGATTCACATCTGCTTGCGAAAAAGCAGCCTTAACCAGCTTCCAATATACCAGTGTATTGGAAGCTGCGAGAAATTACTTTATACAGCATTTTGCTCCCTGAAATCCTCTTTTTTGGGCTTCTTCGGCGGAAGAAAAACAAACTTTATTTTCCGGTTTTATCTTTGTGGCGAATTGGCAGGAGGCAAGATGATATTTATTGGAGTTCTTGCTGGCGACATACGGGCAATTTTTTGTTTCGGTAACAGTAGTATTTTGCGCCGGTGACTGCTCGGTTGGTTGATTGGCGCTGGCAGTATTGGCCGTTTCATTCGCTGCGCATTCAGTTGAATCGGCGGTTTTATTGATAACAACCGGCTCTTTTTTATTCTTTTCGCCTTGCAGAAATCCAGCTTCAAAAGAAATGCCGGCGATCAATATGATACCGATGGCCAAAATGATTTTTTCTTCATACTTAAGCCAAATATTCCTTGTTTTATGAAAACGAGACTGGTTTTTTTCTATATTTTGACTATTATCCAAACCAAATGTTGACATAAATGCATAAATAAACTATTATTCTTATTGTTAATTACCAAAGTTTTTAGCTTTTAGTTTTAAGTTTTTAGCTTTTTTTATGGCACATCGTAAAGCAGGCGGATCCACCCAACTTGGCCGGGATTCCCAATCTAAGCGGCTCGGCGTAAAAAAATTCGGCGGGCAAAAAGTGGAAGCCGGAAACATCATCATTCGCCAACGCGGAACAAAATTTCGACCGGGAAAAAATGTCGCGCGCGGCAGCGATGACACTCTTTTTGCTTTGGCCAGCGGCGCAGTAAAGTTTTCCGCTAAAAAAATTCGCAAATTTACAGGAAAATTAGCCCGCGCTAAATTTGTTAGCGTGGAGTAGATTATTCTGTCAACTCGTAATAAAGATAGGAGCGTCTGAAGGCTTCTATTTTTTATTGATCGCTGCTTTCACAAACTCCCGAAACAATGGATGCGGTTTCAGGGGCGAAGATTTGAATTCAGGATGAAATTGGGTTCCCAGAAAGAAAGGATGCGATTTTTTGGGCAGTTCGGCAATCTCCATGAGACGCTCGTCCGGAGATTTTCCACTAAAGATCAATCCTTTGGATTCCAATCTTTCAATGTATTCCGGATTGACTTCCCAGCGGTGGCGGTGGCGTTCGGAAATGACCTGGTTTTTATAAGCTTGGTAAGCGGTAGTTCCTTTTTTGAGAATGGCCGGATAGGCGCCGAGCCGCATAGTGGCTCCGTAATTTTTGTCGGCCAGATTTTTCTTTTGCTCCGGCATGATATCAATGACCGGATTTTTTGTATCGCGGTTGATTTCGGTCGTGTGGGCGTCCTTGAGGCTCAAAACATGCCTCGCAAATTCAATAACCGCGAGCTGCATTCCATAGCAAAGTCCGAAATATGGAACTTTATTTTTCCGGCAGAATTCAATCGCTTTTATTTTCCCCTCAATCCCTCTCTCTCCGAAACCGCCGGGAACGATGATGCCCGCGAATTTTTTGAGCTCCTGAACTTTTTTGGGATTTTTTTCGTATTCCTCGCTATTGAGCCAGTGAATGTCTGGATTTCGGTGATTTGCAAAGCAAGCGTGCTTCACTGCTTCAATGACGGAAATATAGGCGTCCGAAAGGACAAAGTCTCCGGTGCCGAAATATTTGCCCACGATTCCGATTTTAAGAGGTTTATTGGATGATTTGATATTTTTTACCATGGCGCGCCATTTTACCAGATCTTTCTTTTTTGGTTTTAATTCGAGTTTCTTTAAAATATTCCCGCTAAAATTATCATTTTCAAAGTTAACCGGCACTTCATAGACGGACTCGACATCGGGCGCGCTGACAACGTCAACTTCGCGCAAATTGCAATGATCAGCCAATTTTTCCTTGCGTTTTTTATCGAGCGGCCGCTCTGATCGCGCTATGATAATGTCCGGCTGAATGCCGGCAGCGTTGAGCGATCTTACGGCATATTGCGTCGGCTTCGTCTTCATCTCGCCGATTTTCGAAGGAATTGGCAAATAACTGACGAGGACGAAAAGAACATCGCCTCGATTTTCGAGCCGCATCATTCTGCCAGCCTCCAGAAACAGGAGGCCCTGATATTCTCCAAGTGTTCCGCCAATTTCAATAAGAGTAATATCCGCTTTGGCGTTTTTTTGCGCTTTGCGAATACGTCGGATTATCTCCTTCGGCACATCAGGGACGACATCTACGCAACGGCCTCCATATCCCATCGCCCGTTCGCGTTCGATGATAGTCTTATAAACCATACCGTTCGTCATATAATTTTCTTTCGGCAACGTAAGATTCATAAATCGCTCATAATTTCCCATATCCTGATCAGTTTCCATCCCGCTGTCTAAGACAAAAACTTCGCCGTGTTCCGTGGGGTTCATTGTTCCGGCATCGACATTGAGATACGGATCTATTTTCATAACCGTCACCCGAAAACCCTTTGATTGCAAAATATTACCCATCGAAGCCGTTGCGATTCCCTTTCCTACTCCGCTCATTACTCCCCCCACAACGAAAATGTATTTTGGTTTCATCCCGTTAAAAATTTAGTGTTTAATTATTTTCTTAATTTGAATACCAGTGAAAAAAGGGCTCGAAAGAACCCCCCGTCGAAAATTATTAAGATCGCTGAATATAATTAGATTTCTTCGCTGACCAGAATTATTCGGATACTTGCCTCAAGTCCGTGATCCAGGTTTATTGCCGCGTCGTATTCCCCCACTTCTTTGATCGGCTCGGCAAGTTTGATATTCGAAGGATCGATATTCAGCCCCTCTTCTCCAAAAGTCTTGGCAATTGTCTTTTCATTTACGGAGCCAAAGAGCTTTCCGTCTTTTTCTTTGACCTTGATAAAAAGCTCTCTCCCTTCCAGCTGTTCGGCTAATTTTTGCGCTTCTTCCAGCTCCGTCTTGGCTTTTTCGGCACCCTTTATTTTTTTAGCCTCCGCCTTTTTTATCGACTCTTCGGTCGCGAGTTCGGCTAATTTTTTAGGCAGCAAAAAATTGCGGGCATAACCGTTAGCTACCTCCTTTATCTCTCCCTCCTTTCCTATATTTTCAACGTTTTGCAATAATACTACTTTCATGGCTTGTATCTTTCTGATTATTATAGCTTAGATTATTATATCTGGTAAATTATTTTACGTAAAGAAAGATTGATTGCCAGTGTTCTATTTTTTTTCAATTTCACTCTTCAGCGTCTCAATGGCCTTATCCAATTGCGGGTCGCGGTTGTTGTTATAATCATCTTCAGTGAAATCCACTTCGATTTCCGGGCTGATTCCTTTCTCCATTATATACTCTCCGTTCGGAGTTAGCCAGCGGGCCACAGTCACGCGCAGGTTCGAGCCTCCGGAAAGTTTTTCAAGTTGCTGGACGGAGCCTTTACCAAAGGTTTTTTTGCCAATCAGCAGCGAACCAAGGTTATCATGCAGCGCTCCGGCGGTAATTTCCGACGCGCTGGCGCTCCCGCTGTTTACCAGGACTACAACCGGAATTCCCTCCAAAATATCTCCGCCTCGAGCTTTATAATCAATTTTTTCGCTGTTGCGATCCTCTTCAGAAACAACCACGTTTCCTTCCGGGATAAATTTTGAAGAGACATCAACGGCCGATTCGAGATAACCGCCGGGATTATTTCTCAAATCCAGAATGATTCCCCGGCTTTTATTCCCGAGTATCTGATTGGCGGCTTTGTTCATTTCCGAAGTTGTATCGTCTCCGAATTTAGATATTTTAATAATGGCGATGCCTTGGTCTTTGAATTCCACCCTTACGCTCTTGACATTTATTGTGCCTCGCATAATCTTGATTTCTTTGGGGTTGTTATCCTTTTCTCGCAGTATGGTCAAAGAAATTTCCGTGTCTTTGGGACCGCGTATTTTGCCTACCGCCTCGTCAATTGACATATCGGAGGTAATCGTGTCGCCAATCTTAATAATTTTGTCGCCGGCCCGCAAACCTGCCTTATCAGCCGGCGTTCCCTCAAGCGGAGCGATGACGGTCAAAACATCGTTTTTCATTCCGATCTCGACGCCTATCCCGTCAAAAGTTCCCTGCAAATCATCCGAAAATTGCTGGCTTTCTGCAGGATCCATAAAGCTTGAGAAGGGATCGCCGAGCGCCTTTATCATTCCCGAAATCGCGCCATAAATCATTTTAGTCTGGTCGAGTTTGCTTTTATCAACGTATTTCTCATTTAGAAGGTTCCAGGCTTCCCAGAAAAGGCTGAAATCCACATTTTCGGGTTGCGACTTGTCATGACTTTTGAGAATAAGATTGTCCAAAGCAGGTGTTCTGGCTGTTTTTGTAGATTTGTATTTAGCATAAAAAACGCCGCTAAAAAAACTGACACAAACCAAAATAACAACAACAAACACTTTGAAATGCTGGCGAAACTTCAAGGATTTAATATTTTGCGGATCGGTAGGCTGTTCCATAAATAAGTATGATTATAAATTCTTTTTACGCGGATTTGGCGCTCGAAAGTATTTCCAGAAATATTTCATCGCGCTTTTTATGTGTTCTCGGGTCAGTTTATTGAAAAATACCGCCTGGAAAGCGTTTTGACTGACGCTTCCTTTGCCGTGGTAGTGAAACATTCTGGAATAAGGGTAATAAACAACCTTGAATCCGTTTTCCCAGAAGCGCCGGCACCATTCAACGTCTTCAAAATACATAAAAAAATTTTCATCCAAGAGGCCTATTTTTTCCACTGCTTCTTTTGAGGCCATCATGGCGGATCCCATAATCCAATCAGCTTCGATAGGCTTTTCGTGATCCTTGTCTTTAAACAGAAAATGGTCAATTTTTTTCTTCGAAAATCCAAATTTTCCCAGGAAAGTCCTTCGATAGAGGATGATCAGCGGAGTGTAGAAACGGAAACAGGAAAATTGGAGATGGCCGTCAAAATTGAGCAGTTTGGGTCCGACCAGTCCCACGTTCGGATTTTTTTTCAAATATTCAATGAGCAAATTTACGGATTTTTTTTCAACAATAATATCGGCGTTAAGGACTAAATAATATTTTCCCTCGGCCTCGTTTATTCCCCGATTAACCAGTTTTGAGAAGCCTGAATTTTCCCGGAATGGGAAAAACCGAATTTCGGGAAACTCTTCGCGCAGCATCATTTCAGTATCTTCTTCAGAAGCGCTGTCCAGCACCAGAATTTCGTAATCAAGGTTGAAAATGTTCTTTTTGAGCGATTCCAGGCATAGCCTAAGAACCGACGGGTTTTTGTAGCTGGTGACGATTATGGATAAATCTTTACTCATCACGAATCACTTATTATTTTCCCCGCAACTGGCGCGAAACGTCATGCTTCGGGGTTCTCTTTGGCTTTTTTTGGTCACTGAAATATATTCCGGCAGGCTTCATAAATTTTATCGTAATTTCCGCCAGCCGGCAGCAGAATATAAGTTTTTCCTTCCGGGGTGTCGGCTTTTGAAGAGTATAATAATCCTTCCGGAGAGGTGTCAAAGACTTTCTGCTTTATCTGGGGATCGCGCATTTGGCCTGACAGGTCGAAAGCTTTTTTCATTTCGGAAATATCCATATCAGCCCTGACGTCATTACCCAATATATTCATAATATTATTAGCTTTGCCGAAATCTCCGAGGGTCCCTAAACTCAACAGCTTATCCTTCAGGGCGATCAAAACTTGTTGCTGGCGCCTGGCTCTTTCGAAGTCGGAAGAAGCGTATCTTGCCCGGACGAAAAAGAGCGCTTTCTGGCCGTTGAGATGGTTTTTTCCGGCGGGAAGAGAAAAATTCAGGGCGTCTTCTCCTTCGAATTGGGAAGGTTCGGAAAAAGGCTTATCGAGATAAACATCCACTCCGCCAACCGTGTCGACCAGCTCCGTGAAGCCCTTGAAATCAAGCCTGACGACATAGTGGATCGGAAGTCCGGTGACTTCGGTGACAACCTGTTTCATTGTTTCCATTCCTTTTCCTTCTCCCTTTTCTTCGTATAAGGCGTGGACGGCGTTGATTTTGCTGTGATTCGATGTTCCCGGATCCTGAACATAAAGATCGCGGGGAATAGAAATCAGAGCCACTTTATTTTCCTGGGGCTTGATGGCCGCCACCATTATCGTGTCGGCTAAAAGCCCTCCTCCGGCCATGTTGTTTCCTCGCATTCCCAAAAGAAGGATATTGATTTGCCCTTCTTCCTGCCCTTGAAGTTCGTCTGATCCGACGCCAGGAATTGTTTTCCAAAGGGATTCCAGGAAGCCGTCTTTAGTTGAAATTTTGCTTAGAGTTGTCCCGGTTTTATACGCCGCGAATCCCCCGATGGCGATCAACAAAATGAAAATAACGGCCAGAACCTTAAACCATCTTTTTTTATAAAATCTTTTTTTCTTCGGCCTGTCAAACGCTTCTTTACTTCGTGAAAATATCCCCATAAATTTTCGTAATTTTTTAAACAAAAAAATAATCGGTTTTTGAATTCCTCAATGAGTATACTATACCATTTGAAAGATGGCAACGCAACGGCATGCCTGATTCTTAAAAGCCTATTTTAAAGGCGGAGCATCAGCTGTGCACCGCCTTTGCTAGAGATCCTCAAGCAGTTTGCGAAACCTGGGGCTCTTTAGCTTGTTTAAAGTTCTTTTTTCAATCTGGCGGATCCGCTCCCGGGTTCTCTCAAAAGTCTCTCCAATCTCTTCGAGGGTGAATTCCTCAAAACGCAATTGCAAAATCTCCGCATCTCTTTGATTGGGCAAGCTCGAAAGAGATTTTTGGATTTTTTCGGCTCGCTGAGATTTGACCAGATAGTCATATGGCGATGGCTTGTTATCCGGAATTAGCTCCGACAATTCTTCGCCGATATACTTATTAGGAGGAACATCAATACTCAAGAAAGAGAATTTCAGGCATTCGAAGGCCCTTTCGATATCAAAAAGCGACAGGCCAGTTTTTTCGGCAATTTGTTTATGGTTTGGGGAATGCCTCAATTCCTTTTCAAGAATTTCGATGGCAGACATCACTTTGGCGATGTCCTCCATTACATGAAGCGGCAAATGAATTTGGCGGTTTTTTTTGGCAATTCCTGACGCCATAGCCTGAACAATCCAGCGGCTGGCATAGGTGGAAAACTTGAATCCTTTTTCGTATTCAAATTTTTCCGCCGCTTTCATCAGGCCGATTGTGCCATCCTGAATCAAATCAAGAAGCTGCCTCCCCTCTTTTTGCTGCCCGTTGGCAATCCGGAAAACCAAACGCAGGTTTGAGTTGATAAGCGTCTCCCTGGCTTTTTGGAATTCCTGGCTGGCGTAGGTTTGTTCAACTTTTTGGTAAAGATTGAAAACGGCGTCCGCCTGGCGGGTTTTCATCAAGCCGCGATGGTTGGCCGCCAGTTTTGCCAGACAGTTTCTTATTTCTTTGCACAGCTGTTCTCGTGAAAGAGGAAAATCTTTTCCGTTTTTCTGCTTGGCAAGGTATCGACTGACTGTTTCCCGAAGATCTTTTAGCGCCGGCAACCGGGTTTTCCGGAAAGTAACCAGTATTTCGATCTGGGTGTCGCCAATTGTTTTTCCCAGCGTTTTTTCTTTCTCCGGGGTCAGAAGCGGATATTGTTTAGTTTCATCCAGGAAAATTCGGACGAGATCGCTTCTTTCTTCCGCGGTGAGATTTTCTTTTCCGAACATCGTGATCACCACCTCCTTTTTTCGGTTTTTAAAGAAATTATTTTTTTTTAACAGCGTTGCTGTTTTGTTGGCGCCTTATTTCACGGTTTGCCTGTAAATCCCAAGAGTCTTTTCGGCGGTTTTTTGCCAAGCGAATTTTTTTGCGGTTTCAATGCCTGACTGGACTAATTTTTCTTTCAGTGGCTGATCATTCAAAATTTTTAGGATATTTTCCGCGAACTGCCGGCTGTTTTTTGGATCGCAAAACAGCGCCGAGCTTTCGGCTATTTCCCGAAATACCGGAATGTCAGAACAAACAATCGGCGTTCCGGCGGCCATCGCTTCGATGATCGGAATCCCAAATCCTTCATAGAGTGACGGAAAAACAAAACAATCCGCCAATTGGAGCAGAACCGGCTTATCTTCTTCATCAATCCATCCGGGGAAAATTACTTTATTGCCAAGATTATTTTTCTCGATAGCATTGTCGATTTTTTTGTCGAAATTGCGCGCTTCTCTATTTCCGGCGAGAACCAAATTAGTATCCAGAGATTTCATTGCCTCGATAATAACCGGAATATTTTTTCTAGGCTGAAGCGTGCCGATATACAGCAGAAATTTTTCGGGTAGCTTATATTTCGCTTTAACAGCATTTTTTTGCTCGTCGCTAAAATTTCGACCGAACCCTTCAAAATCAACTCCATTGTGCGTGAAATCAACTTTTTCGGGCGATATTTTATAAAAATCAATAATTTGCTTCTGTTCGCTTGCGGAAACGGTGATTATTTTATCCGCTTGACGGATACTTCGCGGAAGGAGCGCCTTCAAAAAAAACAAATCGGTTTTTTTGATGTATTCGGGAAAAAAATTGAAAGAAATGTCATGGATCGTGAGAACTAACTTTATTTTTTTCGGAAGCCAAAACGGCGCGATATATTGGGTGTGATAAATATTAATCTGGTTTTTTCGAAGACACATCGGCAGATACCAAAAATTCCAGCAAAAACGATTGATTTTTTTGATGAAGATAACCTTGAAATTTTGGCCAAGATTCAACTTTTTTATCTCTTTGGCCAAAGCAGAATCCTTTTTCGGATCGCGGTCGGTATAGAGAGAATATTCGCTTCCCTTGTCTATTTTCGCCAAATTTTTTACCAAATTGAAAAAATAGACCTCATCTCCGGTGCGGTTTTTGCCGATTGCTCGAATGTCGATGCCGATCTTTGCCATGCGAATTATCGCGAATGCGTAAACGAATTAATGCGAATATATTTTTTGAGTCGAAACCACTACCGCCAAACCTAACCAAAGCAATCCCATCAATAACCCGGCGTTAAATAAATTTGGAACAATAAGCGCTAAAATTACCAGAACCACAAAGACGTTCAGTGTTTTTTCGAAATCACTTTTCACTATCGGACAGCCAATGATTTTATTCAGCGGGCATACCGGCGAAGCGCGCCGAAAAGCGTATATGAACAAGTAGCCGATTAGGATAATAAACGCAACCAGCCCCAAAATTCCGCTTCCCGTCCAGACCTGCAAGAAAATATTGCTTTCGTTGAGCCCTGCTCCCCGTTCGTCGATCCCCAAATTTTGGGTAATTGTGCCGAAGCCGACTCCTAGAATAGGATGCTCGCGGATAATTTCCCAGCTTTTTCGGTAAATCGTACTGCGAGTCATCACATTCGGGTCTTTTCGATAAATTTCGAAAACAAATTTTCCTTGCGATTTGTAAAAATATATTTCTTCGAGATTGATATGGCGGCAATTGAATTTTGTGAGTTCATCAATATTTGCGACAATTTTGGGAAGATCGATATTCTTTTCGCAGGCGATGGTGATTTTTTGTTCGTTCGTGGCGGTGGAGCGCGCCCGGTCGCTTAGGTCGAATTTGGAAAGCTTCCCGGCACGAACTGCTATCAAAGAAAGAAAAACTATAGTGAAGATAATAATAACAGTCCAAATTTTTCCATTATTTAGGACAACTTTTTCCTTTTTTTTGAATAAACTGAAGAAAGAAAAAAACAATAAAATTATCGCCCCCCCGATCCAAGCCGAACGGGAAAGAGTGAGGATGAGAAGGGTAATGTTAAAAAATAAAAAAATATAGATTATTTTTATTCGAGGTGAGACCTCGAATAGATTGACTGACAATAAAGCAGCCAGCGCGAAGCACAAAAATATTCCCAGCCAGTCCGGTTCGGCAAAAGTGGAATTGGGTCGGCCGAACATCACTTCAAACGAATTTTTCCCGAATTTATCGGCAAAAACCTGATAAAAGCCATAAGTCATGACGACAAGCCATGATCCGGCAAAGAAAAAAGCGATTTTCAGGAGATCCTTTTTGTTCCGGACAAAATTTCGGGTGAGATAATATAGAATGATGAATGACAGGAGGACTGTATTTTGTTTGAGCGAAACATTTTTATCCGGAGCGTTGACAAGCGCCAGAAAACTCAATGGCGCGAGCGAAAAAATCAGCCAATCGATCCAATTTGGCCGCAACAGTTCGAATTTCAGTTTCTTGAAAAACCAAAGGATGATGAGGGCGGCGGCCAGAATTGCCCCGACAAACTGGTATGGCCGCAGTTGAAGCGGAATAAAACCGGAAACCAGGATTATATTTTCGAGCGGTACCAGGCCCACAAAAACAAAAAATACCCACCGCGGGCGGTAAAGAGCGATAAGAAGAGTGAGAAGCGAAAGAAAAACAAAATCCCCTTCTTGAAGAGGCAGTTTGCTTTTATTTCCAAGAACAATAAGAGCCAAGCCCAAAAGAACGCTGAAAATCCAGAGAATGACGAGCTCCCGCTTTAGAATGTTTTTGATATTTTTGAATAAATTTTCAAAATTAACCATCGTCTCTTTCAAATTAAACTATTTTATAAACGCTTTCACAAAATCCTTCCATTCAAATTTCTTCGCTCTTTCTTTCCCTTTTTCCGATAATCTTTTTTTCAGCTTGTCATTTCGAAGAACTTTTCCCATCACCCGGGCCATTTCTTCCGTATCATGGGGATTGAAGTACAATACCGCGTCGCCGCCCACTTCCGGCAGCGAAGAGGATTTCGAAACCGCGGTTGGAGTTCCGCACGCCATTGCTTCAAGAACCATAAGCCCGAATCCTTCGTAGAGCGAGGGCAGGACAAAAAGTTCCGCGTGGCGATAAATGGCCGGAAGATCCTTTTGGCCGATAAATCCCGTTATTTTCACTCTATTTTCCAATTTCAGCTCTTCGATTTCTTCTTTAATATCCGTGAATAGAAGGCTGTATTTGGATTTATCTTCTCCTCCCAGGACCAAATTGATATCCTCGGCATTGTCCTCAAGAATCATTAATTTGTAAGCTTCGAGCAATCCGGAAATGTTTTTTCGAAAATCAAATCCTCCGATATAGAAAATATAGCGCCCGAAAATATCGTATTTTTCCAGAATTTTATTATCCTCATCCCAGTTAATTTCTGCGAAAAATTCCTTTCCAATGCCGGGATAAGCAACTTCTATCATATCAGCCGGAACTTTGAGATATTTGTGAATATCTTTTTTCGACCACTTGGAAATAGTGATAACTTTATCCGCTTTTTTTATCGCCTGGCAGGAAAGATAATAATAAAATTTCTTGCGCCAATTGTCGAGGTACTCCGGGAAAATTTTTGGGATCATGTCATGGACAAGCATAGTGTGTTTTGTGCCGTTGAGAAATGTCGGCGACTGGTAAGGAGAAATAAAAAGATCACATTTGTCCTTCCTTGCTTTTCTCGGAAGAAGAAATTTCTCCCACCAGATTTTGCGGATCAAGTCGTCCCGCTTCCATAATTTGGGCAGAAAAACCCGTTTCCTGAAATTTTTTGGCAGTTCCAGAACAATATCTTTTTCCAAATATAAAAAATATTCATTCTTTTCGGAATGAGATTTTAAAAGCTCGCTGACCAACCCGCGGGTGACTTGACCGATCCCAGTGTCTGGCTTCCTTAGGAAAGACGCGTTTATGCCGATTTTCATCCCATTAGAAATGTTATATCAATAGTATCCAAATTATTATCCCGCAGACCTATCTATTAAGCAGATATCTCTAACGGGATGAATATTTTAATTCTACAACAAATATTTGATAAAAACAAATTTTTTTGCTATAGTTAGCCTAGAGTTTTATTAATTCATTTTATCCTTTATTTATGCGATTAATTGTCAACATTCCCGCCTACAACGAAGAAGAAACAATTGCGGAAGTGATAAAGAAAATCCCTCGTCGGATCGAAGGCTTCAGCGAGGTAAAAGTTCAAGTGATAAACGATGGATCGGCCGACAAGACCGTTGAAGCGGCTAAAAATGCCGGAGCGGATATTGTCGTAAGCCACCGGAGAAATCACGGAGTCGGCGTTGCGTTTAAGACTGCCATTGAATCAGCCCTTGAAAATGGGGCGGATGTAATGGTTAATATCGATGCCGACGGTCAATTTCCAACCAGCGATATCCCAAAATTTACCCAGCTCATTCTTGAGAATAAGGCCGACATGGTGGTGGCCTCCCGTTTTGGAATAAAATCGGCCAAAAATATGCCCTGGATAAAAAATTATCTCAATCGCCTGGCGGCAAACATAATTGGTAAATTCCTAAACTATAAAATCGACGATCTTACCTGCGGCTTTCGGGCGCTCAACCGGGAAACAATGCTTCGGTTGAATCTTTCCTATCGCTTCACCTACACCCAGGAAACGATTATCGACGCTATTTCCAAAAACCTTATCGTCAAATGGATTCCGGTCGAAGTCACCTATTTTGAGGATCGCAGATCTAAAGTGGTAAAAACTGTGCGGAATTTTGTTTTCCAGTCGTTTCTCATTATAATTCGCACTGTTCGAGATGC
>JAUXSN010000049.1 GCA_030679895.1 Candidatus Moraniibacteriota bacterium | reverse complement strand
CAAGACCAAGCCGGTCCAGGCCTACAGGCTTTTGGCGCCCAGGGAATTGCCCAACAAAACGCGTCCCCTGTCCGGCCGCCGGGCGGCTCTGATCGGACGCCAAAGGGAGATGGCGGTCCTGGCTCGGGCTATGGCCAGGCTCCAAGAGGGCCAGGGCTCAAATATCGCGATTGGCGGCGAAGCTGGAACCGGGAAGAGCCGGCTCCTTGAGGAATTCCGGGCTACCCTGGACTTAAAAGCAGTCAAGTGGATGGAGGGGCATGCCTACGCCTATACCCAGAACATTTCCTATTATCCCCTCATCAATATGATCAAACGCGAGTTGGCCTTCGGAAAAGGCGATACCCCCGGCAAAGTGGCTGCCAGGCTTGACGCCTACCTGGAAGGACTTGTCAGTTCGCCGGAAAACGTGGCCCCGTATATCGGCGGCCTGTTATCCCTGCAATATCCCGAAGTCGCGAAGATGAGCCCCGAGTTTTGGAAGTCTCGCCTTCATCATGCGATTTTAACCACCCTAGACGCTCAGGCCAAACAAGCCCCCCTGGTCATCTGTTTTGAGGACCTCCAGTGGGCCGACCCCACCTTTCTGAATTTTCTCAGGCTCCTGGTCGCGAAGCCTAAGTTTGGCATAATTTTCCTGTATACCTACCGGCCCCCCTTTAAATTGTTCGGGGATGAAGCCATTGCCAAGATGGGTGAGACTTATCAGGAAATCCGGCTCCAGGAACTCTCTCCGGGGGAGATTCAAGAAATGCTGGCCTCCCTCCTGCAAACTGCTGCGGTCCCGGAAGACCTGAAGCGCTTTGTCCAGGAAAAGGTGGAGACCAACCCCTTTTATCTGGAGGAAATGATCAATTCCTTGACTGAATCAGGGATGTTGCAATGCGAGGCTGGGAATTGGCGCCTCACCGGGAACCTCGATGAAGCTGATATCCCTTCGAACATCCAATCAGTCATCTTGGGCCGGATAGACCGTTTGGAAGATGCAGCCAAAAGCCTGCTCCAGGAGGCTTCAGTCTTCGGCAGAACGGTGCCCTATGAGCCTCTCAAAAATATTAGCCGGCACGCCGGTAATCTCGATGGGCTTCTGGAAAGATTGGAAGCCTTTGACTTGCTGCGCAGTACTTCTCAAGAACAACAAAATTATGTTTTTAAACACGCCATGATTCAGGACGTGGTTTATAACAGTTTGCTCAAGAAAGATCGCCAGGCCATGCATCGGCGCATCGGTTTGTGGATTGAGCGGATGTTGGGCAGCAGGCTTCCGGAATTTTATGAAGTTCTGGCTTTCCATTTCCGGCATAGCGATCTCTCCCAAAAAGATCTCTCCCAAAAAGCTGTGCATTATTTGAGAGAGTCAGGCAGAAAAAGCCTGCAGCAATATGCTGTTCAAGAATCCAATCAATATTACCAAAGAGCCTTCCAGATTCTCAACCAAAACCTCCACGGCTCAGAAGAAGAAAAAAGTGTCATCATCGGCTTTAT
>JAUXSN010000045.1 GCA_030679895.1 Candidatus Moraniibacteriota bacterium | reverse complement strand
CAATTGCCGGGGAGACTTATGAATTCACAGAAATGTACCCGCCGATGTTAGCGCAAGCGGAGGTTGAAAATCATAAAGCGAAAAGAATGTTTGGTTACGCGGTTAAAGCCGAGAAGGTTCATGCAGAGCTTTATCAAATGGCTCTGGAAGCGGCTGCAAATGGAAAAGATTTAGAAGTAACAGAGATTTATTTATGTCCGGTTTGCGGACATATTGAATTTGGAAAGCCGACAGAAAATTGCCCGACTTGCGGAGCGCTTCCGGCAAAATTTGAAAAACTTTAAGATCAGCTAAATGAATTAAGGAAATTGGAAGAATATTTGTAGAGTAGAAAAACACTCGGCATGGTTGAATGAAAATGAATGGATGAATGATTTCCATTCAACCACCCATCTTAAGTATAATTTAGTTCTGGTTTACCAAATCATACTTCAGTTTTTCCTTTGCTTACTCAGAAACCAGTTTTCCTTCTTTTATCCGAATTATCTTTGGAGTTAATTGACTTAAAACATTTTCTTGATGGGAAATGCAAATGAGCGTAATTCCTTTTTCTACATTTATCTTTTTGAAAAGCAGTAATAAATTTAATTGAGACTCAACATCCTGCGCTGAGAAAGGTTCGTCTAAGATCAATATTTCCGGTTCAACCGCAAGAAGCCGCGCCAATGCAACGCGTTGCCTTTGTCCGCCGCTTAATTGCAAGCAAAACTTCTCAAGTATATTTTCATGAATATTTACATCAGATAGCAAGCTGTTCAAACGTTCTCCGGTAGGAAATGATTTTCCATTTTTCAGCTGTAAGGCTTCAATAAGGATGTTTTTAACTTTTCTAAACGGATTTACTATTTCTTCGGAATTTTGAAACAAAAGTTGAATACGATTAGGCGCAAGTTGATTCGTTTGTGAAAAATTATATAAAATTTCACCGGAAGTCGGCTTAAAAATTCCCGCAAATATTTTTGCAAGCGTAGTTTTCCCGCCGCCCGATGGACCGGCAATGCCAATTATTTCGCTTCTCTCAACTTTGAAAGAAATATTTTCTAATATCTTTTTTTCATTCCTTCCGACTAAAAAAGAGTTTTTCCAAACGGAATAAGAAACATTTTTAACAATTGCTAACGGTATCACTGTTTAACTGCTTATATGCTTGAAGAAAATTTTTAATTGATGCCGACTCTTCATCGAAAAAATCTTTGTATGTGACGAATTCAGAAAGGACTCCTTCATCCAAGTAGGCAATAAAATCGGTAGAATCTTCGGCTAAAGATAAATCTTGCGTAATGATCAACGCGGTTGAATCGTTTTGAAGAATAAATTCTTTCAACCGTTTTTTTACCAAAGAAATGGTTTCGTTATCAATTCCGGAGGTAGGTTCATCAAGCAGAAGAAATTTCGGCTTTTTCAATAAAGTAAGACTGATGGCTATTCTTTGCGCCATTCCGCCACTTATTTCATACGGGTACAATTGAAATATCTTCGACGGTTCTGATAGATTGAAGAACTCAAATTCCTTTTTAATCTCATCTTCATCAAAAGAATAAAGGTTGAAGTAGTAACCGATTTTTTTCAGCGGATCAAAAGAATTTATCGGGTCTTGAAACACATATTGAATTTTAGCTTTTCTGTATTCAGCCAAACTGTTTTGTGATAGAGACAATAGATCCGTTCCCTCAAACTCAACAGAACCGGCAACTGAAAAAACTGATGCATCTAACAGTTTTGTAAGAGATTTTAAGAGTGTGGACTTACCGGCGCCGTTTTTACCGAGTATTGTGTAAATGTTCCGCTTCTCTAATGTAAAACGGGCATCTTTCAACAGAATTTTGCTTCCGGTTTCTTCGCGCAGCGTAATGGACTCAATATTTATTCGTATCATTAATCAGGTTTAATTTTGTTTATTAATTTACAAAATAATAATTTGGTAAAAATAGTTTCAGTAATTTTGCGAGAAAAAAATGTCTATTACTCG
>JAUXSN010000044.1 GCA_030679895.1 Candidatus Moraniibacteriota bacterium | reverse complement strand
TTGGCCGCTGGTGCCCGGCGTCTTCGCCGGGCAGCGCATGTCCCGGGCGCACTCGGCAGGGCAGGGAACCACGGCGATGCTTTGTGCGCCCGGGCCAGGGACGGCGTCTTCGCCGGCCCTGAGCAGCACGTCGGCCAGTTCGCAGATGGTGCGCGTTTGCGAAGGAGAGGTGCGACCACCGCGGCCTTGTCGGGGCAGCGTACTCGCCGCACAGGGATGCTCGCACGAGCGGTCGCGGCGGCGCCAGCGGTTTTGCGCGCCCAGGTGGCCACGTTCGCGATTCTAGAATAGAGAACGAGTATGCTGCGTCCCCTCGATCTTGCTGCGCTGCTCGCCGTGCGCGTCCGCGCGTCCCATGCGTGGACGTTCGCTTCGCTGGCGGCAGACGTCGGGGTGAGTGCATCGCAACTGCACACGTCTTTGGAGCGGGCTGCCGCGGCGGGCTTGTATAGTCGAGACGACCGGCATGTGAATGTCACTGGACTGGTTGAGTTTCTGCAGCACGGAGTGCGGTGGGTGTTCTACGCGGAGGTCGGTGAGCGTAGGCGCGGCGTCCCCACCGCCCACGCCAGTCCCGTGCTGCGTGAGGTCATCGCGGGTGGTGCGGAGAACATGATGGTGTGGCCCTCGAAGGAAGGCACGGAGCTCGGGCAATCACTGATACCGCTGTACCCGCAGGCGGTGCAGACGGTCGAAAGCTGTCTGCCGCTGTATGAGCTGCTAACCCTCGTCGACGCCCTTCGGGTCGGAAGACGACGCGATCAGGAGGCGGCCATGCACGCGCTACGCGGTAGGCTCGTCGGATGAAGACGCCAATCGAACTTCTCGAGGAGGTGGCAGGTGTGCTCGAGCGCGCGAACGTGGACGGAACGTTCACGGGCGGGGCGGTCCTGCCGCTGTATCTGGAGCCGGCCGTGGCTGCAGAGCTGCGCCCCACCTTTGACATCGATGTGATCGTCCGGGCGGGTACGTACGCGGAGTATCAGGCGCAGTGCCGGCCGTTGGTGGGGGAGGGGTTTGCTCCGGGCCAGGAAGAGGGGGACACGATGTGTCGCTTTCGGCGCGCCGGGGTGGTGCTCGACGTGATGCCGACTCCGTACACCGGCGTGGGGACGGACAATCCGTGGTTCCCGTTGGCGGTCGAGACGGCCGTGTTGGCGGAGCTTCCCGGCGGCCGTCGGATCCGGATTGTCAGCGCCCCGCTGTACTTGGCGACGAAGATAGCCGCGTTCAATGGGCGAGGAGGTGGCGATCATTTCGGATCAAAGGACATGGAGGACATCGTCGCCCTGCTGGACGGCCGAGTCGCCCTGGGCGAGGAGTGTCATCAGGGGGAGGGGACCGTGGCCGCGTTCGTCCAGTCCTGGGCGACGACGCTCCTGGCGCGGGAGGATCTTCGGGACGTATTGGCCGCGCACGTCTCCCGAAGCGGCGGCGCAGATCGATGGCGAGTCGTGCTCGAGCGCGTGCTACGGATTGCGGGCCTGCAATAGTCGCCTGTGAACACGAGATGGCCGCAGAGCAAATGCGCACTTTCTGCGAACGCGAAGACGACTGCTGACGTGCGCAGGCGGCCGCCGCGCGTCTTCGCGCGGGCCATCTTGGCCGCCGGTCCCGGGCGTCCTCGACCGGGAGCGCATGTCCCGGGCGCACCTCGACGAGGCCGAGAACTACGACGGCGCCTCGTGCGCCCGGGCCAGGGCCGGCGTCTTCGCCGGCCCTGAGCAGCACGTCGGCCAGTTAGGCGAAGTCGCTTCCGGCTCGCGGAGAGGTGCGTTTGTCGAGAAGGGATGGTTGTAGCTGTGATGCCCGATGGTGGCTGCGCGCGGCTCGATGGCAGGAATGTGCGGATTCAGTGAAGCAGCATCACGACGTCCCGGCACCGCGGCGTGCTTCGGGGACCGCTCGGTTGTCCGGCGTGGAGTTGGATGGTGCTCGCGCAAGCCCATCGTGGAGGAGGGTTGTTGGAGGGTGAGAAATGTCATGCAGGCCGAACACGACGACGGAGCTCGCGCGGCGGCCCGCGGGGGAGTCCGGACCAGAGGAAGGCGCGCCAGTCCACGGCGAAGATCACGGAGTCCGTGTGCTCCAGCGGCTGCTGGTGGCAGGCCGGGCACATCTCCGGGGTCCGGGGCTTCGGGGTGTGTCGCGGGAGCTTCGGCGCTTCGGAGGGGTGCTCCTCGATCCAGCGGCGGACGGCCAGCTTGGCCTGGGGAAGCAGCTTCTTGTGGCGACCCGACCACAGCCCGACGAACCGGACGCGGTGGAAGCCCCTCGGGAGGATGTGCTGGGCGTAGAGATCGACGAAGTCCCGGATGGGGAGGGTCCGGGGGTAGTAGCCCGTGGTGGAGTACTTCTTCTTCCGGTCCTTGCAGAGGAAGGCGACCTGGCCGTCCGCAATGGAGACGATGCGACGGTTGGAGAGCCCTGCCCGCTGGAGGTACTGGCCGAGGTACTCGATGACGAGCTCGGGTCCGGCGATCGCCTTCTCGACGTAGGTGTAGAAGCTCGTTTCGTAGAGTTGGTCGATGAAGCGGCCCCAGGTGGCCGAGTCCTGGAGGTGCCGCACCCCCGCCTGGTCGAGCGCCAAGAGCCCGTTGCGGCGGAGCCGCTTGAGCTCGTCGAGGAACTTGCCTCGGACGAGCTTGGACAAGACCTGGACGGGGAAGAGGTAGTCCGGGTGCTTGCTTGGGATCCAACGGTCCGCCACGGGGTCGTAGGCCCCGCCCGCCATGAGGGCGTGGATGTGGACGAAGTAGTCGAGGCGCCCGTTCCAGGTGTGGAGTGCGAGGAGGGCTTGGGGGATGCCGCCGAGGTGGCCGGGGTCCTGAGCGAGCTCGGCGAGGGTCTCGCGCACCGCGGCGAAGAACAGGTTGTAGATGCGCTTCTGGTTGGTCCGCGCCAGAGGCGCGAGCGCGGGCGGGAGGGAGAACACGAGCTGGAAGTAGGGGCAGTCGAGCATGTCGAGCTTGCGATCGGCGATCCACGCGTCGGCTCGCGTCTGACCGCAGGTCGGACAGTGTCGGAGCCCACAGCCCCGCGGTCGCCACTCGGAGTAGCCGCAGTCGGAGCAAGAGACCTTGGCGTAGCCGTACTCCCCGGAGCGGCAGAGGGCGATCTTGGCGAGGACCGCGCGCACATGAAAGTCGAGCGGTCCGTGGGCGAGGTGTTCCTTGGCCTGAAGGAGCACGTCCGAGAGCGTGAGCTTCTGCTCGGTGGGACTCTTGGCGTGCGGGTGCGCAGACACGCGCGCGGGGCCAGCAGGCACCGTGCCAGGAGGGCGGGATGAGGAAGATCAACGGAGTGGGGGGCGCGTCCGGTGACGGAGGACTGACAGTCGTCATCCATCCCTGGCGGACTTTCGTCGGGACGATGGCGTCAAGGGGGCCCCCAAAACTTCGTGCACGGGAGCGCTAGAATGGGATACGGATTCGAGAATAAGCGCCATCGCCGGGGGCGATTTCGCCTAACGCGAAGACGACTGCTGACGTGCGCAGGCGGCCCCCGCGCGTCCCCGCGCGGGGCATCTTGGCCGCTGGTGCCCGGCGTCTTCGCCGGGCAGCGCATGTCCCGGGCGCACTCGGCAGGGCAGGGAACCACGGCGATGCTTTGTGCGCCCGGGCCAGGGACGGCGTCTTCGCCGGCCCTGAGCAGCACGTCGGCCAGTTC
>JAUXSN010000042.1 GCA_030679895.1 Candidatus Moraniibacteriota bacterium | reverse complement strand
CGATCAGTTCGGCCGGGTGCAGGCGATCGGCGCGGTGAACGAGAAGATCGAGGGCTACTTCGACATCTGCAGCAAGCGCGGCCTCACCGGCCAGCAGGGCGTGCTCATACCCGCCGCCAACGTGGCGCACCTGATGCTGCGCCGCGACGTGGTGGACGCCGCGACGGCGGGGCGTTTCCACATCTACGCAGTGGAAACGGTGGATGAGGCACTCGAACTGCTGACCGGCATCCCCGTCGGCGCCCCCGATGCCGAGGGCACGTTGCCCGAGGGCAGCCTCAATCAGCGCGTGGCGCAGCGGCTCAAGCATCTGGCCGAACTGCGGCGCAAATATGCAAGGAAAGCCGAACCCGGTGCCGGCGGCAGCCATGAGCACGATGATGCATGAGCGGCCTGCAGGCCTCAGGATCTGGGTGGCGCTGGACGAGTCGCCGCGCAGCACCGCTGCGCTGACGGCCGCTGTCGTCCTGGCGGAGGAGCTCGATGCGGAACTGGCCGGGCTGTTCGTCGAGGATGTCGACCTGCAGCACCTGTTCGGCCTGCCTTTTGCGCGCGAATTCAGCGTGCTGACGGGCGAGGGGCGCCCGCTGTCGCAGGGGGAGGTGGAGCGGGCCTGGCGGCGCGAGGCGGAGACCCTGCAGCGCCTGCTGGCGGAGGCTGCAGGACGCTTGCGCCTGCGCTGGTCATTCCGTGTGACGCGCGGCAGGGTGTCTGCAGAGGTGAATACGCTGGCGCAGGCGTTCGACCTGATCGTGCTGGGCAAACGAACAGGCATCGGTGTCATGGCAGTTGCCCAGACCACCTACCGGTTGACGGGCATCCACCCGAAAGGGCGGGTGGGGCCGGTGCTGGTGCTGTTCGAAGATCGTTCGACCTCTACCTACAGTCTGGATATGGGCGCCAAGCTGGCACGCCGCAACGGCGCCGAACTGGTGCTGCTGATCAGTGCAGGGGCCAGGGACGCGTTTGAGGCGGCCTGCGCTGTCGCACAGACCGCGCTGAAAGAGCGGGGAACAGCCGGACGATGTGTGTGGCTGACCGCCCTGGATGGGTCAAACCTGATTCAGGCGGCGCGTCGTGAAGAGGCAGGCTGCCTGGTGCTGGCCGACAAGGAACGCTTCCTGAAGCAGGCAGGCTTCGAGCGGGTGCTGGATGAGATCGAATGCCCGATTGTGCTGACCCGATAACACGGGAATTGAATCCTGCCATCGGGCGTTTGAGGGCCAACGCCATCCTGGGATGCAGCACTGTCGTGACCATGATCTAGATTGAAAGTAGGAAGAGGAGAAGCGTGATGGCCATCATTGGTATCGATCTGGGCACGTCCAACTCGGCTGCCGCCGTGCTGCGGGGTGGACGCCCTGTCATCATCCCCAGCGCCGAAGGGGTAAGCTTGGGCGGCAAGGCCTTCCCCAGCTACGTGGCGGTGGCCGCCGACGGGCAAATGCTCATCGGCGAGCCCGCCCGGCGCCAGGCAGCGGCGAATCCCGAGGGGACCGCCACCGCCTTCAAGCGCAGGATGGGGCAGCGCGAAACCCTCAAACTCCGCGACAAGTCGTTCACCCCAGAACAGCTTTCCGCCTTCCTGCTGCAGAAAATCAAGCGCGACGCCGAGGCCTTCCTGGGCGAGGCGGTCACGCAGGCGGTGGTCACCGTCCCCGCCTACTTCGACGACAACCAGCGCAGCGCCACCAAGGATGCCTGCAAGATTGCCGGCCTGGAGGTGGTGCGCCTGGTGAACGAGCCCACCGCAGCGGCGCTCGCCTACGGGCTGGACCGGATTGGCCAGGAGTTGAGGATTACAGTGATCGACTTCGGCGGCGGGACGCTGGACGTCACCATCATGGAGTTCGGCAAGGGGGTGTTCGAGGTGAAGGCCACCTCCGGCGACACCCGGCTGGGCGGCACCGACATGGACGGGCGGCTGATCGAGGCCCTGGCCGAGCGCTTCCAATTGGCAACAGGTGTGGACCTGCGCGGCGACGCCAAGGCCATGGCCCGTCTCAAGGAAGCGGCGGAAATAGCCAAGATCGAGCTGTCCGCCGGCACCAGCGCGCACATCAGCCTGCCCTACATCGCTGCGGCGGGCGGCGAGCCCAAGCACCTGGAGATGGACCTTTCCCGCACCGACCTCGAGCGCATCGTGCGCCCGGTGATCGAGCGCTGCCGCGGGCCGGTCGAGCAGGCCCTGCGCGATGCCGGGATACAACCCAGGGACATTGATCGCATCGTCTTTGTCGGTGGCCCCACGCGCATGCCTGCGGTGCGTGCCTTCTTCGAGGAGATGATGGGCCGCAAGGCGGAAATGGGCGTCGACCCGATGGAGTGCGTGGCCAGCGGTGCGGCGATCCAGGCCGGCGTGCTGGCCGGCGAGGCGGGCCTGGGCGAGATCGTGCTGGTGGACGTCACCCCGCTGACACTCGGTGTGGAAACCCTGGGCGGCGTGGCCACCCCGCTGATCGCCCGCAACACCCCGGTGCCGGTGAAGCAGACCGAGACCTTCACCACCGCCGCCGACATGCAGACCTCGGTGACCGTCCACGTCTTCCAGGGCGAGCGGCCGATGACGGCGGACAACGTGAGCCTCGGGGAATTCAACCTCGACGGCCTGCCGCCGGCGCCCCGGGGCGTGCCCAAGATCGAGGTCACCTTCGACATCGACGCCTCCGGCATCCTCAACGTCACCGCGAAGGACACCGCCACCGGCAAGTCGCAAAGCATCCGTATCACCGGCTCCACCCGGCTCAACGCGACGGACAAGGAGCGCATGATCAGGGAGGCCGAGCAGTATGCCGAGGCCGACAAGAAGCGACGCGAGGACGTGGAAAAACTCAACGAGGCCGACGCCGCCTGCTACCAGGCGGAGAAGTTGCTGGCCGATTTTGCCGACAAGCTCACCGACGAGTTGAAGGAAAGGATCCAGACCGCGATGCGGGAGACCAAGGAGGCTTTCAACCGCAAGGACGCCGTGGCCGCCTCGGAAAAGGCCGAAGCCCTCAAGAAACTACTCAAGGAGGCCGGTGCGGTGATCTATTCCCAGACCCCGAGTGCGGGGCCCTACGCCGAGACCAAATTCCCGGGCGGCAATCCGCCGCCTTATGAATCCTCCGGCGAGGCCCGGCCCTCCGGCTCCGGCCCGCGGGGCAAGGTGGTAGATGCCGAGTACAAGGAAGAAAAATAGCGGGGTGACGCCATTAATTCCGTTTCGCAGCGTGACTACTACGAGGTCCTGGGCGTCCCGCGGGACGCCGATGCCAAGACTATCAAGGATGCCTTCCGCAGTCTCGCCCTGAAGTTCCACCCTGACCGCAACAAGGAGTCGGGGGCCGAGGAGCGCTTCAAGGAAATCGCCGCCGCCTACGCGGTGCTGTCCGACCCGAAGAAACGCGCGCAATACGACGCCGCAGGACACGCCGGCGTGGCGGGCTACAGCGCCGAGGACCTGTTCGGCGGCATCGACTTCCAAGACCTGTTCCGCGGCTTCGACCTCGGCTTCGACTTCGGTGGCGGTCTGTTCGACCTGTTCTCCCGGCGTCGGCGCGGCCCGCCCCAGGGCGACAACATCGAGGTGGACATCGCCATCCCGCTGGAGAAGGTGGCCAGCGGTGGCGAGGAGACGGTGCGCTACGGGCGCTACGCCCCCTGCCAGCGTTGCCATGGTTATGGCACCGCGGACGGCAAGCCACCCAAGGCATGTTCAGCCTGCAAGGGCAGCGGCCAGCAGGTGACTGCCCACCAGAAGGGCAACGTGTCGGTGCGGCAGATCAGCCCCTGTTCGGTCTGCCACGGCCGCGGCAAGGTGATCGACCCGCCCTGCCCGGACTGCGGCGGTCGCGGCGAGGTGGAGAAGACCGAAAGCCTGACAGTCAGCGTCCCCGTGGGGGTGGAGGATGGCGTGGCCTTGCGGGTGGCGGGGCGGGGCATGGCGAATCCCGAGCCCGGTGGCGTCCCCGGCGACCTGTATGTGGTGGTGCGCACCCGGCCGGACCCGCGTTTCCAGCGTGACGGCGCCGATCTCTGGCGGCAGGAAATTCTGCCCCTTACCGACGCCGTGCTGGGGACTAAACTGGAAGTGCTGACCTTGGAAGGCGGCAAAGTGGAGGTGAGTGTTCCCGCCGGTATTCAGCCTGACACGGTGCTGCGGCTCAGGAACAAGGGCCTTCCCCACTTCGGCGGGAAGGGGAAAGGCGACCTGTATTTGCAGGTAAAGATAGGGGTTCCGGAGAAGCTCAGCCGCGAGGAGCGGGAACTCTACGAGCGTCTGCGGGCGCTGGCCGGCAAGAGCAAACGGCATTTCTGGGAGTAGGCATGGATTGAAACAAGATCGCTAGCGGGCGCACTTTCTGCATTGCGCGTCTGCATCAAGGGCTCAGCGTGGCCACAGTCAAGGATCGGCACTGACCGGTCTATTCACAACCTGAACGAAAGGATGACAAGATGAAAACGCCCCTGCAAATCACGTTTCGCGACATGGAACGTTCCGACGCGCTCGAGACGCATATTCGTGAAAAGGCCGAGAAACTGGAGAGTTTTTTTGACCCGATCATGTCCTGCCGCGTGGTGGTGGAAATGCCGCACCAGCACAAGCAGCAAGGCAAGACCTTCAACGTGCGCATCGACATCGGCGTACCGGGAAGCGAAATCGTGGTGAACCGCGATTACCACGAAGATGTTTATGTTGCCCTGCGCGACGCCTTCGATGTTGCCAAGCGCCAGCTCGAGGACTATTCCCGGCGTCTGCGCCGCGAGACCAAAACCCATCCGCAGGAATTCACCGGTCTGGTGGCGCGCCTGGTTCCCGATGAAGGCTATGGTTTCATCCGGCGTGTCGACGGCAGCGAGTTGTATTTCAATTTCGACAATCTGGTGAACATCACTTTCGATCAGATCAAGGCGGGCGACGAGGTGAAATTCATCGAGGAGATGGCCGCCGAGGGGCCGCAGGCCAAACGCGTGAGCATTGGCCATCACCACATTCCGCTGTAGCTCAGGCGGAAGCGCGCTGGCGGAGCAAGCGCAGCCCCTCGCGCACCAGCGCCGACTCGAAATCGGCGAAGCCAGTCGCCGGCTGCCCATCGGCTGCCCACACGTACCGCAGCTTGGCAAGCGCGTGGTCGGCCGCCGCAGTGCCGGGCCTCAGATAGCCAAGCGAATACGCCCCAGCCAGGGCCAGCGGCGACAGCAGGGGCTCGGCCCTGGCCCAGATGCCGCGCAGTTCGCGCAGAAAAATGCCGACGGTGGTGTCGCCGATCCCCTTGCCCAGGGCCTTGAGCCGGAGCTCCAGATCACGCGGATCGGCGGCGGCGTCATGCAGGGCATCGAGTCTGCCGCCATAATCGTCCATCAGGACAGTGCATACGGCGAGCAGCTTGGTAGCGGTCTTGTAGTCGTAGCGCACATAGCCCCCGGCATCGAGGATGACCACCAGGCCATCCCAGCCGGTTTCCACGATTCGATCGGGCGTAAGCACGCCGCGTGCGGCGAATTCGCGCCAAGTGCGGGTGGCGAGCGCTTCCGAAATGCGCGTGCCGTATAGCAAGGCGGCGAGAAACCACTTGAAGCGTTCGCCCGCATCCGGGGCGGCGAGGCCGATGCCGAGTGCGCTTGCATAACGTCCGCCGCGATTGCTCACCAATTTTGTCGGCGTGATCTTTCCGGTTGGGGCGGACATGGCTTCACATGGTGCGCCTGAGCAGGCGCCGCAGCGCCGCGAGCGGCCGGGTGTTGAGCACGTCGTCCATTTCCAGCCAGCCGCGTCGGGCCTGGCCGACGCCGTAGCGCAGGTTGACGAAATCGAAGGTGCTGTGCGCGTCGGAATTGATGCTCACCAACACGCCTTCCTCCTTCGCCATCTGGCACTGGCTGTCCAGCAAATCGAGGCGCTCGGGATGCGCATTGAGTTCGAGGAAGCAGCCGCGATCCTTTGCGTGGCGAATGATGCGCAGCATGTCGACGTCGTAGGGTTCGCGCTTTTCGATCAGGCGCCCGCTGGGGTGGGCCAGCATGGTGAAGTGGGGATGGTCCATCGCGCGCAGGATGCGCCCGGTCTGCTTCGCGCGCGACAGATGGAACTGGCTGTGTACCGCGCCCACCACCAGGTCGAGCCGACCCAGCACCTCGTCCGGCAGGTCGAGGCTGCCGTCTTCGAGGATATCCACCTCGATGCCCTTGAGCAGGGTGATGCCGTCGAGTTCCGGGTTGAGGCGGTCGATCTCGTCGCACTGGCGGGCCAGCCGCAGCGGATCGAGGCCGTGCGCCACGGTGAGATGGCGCGAGTGCTCGGTGATGGCGAGGTATTCCAGACCCAGCGCCTTCGCGGCGAGCGCCATCTCGCGCAGGCTGTCGTGGCCGTCGGTGGCGCGGGTGTGAGCATGCAGGTCGCCACGCAG
>JAUXSN010000025.1 GCA_030679895.1 Candidatus Moraniibacteriota bacterium | reverse complement strand
TTGAAGCGGTGGCGCGGGAGTGGTTCAAGAAAATGTCTACCGTCTGGGTGCCCCGTCACGCAGAGACCATCATCCGCCGACTGGAATCCTACGTTTTCCCCCAGCTTGGGCAACGCCCCATCAACGAAGTAACTGCCCCGGAGTTACTGGCCATGCTCCGTAAGCTCGAAGCACAGGGTACCGTGGAAACGGCTCACCGGGTAAAGCAGATATGCGGCCAGGTTTTCCGCTATGCCATAGCAACCGGCAGGACGGACCGTGACCCTGCCGCCGATCTGCGGGGAGCGCTTACCCCCGCCAAGCCAAAACGGATGGCCAGCATAACCGACCCCAAGGGAGCGGCAGGACTTCTCCGGGCCATCGACGGTTATCATGGCTCCTTTGTGACAGCCTGCGCTTTGAAGCTGGCCCCTCTCGTCTTTGTCCGCCCCGGTGAACTGCGCCAGGCTGAATGGTCAGAAATTGACCTGGAGGCAGCAGAGTGGCGCATCCCTGCCGACAAGATGAAAATGAAATCCCCGCACATTGTCCCTTTATCCCGGCAAGCAATAGACATTCTGCGGGAAATCCACCAACTGACCGGCAACGGAAAATATGTCTTCCCCAGCCTGCGGACCGGCTCCCGCCCCATGAGCAACAACACCGTCAATGCCGCCCTGCGGCGCATGGGTTTTTCCAAGGAAGAAATGACCGGCCATGGTTTCCGGAGTATGGCTTCTACCCTCTTGAACGAACAGGGCTGGAATCGGGATGCCATTGAACGCCAGCTTGCCCATGCCGAACGAAACAAGGTGCGGGCGGCTTATAACTATGCTGAGTTTCTACCGGAACGAAGGAAAATGATGCAGGCTTGGGCGGATTATCTGGACGACTTGAAGGCGGGGGCGAAGATTATTCCGTTTCGGCAGATAGGGTGAAGTTTTTGCCGCGCCTAGCTCGACGGGGCGAAAACCGGGAACCCTTGCCCGGCTGGCGCGTTTTTTGATTCAGTAAGGAAGGGCGAAAGGGGCGCGATCATGAAAAGATGGGCTACCGGGCATGAATTGTTGGAAACACATTACCAGGGGGATAAAGACAAATTTTTCAAGGCCATTGAACATGGTGAACTCGTTCCATATTATGGTGACCATGAGGCCCTTACCCTATCACGCCTCGCTACTCGGATAAGCGGCAAGCCTCCTGACCCCAATTCTGAAGGACTTCGGGTAGTTCCTTCCGAAGTTCTTTATCATCCCGTGGCTGAAGAAGGACCAGAAGGGGAAGAGGAATACATGGAATTGTTGAGCGGGCCGCCTTCAGTGATGTGGCGCGGAGTCACGCTGAGTTTCAAGGAACAGGAGAAGCTGTTGAACGCCTGTTATCTGAAAGAGTTGAGCGATAATGGCGCGGGACCTGAAATTCCAAAAGAAAAACCAATAAAGACCAAAAAAGCAATCGCGGACTATATGAAAAAGCATATGGATGGCCTTTGCTCTGAACAAGCCATAAGAAATTGGATGAAAGAGAAGCCCCCGCTCCCATATAAAAAAGAAGCAAATGGTCACGTTTCGGTTATACCTTCCGAGGCTGACGAATGGTGGAAAAAGAGGAAAGCCAAAAAAAAGAAGACCCTGAAATAGTTTGTCCTGTTAGATGTCCGTTTTTTCATCCTGTCATCATACTCAATTAATTAAGCTATTGACCTGATTGCATTGGCTGATTTGCCTTTATAAGATTCCCCCCCCCTCTCTCTTATCCGAAAAAATTGTCCGGTTTTTGATGGAAAATGTCCGGTTTGATGCCAGTTTTTGAGCCGGTCGGACATGGCCCTCTTGTTTAATTTTACAGTATGAATCGCCTCACACGCCAGCGGCTTCCATTGTCCGTTGGTCAATCAATAATTTTGATTGGAGGCAATCATCATGCAACATTCACTTCCTGAAACCGGCTATCTCCGACTCCCTCAAATTGTCGGCAATCCAAAAGCCGAACCGCCGATTCCGGCAATCATCCCTGTATCAAAATCCACTTGGTGGGCTGGCGTAAAATCCGGCCGTTACCCGCAATCTGTGAAGTTGTCGGAGCGCTGCACTGCCTGGCGCGTTGAAGATATACGCGCTTTAATCGAAAAGGTGGGGGGATGAGCTATGACGACAAAAGAAAACCCCCTCACCGGCCAGGGTTCAGGGGTTAAATACAACAACCAATTTCATGGTAATTCACTCCCCGCACAACGTCAACGCCTTTTGAACTATCTGCACAATTACGGTTCCATCACGACCATAGAGGCACGCCGGGAAATTGATGTGATTCACCCCGCTGGCCGCATTATGGATTTGCGCAAGGAAGGCTGGCAGATTGACACTGTTTGGGTTGAAGACATCACCGAACAGGGAAAGGCCCATAGAGTTGCAAAATATGTTTTCAGTGTCACGGGAGGGTAATAATGTTTGGAATTTATCTGACTCCGGACCTGATAGGTTCTGAAGCTTTTAAGAGTTTGTCGAGGTGGAGCCTTTTCGTATATTTCCGTTTCCTGCAGAAACGCCAATTTGAAAGAAAAAATATAAGCAATAAAAAAAAGAATGAGCGCCGGATTCTTAATAACGGGGAAATCATTTTCACTTATCGCGAGGCTCTCAAAATGGGCATTAGTGAGCGTAATTTTCGAAATAGCATTGACGAGTTACAGGCGAAGGGTTTGATCGACATTGCCAAATATGGAAAAGGCGGACGATCTGGTGAATCAACGCTTTACTGGATTGATATTCGTTGGAAGCATTACAACACAGAACATTTTCAACCCCCGAAAAAACCACGGATAAAGGACACCATCCAAGGGCGAGGGTGGACTGTTTATAATGCCAAGAAAAAATTAAAAGCCGCTGACAAAAATGACAGCGCAATGTCTGGCGAAAATGACAGGAGTTTAGGCAAAAATAGCAAGAAACGTCTGGCAAAAGTGACAGAAGTTAAAAAATGCAAAATTGTCGCAATTGGCTGATCTAAAAGAGAAAAGGCAATTTTGCCCTTTTTTACTGAACGTATGGCAAATATGTCAGCATTCTAAAGATCTCCAGGGCACAACAAAGTGGAAGCGAGCGGGACCCGATTTATCAGGGGTCGCTACGCGAGCAGAATTTTTCAAAACGCGGCAACCATGGCGAGACAAAAGAAATAAAATACAGCCGGGCAAAACAGCCTGATTTCTGAGGTGAAAAAATGGCAATAAAGCACGCAATCCGATCAGCCAGTGGCGGCACAAAGGAAGTTGTCCTGACGGCACGCCGGGCGATCATTGAGCATTGCAAGGAGTGTATGGGGTTCAATACTCATGAGGTAAGGAAATGCACGGCCAAACTTTGCGCCTTGTTCCCTTTCAGGACGCACGACCCGGCAAAAGATACGGGGGAATATTGTTCTATGAGCGAATATTCCGGGCAAGATTGAACGAAAATGCTGAGGGTGACGTAATTCCGCGTGGACGTGGTTCACTTCTCCAAAATACGCCCGGTTAAACATGATATCCAGGGCGGCAATATTCGTTTTTGGTCAAAGCCGTGCCGGATAAGGGTTTTAAAAGAATTTTAGTAATCAACAGGTTGTATTTGCCTAATAATTTCGACAATAATAAATGGTGAGTTATGGGCGGACAGGGTTCCGGTAATTGGTACAGATGGAATTCAAAAACAACAACGGAAAGCCAGTTTCGAATTGATATCCGGTGGCTAAATAAACAAGGTTATCTTCGGTCCGGTTCCATAGGCTCCTTGTTTTGGTCATGTCGTGGTAAACAAACCGGCTCCATCCGGTACAGGATGGAACCTGACAGCATAATTCTAAATTACCGGCACCGGCCACATGGCGGAGAATGGGAAGAGGTTGAACAGAAAATTTCTTTTAGCCGGACACCGTGCAACTATGGCGGCTACCGGACATGGTTTCTTTGCCCCCGATGCTGGAAGCGGGTAGCGGTGCTTTATGGAATGAAAAAATATTTCCTGTGCAGGCATTGTTATGATTTGGCCTATGGCAGCCAGCGGGAAGCAAGGCATTATCGGCTCATGAGAAAAGCTGATACAATTAAGGAACGCTTAGGCGGTAAACCGGGTAGAGATTATCCTTTCCCCTGGAAACCAAAGAATATGCACTGGAAAACCTATTGGCATTTACGCCAAGAGGCGGAAGAAGCTGAGAATCTTGGCTGGGAAATCGTCGGGAAGCGGTTCGGAATCCTGTATTAAATAAATTATGCAAAAGGGGTTATGTACATATCAGTAAATTAACACCATGCCCACGCTTTTACTTACCCTGTTCACGACATCGGCAAAAGGCTGTTCACCATATGGCGGGGGCAGTTTTTCAGACACCCCCGGCAGTGTGTCAAGTAAGGCCAAAGCATATGCGCCCTTCACGGCATAATTGACGTTCTGCGGGAGACTGCCCGAGATATCAAAAGCGGTCTTCGCATCTAATATGGCGACAATGACACCCAGAATATTCCCGTCCAAATCCAATAATGCCCCCCCGGAATTGCCAGGCTGCACGGGGACGCTTATCTGGTAAAGCCGTAAGTCATCCTGGATGCCTGCGAGGCTTGCCACCGTCCCCTTGGTCAGTTTTGCACTGATGCCTTGCAAGACCGGGTTTGGATAGCCGATAGTGAACACCTCCTGGCCCATTTGGGCGGAACGTTTTGCAGAAAAGGCCAGCGGCTGAAAAGTGCCGGAAATTTTCAGCAAGGCCAAGTCATTGTATCTGTCCTCACGAATAAGTTTTGCCGGGTAAACATTATCCTCAATTGCCACTTCGATTGATTCGGCATTATCAACGACATGCTGGCAAGTCAGGACATATCCGTCCTTGGTTATGATGAACCCTGTGCCGGAACCTTTTATTTGCCGGTCGGGAATACCGAAAATTTTGGGGGATGGGTCTTTTACGTCTGGGGGTGCGGATGACCGGCTAATTTCTTGCTGCAACTGGGCAGAGAGTTCCTGGGCTTGGGTAATCTGAGTGGGGGTCATTATGTCTGCGGTAATATCTCTAAGCTCGGG
>JAUXSN010000022.1 GCA_030679895.1 Candidatus Moraniibacteriota bacterium | reverse complement strand
CTACTGGGATCTCGACGTGGCGGGCGCCGGCCACGCGACGTACGGCGCGGACGTGAAGGCGGACCCCCTGTTCGTCGACACCTTCGACCCCGCGGATTGTTCGACCGAGCCCTACCTCCAGGCCGGCTCGCCCGCGCTCGGCACGGGGGACCCCGCGCGCGCGGACCACGACATCGGGGCGTACTCCGCCCAGACCGCCGACCCCGGCCCCGACAACGACGGCGACGGCGTGCCCGACGGGCTCGACTGCGAAGCCGAGGACGCCACGGTCTACCCGGGCGCGTGGGACAACCCCCTCGACGACATCGACCCGGACTGCGACGGAGAGGCCGCGCGCGGCGTCGCGCATGGCGGATGCGGGTGCGCGACCGGGGTGGGCACGGGCGGGGGCGCGGGCCTTGTCGCCGCCCTTGGGCTCCTCGTGGCGGCGCGGCGTCGGGGCCCCATCGCATGATGTTCGTGGGGTTGGTGGGACTGCTGATGCCCGCGTGGGCGCTCGACGGGACGGGTGCAGGCCCGCTGCCCGGCGAGGGCGCGGTGACCGATCCGGTCGTCGTCGTGCACCCGGTGCGCCCGGTGGCCGGGGACGGGACGGTCTCGTTGCTCGTCGAGCTTGCGTCGAGGCCGCTGGTGCTCGCCGTGGAGGACGCCGGCGAGGCGAGCGAGGAGGACGTGATCGGGGGTCTCTTCGGCTTCACGCTCCTCGGCAGCGCGGGGCTCGGCGAGCGCGTGCAGATCGGGCTCGCCATGCCGTTCTGGTTCGGGGCCCGGGGCATCGGCGGGACCGGCCCGGCGCTCGGCGATCTGCGGCTCCAGGCGCCGGTGGCGCTCGTGCGGCCAGGGGGCGGGGGCGCGGGGCTCGGCGTGAGCGTCGTGCCGTGGATCGACGCGCCGACGGGCAACGCCGCGCGCTACCTCGGGCGGGGCGCGTTCGGGGGCGGCGCGCTCGGCGTGGTGGGGTACGGCGGGGGGCCGGTGCGCGCGTCGCTGAACGTGGGGGTCGCGGGCAGCGCGGAGACGCCGGACCTGGGGATCGACGAGCGGCTCCGCTTCACGATGGGTGGGGCGGTCTCCTACCAGCCGGTGGAAGCGCGCGGGTTGACCGCGGAGGTGGACCTCCAGAAGCCGCGCGTGGGTGCGCTCGCGG
>JAUXSN010000021.1 GCA_030679895.1 Candidatus Moraniibacteriota bacterium | reverse complement strand
CTACTGGTGGTTCGCTGTTCGATCCGGCAGCCCTGTACACGCCTGATGGCCCGCGGGTAGGCCGGATGCTCATCGCTGCGGATCACCGCCGTTGACAGGTCCCCTGCCACCACCTGAAGCAGTGCGGCCATGTCCTTCTCGATCGCCTTCGGATCAGGCCTGCCCAGGCTGAGTTCAAGGTCCCGGCGGCGGCGTTTCTGTTCAGGACGCATCCTGCCCTTGCGCCGCATCTCGCTGTCGGTAAACCAGATGAAGAAGCTGGTGTCCGCTTCCACGGCCAGATGGTGGTGGAGCGGAAAGTACTGGCTGTACTCGAAGGACTCAAAGCCGTCGATCACGATATCCCCTGTGGGGCGGTAGTCCTTCAGCAGCCGTTGATGAAACAGCAGGCAGTGGCGGCCCAGGCGGGAAAGCTGTCGGTCGATGGCAGAGGGGGCGGCTCTGAGATCCCTGGCGATCTGGCGGTTGGCCATGCCGCCGCAGGTCTTGGTCATGAGCGCAGGGAGCAGTTCGGGGCGCTTGAGGTAGTAGGTGGTGGAGAAGGTCTGACAACTGAAGGAGCGCCTGCAGTGCAGGCAGAGAAACCGCTGGATACGCTGTGGGGAGCAGCGGCGGCGGAAGAAGCCGATCTTCTTGAACCGCCAGCCCTGTTGTAATCTGTTGTGGTATGGGCAGTTGGGGTTGGGGCAGAAGGGGGGCTGACAGGAATGGGTGCTGCTGCAGGTGGTGGTCATGGGTCTGGCCCAGGCAGGACCCGGGCCAGACACACTCTCGAGGGCACAACCTACGGCAATAGCTGTTGTTTGATCCTGGCCAACCACAAGAAAGCATCCATGGGGCTGATAGACTCCAGATCCATGTCTTTCAATGCCTGCAGGGCGTCGCGTTCGCCCTGACGGAACAGGTCGAGCTGGGCAGGGTGCGGAGGCGCGGGTACTAGACCGTTGGCAGTTGCACCGTCCCGCAGGCGGGGCGCCCGAGCCTGATGATCCCGCAGATCCGAGGCGCTCAGGGAATCCAGGATGTGCTGGGCGCGCAGGAGGACCGGGTCGGGCAACC
>JAUXSN010000019.1 GCA_030679895.1 Candidatus Moraniibacteriota bacterium | reverse complement strand
AGATGGACGCCATGAACAAGCGCGAGATCGAGCTCAACCTCAAGATCGCCAAGGCGGCCGGGTTGAAGTTCAACTAGACCCTCGCCGTCAAATTGAGAGCCTGACGCTCCGGCGGGCCGCAAGGGCCCGCCGGATTTTTTTTGTGCGGCGGTGCTTGCTCGATGACAGTCCGATTACACCTCGAACACAGACCGATGACAGGCCACGGGATTAAACGTTTCCCACAACGGGGCTGACCCCAAGCTCTGCATTTAACTGCATGCAGAGCGCAATTTTGCTAAACGAATCAGCTGAAGGTGATCATGGCCAACAAGGTGATTCACGCGGCAGGAGGTATTGTAGTTCGCGGCGGCGCGCGGCTGCGCGTCGCCGTTGTCCAGCGCAGCAAGGATGACCGCTGGGTGCTGCCGCGCGGCAAGCTCAAGCGCGACGAGAATCCGGTCATCGGTGCGCGCCGCGAAGTGGTCGAGGAAACCGGCCACCGCGTCGAGGTGAATGAGTTTCTCGGCGCCATCACCTATCGCGCCGGCGGACGGCCGAAGGTGGTGCAGTTCTGGCAAATGCAAGCCGAGGATGAAGCCAGCCACGACTTGATGGCCGACATCGTCGCGGTCGACTGGCTGCCGCTGAAGGCGGCGGTGCGGCGCCTGAGTTATCCGCTGGAGAAATTGTTTCTGCGCAATGTCGGCCGTCGCGCCGCCAAGCAGCGCAATGGCCGCAAGGCGCCGCGTAAGCTGACGCTGAGGTCGGCGAAGCAGAAATCCGAAAAGAAGGCCGACAGAAAAGCCGACAAGCGCACCGGCAACAAAGTCAGCAAGGCCAGGCGCAAAGGCAAAACTGGGCGCAAGCGCGACAACAAGCGTAAAAGCAAGAACAAGAAGAGGCGGTAAGCCGACACAACCGCTTTGTTTGGGCCGCCTTGTTGCGGCCGCCACAATTTCTCCGCAAATGGCGCCGGATTGTTGCCGAAAATTAATGCGAAATAACCGGCACGGGGCCGATTTCACGCGCGCCATTCAGGCGGCGTTCACCGGAAAAATCGGAACTTCATTGGCAAGACGAACGTTATCCCTGCAGGACCAGACCGCAGGAATTACCGAACCCGGCCGTTAGAATCATATGGCCAACGATAAGCGAACCTAGGAGGTGCGCTATGAACAGAATCACCAAGACTCTTACCGCTCTCGCCGCCGCCGCGACCTTGACGATCGGTGCCGTGGCCATGCCGCAGCCGGCTGAAGCCCGCGGCGGCCGCATCGCCGCCGGCATCATCGGCGGCATCGCCGCCGGCGCGATCATCGGCGGCATCGCCTCGCAGAACGGCTATTACAACAATGGCTATTACGGCGGCCCCGGCTACGCCTACGGCCCGGCCCCGGTCTATTACGGCCGGCACTGCTGGTGGCAGCGTGACCGGGTTTGGGACGGTTACGGTTGGCGGCTGCGCCGCGTTCGGGTCTGCGACTAAGTCCTTGCGCGCCTTTTAGAAACTTGAGAAAGCCCGGAAACGCTTTTGTTTCCGGGCTTTTTTGTGATGGGGGTCACAGACCTCGGCCAATTTCGGACATAATAAAATTGTCTCAATAGGTCGTGCCAGTATGTCGCCGTTGGAGCATGGCCGTCGAATTTCCGATGCGACGCTGGAGGATACGTCAAATGAGGCAAGTCATTTTAGCGATCGCCGCCGCCGCGA
>JAUXSN010000009.1 GCA_030679895.1 Candidatus Moraniibacteriota bacterium | reverse complement strand
AGGCACGAATCGTGGGTGTGCATCGCGGGATCGTAGAAGACATCGCCTTCCTCGCTGAGCACTGGCTCATACCCCATACGCTCGATGAAATACCGTAAATTCTCCCTGATGTACTTCAGGTCGTAGCAGGTTGAACTGACGAACACGCGAGGAGGGGGCATCCGCTGGCTGTAGCTCGGCCGAACGCGGTTGTAAAGGCCGGACCCGATGGCGACACGCGTCCCAATTGAGCAGCCCACAGTGCCATTTTTGGCATATGGACTCACCAGGCACGCGACGAGTCCTTGGAGCGTCCTGTCTGCCACTCTCGCCGGCGCTCGGTGGCCGGTCAACCACCCCCGGAGGCTCCCCAGAGCGCCCCAGCCTACGTAGGCGCCCATGCCCTCCCGTTCAGGCCGCAGCCCTGCGTCGCTGCTCGTGCAACATCTCCTTGTAGGCAGCCGGCGTGAGCTGAGCGGCCGTGAGGCCGTACTCGCGCTTTCGCGTTCCGCGCCTATCGAACATCCAGGTGAGGTAGCTCTGGATGTCGAGCCCGTGCCGTCGCGCGGTCGTGACCACGCCGAGCAGGATTGCCCACCGCCGGCCACCTTCGGCGCTCCCGGCGAACAGCGAGTTGAAGCGAAGCCGAGCGTGATCCTGGAACGCCCGCTCGCTCGAGTTGTTGTCGATGGGGATGTCGGGGTCGTCGACGAAGCGGGTGAGATCGTCGAAGTGGCGAAGGTAGTACCGAACGACTTTGCCAAGGGCGTCGCTCGGCAGCAGATCCTCGTGCCGGTGCAACCAGGCCTTGAACGCATCGACGATCGGCCGCGTCTCTGCCTGCCGGCGATGGAGCAGCGCGGTTCCGACGAGCCCCTCCGCGACGGATCGGCGCTCGACATCGTACATCTGCGTGAGGAACCGCCCGGCCTTCTTCGCCAGCACCGGCTGCGTCGCCTCGGCGTCGCGGAACGCGCGACGCGGGTGGGCGTTGCAGTTCGCCCGCTTCACGCCCTCCTGTCGGCAGAGCTCGTTCAGGCGGCTCTCGGCGTCGCACATCACGACGCCCTGGAAGCGACGGAGCACGGCGGCCAGCTCGTCCCCGTGCTTGGTGAGCGCGAGCTGGTAGACCGTGGTCTCATCCGCGTTGAACACGTCGAGGATCGCGTCCCAGGCCTCGGGTGCCCCCTCGATGAGAACCTTGAGACCGGTGGCGTCCGTGCGCAGGACATTCCGGGCCTTGATTTCCGTCCAGTGCGCGCCGTCCACGGACGAGGCGAGGTCCGACGCCAGTTCGATGAGGCGGACCAGGGTGCTCTTCGGCAGGAAGATCCCTTGGCTCTTCAGAAGACGGTGGATCCGGTTGAGCGGCACGAGCAGCGCGAACTTCATCGTGACCAGCCAAGCCAGAAACCCGCACGTGAACTTTGCCCGGGGGCACGGCAACGAGGGAGGCTCCGCGGTGGTGGTCTGTCCGCAGTCCTTGCATCGCACGACCTCGAGGACCTCGCGACGGAGGCGGGCGATCGTCTCGACCGCGTCGATGCGAACGCGCTCCTCCTTGTCGCGAGCGAGCAGCTTGTCGCTGCCACAATGGGCGCAGCGGCACACCTCGCCTTGGTAGACGACCTCGGGAAGGTGGTCGGGGGGGCGTCTCCTGCCTGCACCCTTGGGGCGAGGCTTTCGCGGCCGCTTGTTCGGGCCGGCGCTCCCGCTGGGAACGGGCGGGTCCGTGGGCCCTTCGTGCTCGACGGCCTCAGCTTCTTCGTCGCGGGAGGGTTCCGGCCTGGGGGTGTCGGTCGCCCTCCGGGTCGGTCGGAGAGGGCGCGTCCGCCGCGCCCTTCTTCCGCTGGGTCATCCGCCGGCGGAGCATGGTGCGCATGTCGGAAAGGTGCTCGTTTTGCGTCGCCGCGAGCTGGAGGAGTTCGTCGAGTTGGCCCCGGGCCTGGCCGAGCTCCGAGCGGAGCGCTGCGTTGTCTGCACGGAGCTCCGCAATGGAGGCCTGGGCCGCGGCCAAGGCGGCACGAAGAGCGGCGTTCTCACGGCTAAGGTCGGTGGTCATGACCTCCTTTTCCCAGCTCGCGCGAGGACTGTCGAGCCCACCCAAGAGAAGCGATCTTCGGAATTGCGCTATCTCGAAGAGGCGGGCGCGACGTAGCGCTTGCGCCGTGGTGCGCGCGACAAGTCCACGCCCTCGAGGATGAGCCCAAGCACGGCCGCGTCGATCGTGAGCTGGCGCTCACCTGGCGCAACCTCGGGAATCTGAAAGGTTCCCTGTTCCAGGCGTTTGTACCCAGTCCTCAACTGCGGCCGTTCCGATCACCGACGAGCAGCTTGTGCGGGTCACCCACCCGTTCCATCCGCTCGCAGGGCGTCGTCTGCGCCGGGTGGGTGAACATGCCAACGTCATCGGACGACGCATTCTGTGTCAGGACGCCGAGGGCCACGTTCATGCCGTGCCCATCGAGTGGACCGACGTGACCGACCCCGATCTCGAGCAGCAGATCGGCGCCGGGCGCGCCTACGTCCGAGTGGGGGACCTATTGGGCCTCGCGGAGCTCGTCGCGCGGATCACGCGGCCATGAGCGGGGGAGGTCGGTGTAAGGGAAAATGTGCCGCGACTGTAAACCTAAATGCGCCGCACGGGTCGGCCTCCGTCGGGAACGACGCCAGGAACGAAGCGTTCTGTCGCTGCGCATGTCGGTATGATGGACTTGACGAGGCAAGACGCTGCGGCATAGTAAGCAAGACAATGAGGAGCGCGCTTGCCCGACCGCGACAAGACGGAGGCCCTTCGCGACGAGGGCACACTGAACCCCCGCCCCGAGGCCGTCGTCGACGCGAGGTTCCGGGAGGGAGAGTTCTTCGATCCCCGAGATCTCGTTCAAGTGAAGTACGAGATGCTTCGTCGCGTGCGGGTGGACGACGTGGCGGTGACACAGGCCGTCGCGGAGTTCGGCTTCTCGCGGCCGACGTTCTACGAGGCGCAGGCGAGCTTCGACGAGGAGGGGATTGTGGGCCTGGTCCCGAAGAAGCGCGGTCCTCGCGGCCCCCACAAGCTGCGCGCCGACGTGATGGAGGTCCTCGAACGGCTGATTGTCGCGGATCAGCCTCTCCGTGCGCGGGAGCTCGCAGGGAAGCTCCGGGACGAGCTCGGAGTCGAGGTCCATCCCCGAACCATCGAGCGCGCGGTCGGCGCTCGGAAAAAAAAGCCCGGATGATTCCGGCGGCGACGACGATCCCGGGGCGCTCCCTCCTGTCGCGCTACGAGGCGCTACGCGGCGGTGCGCTCGGTCAGGCCGTCGGCCCCGACGCCCGCAGTGGTCTCACGGTGCTGCTCCGGAGCGGCGTGTGGGCGTGGGCTCGGGCGATGACGACGGAGCAATCACCGACACGGATGGCTCCGCGGGGCGCCGACGCCGTCCCTGCCGAGCGCCCGGGCGACCTCGTCCGGTTGCTCGCCGACATGACACTCGCCTCTGCCCGGAGGACTCCATGACCCATGCCACCAAGGTCCAACCACGACATCTCAAGCGCGCTGCGTACCTGTACGTCCGGCAATCGACCATGCGTCAGGTGCTTGAGAACACAGAGAGCACCAAACGACAGTACGCCCTTCGCGGTCGGGCGGTGGCACTGGGCTGGACGGACGACCGCATCGTCGTCGTGGACTCGGATCAGGGCGAGTCCGGCGCGTCGGCCGCCTGGCGGGAGGGCTTCCAACGCCTGGTGTCCGAGGTCGGGATGGGTCGGGCCGGGATCGTGATGGGCCTCGAGGTGTCCCGGTTGGCGAGGAACAATGCCGATTGGCACCGCCTGTTGGAGATCTGTGCGCTCTCGGACACCCTGATCCTCGACGAGGACGGCGTGTACAACCCTGCGGAGTTCAACGACCGGCTCCTGCTCGGACTGAAGGGGACGATGAGCGAGGCCGAGCTGCACGTCCTCAAGGCACGGCTCCGGGGTGGGGTCGTCAACAAGGCGCGCCGGGGCGAGTATCGCTGCCCGCTTCCCGTGGGCTTCGTCTACGATCCGCTCGGGAACGTGGTTCTCGACCCCGACACGCAGGTGCGGGAGACGATCGCCCACTTCTTCGAGACGTTCTCCCGGGTGGGCTCGATCCATCAGACCGTCCGTACCTTCCGGCAGGAGGGGCTGCCCTTCCCGGCACGGCTGAAGGCCCGGAAGGGAACGCCAAACCTCGTGTTTCAGCCCCTGACCGCCTCCGCGGCCTACCGGGTGCTCCACAATCCGCGGTACGCCGGCATCTACGCGTACGGTCGCCGCCGGTATCGCCGCACCGCCGACGGCAAGAAGCACGTAGAGTCGCTCGAGCTCGGCGAGTGGACGGCCTGCATCCCCCAGGCACACGCCGGCTACATCACCCGGGAGCGACACGAGGAGAACCTGCGCGTCCTCGCGACCAACGCGGCGGGCTACGACGCAATCCGCCGGCAGCCCCCCCGGGAGGGCGGCGCGCTGCTCCAGGGGCTCGGCATCTGCGGTCGATGCGGAGGGCGCCTCCAAATCCGGTACGCCGCCCGACGCGGGCGGAACGACGTCTGGTACGTGTGCTGGCGTGCCGCCTCCAGCCACGGGGCGCCGTCGTGTCAGTCGATTGCCGGGTCGCCTGTCGACGAAGCGGTGGCCGCGCTCGTCGGCGGGGTCGTCACGCCGGCGGCGATCGAGCTGGCGCTGGAGGTTCGACGGGAGATCCAGCAACGCGTCGAGGAAGCCGACCGCCTCCGGTCCCGGACGGTGCAGAGGGCGCAGCAGGACGCGGAGCTGGCGCGCCAGCGCTACATGATGGTCGACCCACAGAATCGCCTCGTCGCCGACACGCTGGAGGCCGACTGGAACCAGAAGCTGCGCGCCGTCGCGACCGCGCGGGAGGAATACGAGCGCAACCGGGCCGCCGAGCACGCGCAGCTCGACGGGCCCGGTGTGGAGCGACTCTCGACATTGGCGGCCGACTTCGAGCGCATTTGGGGCGATACGCGGACGCCCGCCCGCGAGCGGAAGCGCATGATCGCCCACATCATCGAGGACGTCACGCTGCTCAAGCTGTCGGACGAGGGAGTGACCCAGATCCACGTGCGCTTCAAGGGCGGACGCACCGAAACGCTCACGACGCTGAACCCGAAGTCCTCCGCCGCCATGGTCAAGACCTCCGCGGAGATCGTCGCGGCTGTCGATGGACTCATGAACGACCACATCTACGCGGAGATCGCCCGGATCCTCGACGAGCGCGGCATCCTCCCCGGCGGATCGGCACGTGCGGACCGCTCTGGTCGTCGGTTCACCGCGAAGCGGGTGCAGTACATCGTGCACACCTACGGTCTCCGCTCGCGGTTCGACCGCCTGCGCGAGCGCGGCCTCCTGACTGCCGCGGAGATGGCCGTTCGCCTCGGCATTTCCGCCTGCACGCTCAAGCGCTGGGTCGACCACGGCCTCGTCACGCGCCACGCCTACGACGGGTACTCGTACCTCTACGAGCCGCCGGACCCCAACCCGCCGACACCGGCTCCGAGCCGCTGGGACACGCTCGAGCAGAGGGCGCGACGGCGAGTCTCCGCACCGTCGTCTACGTGCAAACTTCAACCGGAAGAGGTGTAGTGTGAAGCCAGTTGGTTTGCCAACACGCACCAGCCCGAGCGATCAAAGAACAGCACCTTCATCAACGTCTTCCGCGCGTTGGTGAAGACGTAGAGGTGTCCGTCCTGGGGGTCAAGAGAGAGGCGCCGCACCTGGCCTGCGAGGGCGTCGAAGGAACCACGCATGTCGACCGGCTCCACACCGATGAACACACGAACCGAGGACGGCAGCGTCAGCACGACGACGCCATGACGCGCAGCAGCCGGCCGAGGCGCTCCTCGTCGATGTCGCCGACCACCTCTACTTCGAACACACCGCACCGGACACGGTAGGCCGCTGGCGCAACCGGTTTCGCCACTACCAACTCCACGAGGCGAAGGCTCTTGGTGGGCGGGACCGCCGCCTGGATCCCCGCGACGCGCGGCCAGCGAGTGAGGTTGACGTGCCACGCGTGGAGCGACCGAGGATCGACCCCGTGCTCTCGGGCCCACGCCGCCCGCGGGCGACCGCTGGTCTCAGCTGCGGCCAGGCAGTGCCGCGCATCGTCTTCGTTGCGGATCTTGCGGGGTTCCATGACGTGATCTCCGAGCGCAAGAAGATCACCTGGCGGCTACGAACGGGCCTCCGGGCGTGGTTGACCGGCCACGGCGCGCGTACGCAAGGGCACTTGACGGACTCGCCGGGACTCGTCAATGAACCACGAATGGTCCTCAACCACGACCACCCACGCGCCCTCCCCCGCTGCATGGTCGAGCTGGTGCCCTTCCTCATGTGAGATCCCGCCCGCGCTTCACGAAGGCGTACCGACTTGGAACTGGCCGACGTGCTACTCAGGGCCGGCGAAGACGCCGTCCCTGGCCCGGGCGCACACAGCATCGCCGTGGTTCCCTGCCCTGCCGAGTGCGCCCGGGACA
>JAUXSN010000007.1 GCA_030679895.1 Candidatus Moraniibacteriota bacterium | reverse complement strand
ATAGCCGCTTCCGCAACCAACATCCAAAATTGATGCCTTCGGCTTCAAAAGCGAAAGAAATTTATCAGTTCCATCAATCCACCAAGTGTCTTTGAAATGATCTCCTGTCCAATCTTTGGCAATTTTGTTATAAGTTGATTTCAGATCCATAACTTGTATTTACCATTCCCCCGCCGGAAATACGTATTTAAATACGTATTTCTCTTATTCCTTAAGTTAAACTTTAGAAAAGCTTAAATCCCAGGCTGTTTTCCTGATATTGGATGTTGGGAAAGGTTAGATTTAAACTTTAATTTGATTACTGGCTTATTCTTTGAATTAGTAAGGCTGAATTTGTAACAATATGTTCCCTTATCATTTTTTACCAATTCTAAACTTCTTATTTTCTCTGAACTCCCGATGCAGATAACTGGACATTCCTCGATTATTTCTAGAAGTAACTTTATAAAATTAATCCAGTATCTATTTTTATTTACTAAAAAAAGTGGTAAATCATGATTTTCAAAAAATTTTCTTAAATCATCTTTAAGATCGTTAAGTTTAAAAAAATCAGACTGACAAGATTTCATTTCGCGAGCAATATCTTTCTCACTTTTCGAAAAATCAATACACGAATCAAACATTTTTGATATAAATAGTGTTGTATTTTTATGCTCCAAGTTAATATGCAAAACCCAATTGCAATAAAAACGCAAAATTTTATTGTCAGCTTTTTCGTAATCTAAAATTTTTCTGACTCTAGATAAAATATAAACAACCCGACACTCGTTTTTTATATCGTTCCTCAATTCTTTGTCTAATTTTTCAATAATTGCCTCTCGACCCATTTTATTATTTAAAATTATTACCCCCCGCTGGAAATACGTATCTCGTTTCTGAAGCTAAACTTTTTGAAAAACAAACAAGTGCTCATGCATAATCAAAAGAAAATTACTTTCTTTTGATTTGTTTACCCAAAAGCCAGTGGCGGTGCAATTATGTTGTCTTTTAATTATATCTTCCTTTAGTAAAAATCCTTGTTTCAAAAATTTGTCCATTACTTTGAATGCTAAGGGCTGATACATTTTATTGCGTCGAGTATCGCCGATGAGGACTGCACAACATTTTCCTTTCCTCAGCACCCTATATAATTCCTTGGCCACTTTTTCCATTTCTCCCACGAAACTATCCAAATCATGAATATTCGACAAATCATCAGCTAATTTTCCATCGCTATATTTTATAATATCCGCATAAGGCGGATGAGTGAGAATAAAATCTATTTCCTCATTTTTTATAAAATCCATGTCGCGCGCGTCGCATTTTTTAATTCGTTGCCGGGAATTATTCTTTACTTCAAATTCCAACGCCTTTGCTGTTCGTTTTAAGGCTTCGTCATTGACATCAACACAAGTGATATGGCGATTTAAAATTTTGGCTTCAATGGCGGTTGTTCCCCCACCAATCATGCAGTCAAGCAAATGGTCGCTTTCTTTGGAATAGCGCAAAATCAAATTACGCACCACCTCCGGCGCCCAATTCCCCCGCCAGTCAGACTTGTGCGTCGCCCAATTCCCCCGCCGCGGAAATGACCAAACAGTAGTGCATTCCAAATCAAAAATTTCAGGATGAAGCTTCAGTTCTTTCTTCATTTTTTTTTATTCTTATTTCGTCGGCTTTCCGACTATTTCAACCAAAGAATCCCAGAATTTCTTTCTTCCAGACCAATTCCAATATCTAATGTCTTGTTCAATAAAAAACCATTTAATAACCTTTATTAGCATTTCTAAACTGAAGCCAGGAAGTTTATTGAAAGATTCATCTGATAATTTAAAATTTTCTAAAATTAAATCGGTATTCACACAAAAATACACCTTTTCAAAGATAGTGTATAAATCCTTTCTTAGATTATCTTTCAACTTGTCTTCAACAAATTCAATTTTATTTCTAATATCGTTAAATATATCGTCATGCCTAGGATAGTCTCTATTATTGGAAAAAACGTGATTAGTTACATGGATAATAAAATCAAAGCCTTTATTAAGTGCAACTGGCCTGGTTACAAAAACACAGTCCCCGTTAGCTAAAGTCTCGACGTCATATCTATAGTTCGCTGCCAGCTCTTTTGTTCCCGTGCCAGGCCTCTCCATTAAAAACTCCTTAAGAGCGCGCTCCCTAAGTATATTTCTATTTCTTTCATGCTTTTCAACTATATCGTCGAGTGCCTCGTCATCCCTTAAATTTACATTTAGCTTTACTGTTGGATATTGAGTCATAATAGAAAAAATTGAAGTCCGTGCTGACTGAATATTTTAATTATCGCTTATTTGTTACCAATTTAATTCTCCAAGAACCCCTTGCTCAATCATATGAAGATTGAAAACGTATTCGTTATGATTGTATGTTTCCTCTAATGGTCGCTTAGCCGTGTGCCAACCCAACCCATCCGTAATCCAAACGAAATCAATATTTTGTCTTTTGAGTTCATCGTATAAACTCTTAAATTCTCCACAAACAGCCTTCAATTTTGATCCGCCACCATTATAGAAATTCACTTCGAATAATTTTATTTGTTCATTACCCTGATTATAAACGGCGAAATCAAAACTTCTTTCTGATTTATCCACTTGAACTTCGACACCCCATTTCTTGCGGATGTCTGTTGCTCTGGCTTGCGCTATAAATTCAAAACCATTTAAATCGCATAAATTTTTTATGTGCGATTCAACTATTTTTTCCATGAGAGAACCTCCCCTGTTTTTTCTTCCATTACTATCTAATCCGACTTCAACTCCAATTACATAATCGACCAAATTTTTGATGCCATCCTTTTTGAAAAGATTTATCAAATTAGATTTTTCAAGAAATGAATAATATTTTTCAAAGCCATCGTCTTCTTTTCGGCTTGCGCCAAAATTAAAAAATTCAGAACTTCCGTCATCGATCGAAAATATTTCAAGTTGTTTTTCACGAACGGCTAGCAAAACAGGGAAGGCTTTCACGATGTCAGGATTAGTTTCAAATAGTTTTTTGAATTCTGCCTTCAAATCTTCTTTTCCTAGGAGGTAATTAAGCTTATTGAGAATAATTTCTAATTCTGAGCTATTGGAAAAAATCTTTTCCCAATTAACAAAATAATCCCAGGTTTTGAGAGAATTTTTTAACGTGATAACTAGATTCTCAAAATTTTTTTCCATATTGTTCAATAAGCGAAATCAAAATTAGCTTATATAATTTTTTCAGATTCAAAATTATATTGATTCAATATAATGTATTGCAAAAATAAATTACCTATGGGAGTTAATTTAATTTTTCCAGTAGTACTATCTCTATCAATCAAATTTTGGTCAAGCACAAACTTTAAATACTGATCCACTGATGAGTTTTTTAAAATGGGAAATGATTTTTGAATGTCTTGGAAATACGATCCTATTTGAAGTGGGGGGAAGCCATCAGTAATGGCTTGCATTTTTAACAATAAATTAATTTGTGATTTAAATATAATGCGATAAGTATACTCAAAATGCTTTTCAAGCTTAAATTTAAAGATTTGATTGTCTTTATCTTTATTGTCATCCAAAAGATTTTGGATTTCTTCTTGAGTTTTACTTTCGGTTGTTTTTTCGATTTCCTCGTTGTTTTTTTCTTCCGCCGGGCTTTGATTGACTTGAGGGAAATTAAGTTCGGTATTGCCATGTTTTAGGAAAAATCCATTTTTAAAAATCTGCTTCAACTCAATTCTAAAATAATATCCAAATACACCAAGCGTAATTGGCCATTTTAAACTATCCAAATAAATAAAAAGTGTATCAAAAATTATTTTCATTTCACTAATAGTTAATTACCACAATCTCACTAATCTTCCCTCTCCCGCTTCCTTTCGAGTTAATCGATCGCCCAGCGAAGACTTTGTTAGTTGTGATTTTTTTATCTAAATTAGAATATAGCTTGTTGATGAATGGCGTGTCGGAGTTGGAAAGCATCACAAAACAGCCTTGTTTGTGAAGCTTCATAAAAACATCTCGAAGTTCCGTTTGCTCTTTTTCCAGAAAGGCCTCCTTTGTGTAGCTTGTAAAGGCAGCAGTTTTGCTAACTGGATAATAGGGCGGATCAAAATAGATAAAATCGCCTTTTCTTGCACTGTTTAAAACTTTTTTATAATCCTGCCGAAATATTTTTGTACTTTTCAAAGCGGCATTTACCTTTCTCAAATTCTTTTCATCGCAAATCAATGGATTTTTGTTGTCCCCATAAGGAACATTGAATATTCCTTTTCGGTTCACCCGATATAGTCCATTGAATCCCGTGCGATTGAGATATATGAAGCGCGCAGCCACGGACAATGGAGAAAGTTTGTTCGTTTCTTGCGCCCGAATTTTCAGGTAATATTCTTTACTGTTTTTTTTCTGATGCTCTCTGAGTTTTTTTATTAAAGCGTCAACATTTTTTTTGATGACACTATATGCAATCACCAACTCTTGGTTCATGTCAGACAAAACAGCTTCTTGAGGCAACAGATCGAAAAACATTGCTCCTCCTCCGACGAATGGCTCAAAATAGGTCGCTGTCTCGGGATTGAATTCATCCGGCGGATAAAGATCGAGATCACGAAATTGTTTTGCTAATTGTCTTTTTCCGCCAACCCATTTTACAAATGGTTTCGGACTGACAATATTGCTTTTCTCGAAGACGGATTTTATGTTTTCGAGTTCGCATTTAAAATTAGCCATAAACATTCTCAAATGAATTGGGTGAACATTAAATTCCGTAGCAATACTTTTTAGTAATTCTTTATTTTCTGGCATCTTTTTTATTTTAATTTGCTTATAGTGATATATTATCACTATATCACTATGTGGGCAAGCTTCTCCCCTGTGGACAACTTATTTACTCCGATAGTCGCGGATTTCGAGACCGCCTTCGATTCTTTTCACAACCACTTTCTGTTTTTTTCTCCTATTTTATCCCGCCTTTAAGCTTTTCAATGACATCTGCTGCTACGTCCCTTGCTTTCTGTCGATCCAAAATCCCTCTCAGTTTGTCAACCGTTGCCTGGACCTGCTTGAGCTCTTCGGGAGCGTCCTTGGTAAACCTTACCTGTCCTTCCATACGCTGGAAAGCTTCGGGTTCTTCCCCGCTTTTATTCAGAGGGTCCTCTTCGTCCTTTTTGTCATCCTTGTCCCCCGGATCATCTTCCATTCTTTTCCTCGCGTCTTCCGCGTCACGGCTTCTCAACTGCAGCGTTATTTCCTCGATCTGCCTCCCCGGCCCTTTTTCGCGCCAGAATTTCTTGGCGTCTTCATAAGTATCGAGAAGCCTTCGGTACATGTCATCGTAAACTCCCGGATGGTTGTGCATGTCGAACGCCCTGAGTTTGTCGAGCATCCGTTTGAATTCCCCGCATTTGTGCCCGGGCGCGTCTCCGAGTACCGGCTCGCCGCATTTTGGACATATCAAAATATTTATCAGGTTCAGATTGTCCGGTGTCACAGTTCCCGTGGTCTGAACTCTTTTGGTCGAATTTTTGAAAGTGAGCGCCATTTGTTTATATGTAAGTAATTAAATACGTAATTTCATGAATCCCCTATTTCCAATTCAAATATGTAATTGTTAGCTGCAAAATTGTTGCAAACAGCACCCACAAGAGATACGGGATGTTCGCCAGCGCAATCCATTTTGCATGGGGATATATTGCCACCATCGCCCAGACGAGCGTTCCGAGGACGAGCAGAATATCAACCGCGGCGAGGAGATTGTTCTGGAGCCGAAATTGGATGGGAGTGAAGGCGAGATTGAAAATCAGATTCAAGATAAACGGCAAAAGAACAAAAAAAGATATCCGGCCTTTCCAAAACATATAGCCGGCCGCGCCGAACGAAACGGCGATAATCGCGTATAAAACCGCCCACACTGGCCCGAAAAGCCAGCTCGGCGGCGCCCAGGAGGGCTTCAGGAGCTTTTGATACCAAATATATGTGTCCATTGGGTGATATTTCTACCTTTATCCTACTCCCATCCGGGCTTTTTTTCAAATAAAAAAGCTCAAGGAAAACCTTGAGTTGCGTACCTTATCATTTCATGAAAGCCCTTCATCTCCGTCGGGGAAACGCCGGTTTTTTTCCTTGAAGATGCTTTTTGGGCGCAGTCAGCCTTGTTTTTTCTCCCATTCTTTGTTTAGCTTTGGCGATTTGAGCGGCCACCATTTGCTCGGTCAGATAATATCTTTTATCCCGTGCCGCTTTGGGATCAAAATCTTTCCCTTTTTCCTTGAGAAGCCACTTTTGGACTAATTCATTCTCTTGTTTCGAGGCAATCGCGAAAAATTCTTCGGGCCTATTTAAATAACTTTCACATAAAATTGCCCAGTATTCCGAAACGACGAGATAGTTTTGGGATTTTTCGTCCCTGGCATTTATTTGATCGACATAATCTTTGCTGGCGATAGTCTCGCGTATATTTGAATCGTGGTACATATGGGCAACCTCGTAGAAAAAATCGACCCTCTGTTCCGGCGTCATGGAATTACTGAAATCACCCGCCGCCATATGACCGGCCTCATGGCTCGCGAAAGCGGTAATTATCCGAATCTGAAACGCATCACCCGGATCCCCTTTCTCGGGACTGCGAGGATCATAAGGAGACCGATAGAATAATATATTGTCTTTATGCCGGCTTTCGATGGCTGAGGATGCGAATCTGCCGGCCATTCCGTACTGGCTAAATGATTCATGAGTCTTGTTTATGTATCTTAGCTCGGCAACATTACCGTCTATCATCCCAGCTGGAAAACAACCGTCTTTTTCGCTGAAAACTTTCAGCATGAATTTTGGATCGATGCCAAGCTGCTCAAATCCTTTCAGCTGCGGGTGCGCTTTGATTTTTCCTTTCGCTTCGTGCGACTGCGTTTCAGCGATAGCTAAATATTCAAAAATTTTTTTAGAAAAGAAATTTTCCAGAAAGTCGATTTTTTGACGATATTCTTTTTGTCGATCCGGAGTGTTCGTTAAAACTTGAGAAATAAATGTCTCAGTCCTTTGAGGTTCGCTTCTCTTTTTGGCTAGTGCGGAGTCGCTTGTTCCCAAGGTCAAAATACCGGCCGCTAAAGCCAGTCCTGCGAATTGCTTGAAGGAATTTCTTTTCGTCGCGGAATTTTTCTCGGGGTCGGAACCGTTTTTTATTTCTGGATGGTTTTCAATTCCCATTTTTTTACCTAACATTGAATGTTGGAGTGTTCTAAATCCCACTCGCTTCCGTTGGGTCTTCCGGGATGGTTTGCCGGAAGCGGAATAGTTTGGATGAAAAAAGATTCTTGATCGAATAAAATTCTTCCAATTTGAAGAGACGGGTGAAAAGAAGATAAATTGAAATTCCGGACAGTCCGCAAAAGGCCAATTGCGAGAAAACGCCCATAAAAGTGTCCAGATTAATATAGGGCTGGATCACGTATTTTGTCATTTGAGCCGTGAAGCCGGCCGCGAGAGCGGAAATGGATATTCGAAGGGTTGTTGAAATTATTTTACTATCATCAAGGCTTTTCAGTTTCACCCGCAGGACAAGCAAAAGAAGAAACATATTGACGGCGCTTGCGAGAGAAAAGGCCCAGACAAGTCCCAATATTCCGAAAAATCGGGATAAGACAATAGCGGAAACAAGATTGACCGCCTCGCTTACGAGTCCCGTATAAAACGGGATCTTTGTGTTATGAAGGGCATAAAAAGAGCGGGCCAAAAGCGGGACGAGGCTTTGGGCGAAAAGACTCACGGCAAAAATTCCCAAAGACTGGAAGGTGAGAATAGTGTCTTCCCAATCGAATTTTCCGGATCCCAGAACCACTCGCACGATTTGAGCCCGGAGAACAAGAATCAGAACGCTCGCCGGAATGACGAAAAAGAGAATTTGGCGAAAAGTTTGGGAGAAGCTGGCGATAAAATTTTCCCGGTCGTCTTTGGCGGAAAAATGAGAGAGAGTCGGAAATACGGCCAAGGCAAAAGGAATGGCAAAAATTCCCAAGGGAAAGCTTTGCAGATTATTGGCAAAATTGAAAATAGAGAGGCTCCCCGCGGCGAGAGTCGAAGCGATCACGGTTACAACCAGCAAATTCACTTGGGTTACGGCCAGTCCCAAAGTCCTTGGAACCATTAGTTTAAGGACTTTTTGAAGATGATGATTTTTGAAATCAAGGATGAAACGATATCGAAAACCGCTGATCTTGACGGCCGGATATTGAATCAGCATATGCAACAAGGCCCCCATGACTACTCCCCAGGCCAAACCGATGATTCCTAGACGGGGCACGAAAAAAACGGCTCCGATAATGATTCCCAGGTTGTACATTATCGGAGCCAGCGAATAAATCAAAAATCTTTTGAATGAATTCAGGATGCCGCCGAAAATACCGCTTATGCCGAGAAAAATGGGGCTCAAAAACATTATGCGCGTCAGGGTGACAACTTGGGCCATCTTTTCTCCTGAAAAACCGGGAGTGACAATTTTCATGATCCACGGAGTGAATATCACCATCAAGCCGCTGATAAGCATTAAGGCCAAAAGAGCCGCGTTAAGAAGGCCGTCGGCTAATTTCCAGGCTTCTTTTTTTTCTTCGCGGGCGATAAGTCCGGTGAAAACAGGAATGAAAGCGGCGCTCAAAGCTCCAAGAATAAGAAGATTATACAAGAGATCAGGCACTCGAAAAGCGGCGTAATAAACATCAAGCGTATCCCCCGCTCCGAATTGAGAGGCCAAAATACGGTCGCGCAAAAGTCCCAAGACCCGGCTCAAAATCCCCGCCACGGAGATCACAAGGGCGGCGGAGGATATAGACGAAGATGGCCTGAAACTGATTATTTTTTCGCTTAATTTTTTGATCATTGATTCTTTTCCAGTGTCAAACCGATAAATTTATCCTTATTAAGAATGGTTTCCATCTTCAGGCTGCCCGAATTATTTTTGGCATCATCCGGCCAATGCCAGATAGTTTTGTAATTTTCCGGCATCTTGACTTCGGCCATAAGCTTGCTCCCCTGGCTTCCGGATTGTTTTTGGTATAAGACAGAGAAAGAATCAGCCGGGTGGTGAAGATCATCGAAGCTAAGTTTGAAAGGCAAGCGGTATTTATATTCCAGTACCATTGTCTCGCCGGGACTGACATAAGTCCAGTTGGCAAAAACGGTTTTGTGGTTTTCCGTGTAAATACGGGTGCCTGTTTTTTCATCCACTTCGGTCGAATCTTCTTCGGCTTGCAGTTGAGGGTCTTTTTTAAATCCGAGAGACCGATAATCAAGCGGCGGCGAAACGAATTCCCGAGTTTGGCCGCTGGCCTCAAGAAGACTGGAGCCTTCGGGAACGTAGACCCTCATATAATCGGAATTCACTCTATTCCACCAATCCTGTTCTTTGTTGCCTCCGTTATGCTTGCGCGTTACGCTCATTGTGTCAATAATGCTTCCGTCTTTCTGGATTTCACTTGAATGCTTGATGGTTTCATCAATCACGCCGTCGGTTTTGTAGCCGTTAATGTTAGTATTGATGACGGACAGATAGTCTTTGCCGGTGTTAAGAATTTCCCCCGACCAGCCTTGTCCGGAGATAAGCTTTTGAATGTTATAATTTTTTGAATATAAGAGCAGGTGTTTTTCCTTGAGGGAGCTGTTGAGCGCTTCAAGTATTCTGACCATCTGGCCCAAGTCTCTTGAGCTGAACACCTTGTCCAGAATTTTGGGAGTGAGGTCCGCAATGAATTTTTTGGGTTTGTTCAGCTCCTTATCATATTCGACCTCTACTTCATTTTGGGTCTTTTCGACAAAATTGGATTTGTCCACGGTTGTGTCGTATTCCGGCATTTCAATAGGTCCCGTGATTTCGAGAAGATCTTGAAGCAGATTGGGGGTTATCGAGATAATTCCGTCCACTGTCGGACCGCCGGTTTTTTCATAAAAAGAAGCGACTTTTTCCGCCGAAGCCGGAAAATCGGGAAACCAATTCGCGTCGTGCATGGTCCAGACAGCGCTCATTTTTTGGATCGGTTCGGGAGGGATGATCCGGGACTGAAGCTGGCCGTCAGGATTATAAATATCATCCACGAAAAGGTTTTTAATCCGGCCGTTTGTTATATCAAGAATGCCATAGCTTCCGATAAATCCGCCGGTAGCCCGCATTTCCTGGTTGTTTTGGAATAAGAATAGAAATTTTCGGGGACCGTTATATCCCAATACATCCAGAAAAATCCGGGAATAATCCAAAAAATTTTGGAGATTCGAGGTGACAATAGGCAATTTATTCTTAAGATCGATAAATTCAGGCTTTATTTCTTCGGGCAAATCGTCAAGGTCAACCTTGCTTAAGCTTTCTTGAGCAAGGCATAGTTCCTTATTGGCGCTTTCTATTCCGTCGCGAAGGCCGATGAAAATATCCGTCAAAGGCGGCTGGTTTGAAATGTTATTTTCTTTCAGCGGATTTTCAATCTGGTTTATGGATTTGGCGGATGTCGCGAGGTATTTTCCGGAGAGGGCGAGGTTTTCTCCGGCTGCCATAAGATAATTCGCGCTGGCCACTTTGGATATTCCGGGAATAAATCGCAGAATCTCGCTGAATTTTCCGCCAATTTCAGAAATATCCTGGTGGGCGCTATTTAATAATTCGTAGGATTCTTCAAAATTAACGGCCGCCTTATCGAGTTGGCCGCTGGATATATTCTCCTTGGCCCGGGCAAATTGGCCGAGAGCTTCCTGGCTTTGGGCAATAACAGTTGATTTTGCATCCAGCCCCTTCCGCAGCAGAGAAAAGCCGGGAATCAATAGGGAAAAAATGAGCAGAACGGACACAAAGCAAAATCCGTAATTAAGTTTTTCTTTTGTTAAATAATTTGAAAAAAATAATTTTGAAAAACTAAGCTCGGTATTTTTATCAAATTTTTCCAATCCCTCCTTTTCTTTTTTGTGCCGAATCTTCTTTTTTTCAGCTTTTAATTTTTTAAGTAAATCGTCCGTGGAATTTTCAATGTCGGAGTCGATTGTTGCAGCATTTTTATAATCAGTGAAAACTGGCGGAGAAGAGACTTTTGAAACTGACAGCAAATCATCAGACATCATTTGGCCAAGCTGGATTATGTTGGGTCGGCGGACAAAATCGGCTTCTGCCGCGTCATTTTCGCGGGCAGGCGCTTCTTCGAATATTTCTTCATAAAATATTTCGGTTGTCCGCTTTATATCGGAAAATTTCTTGTATGTTTTCGGCTTCTGCGCAACTATTTTTTCCGAAATAAAGACAGTTTTTTTCAGTCGCTGTATTTTTTCCAAATCCAAAGAGCCATCCGAATGGGTCGGCCGCACGTCAAACATTTGTTTTAGGATTTGTTTTCGTTTTGACATATCTTATTTACGCAGTTTCATAAACTTTCAGTGTTTCCCTGGCCATCTTTTCCCAGTTATATTTTTTTATTTGCCTTCTGCCGGCTGAAATTAATTTTTCCCTCAACTCCTTGTCAATAAGCGCTTTTTCTATCGCTTCGGCGATTTCGCCGGCCGCTTTCGGATCGAAATAATAAGCGGCTTCTCCCAGGATATCAGGAAGGCAGGAACTTTCGGAGCTTATTACCGGCGTGCCCTCGCGCATCGCTTCGAGGGGCGGCAGGCCGAAACCTTCATAAAGAGAAGGGAAAATATAGGCTTGGGCTTCCTGATAAACAATCGGCAGATAATTATCACCCACAAAACCGGCAAAAATAATATTTTTAATTTTTCCGTCCCCGACGAATTTTTTGAGCCGCCGGTAAAAATAATCTTCTTTTCCAACCAGCACCAACCTCAACAAGGGGTGCTTCCTGATCACCTCTCGAAAGGCCGTAGCCAGCACATCCAAATTCTTATGGGGATAGGCGTTTCCCACATAAAGGATATACGGTTTCATTATACCATATTTTTTGAGAACTTCCTGGCGAGGCAGATCAGACGGAATTGCGGGCAAAAGATCAACAGCTTCATGGGTAACAAAAACTTTATCGGGATTTGTTTTAAAGTGCTTCAAAATGTCTTTTCTGGTGTGTTCGGATACCGCCAGAATCGCCCTTGCGTTCCTGACGGCGTTTTTAATGACGATTTTATAGGCGGCCAGCTTCAGGCGGTAAAATAGCGGAGAAAGAGTTGAAGCCCGGCGAGTCGGAAAATGAAAAAGGATAAGGTCATGAATAGTCACTACGAATTTTCCCGAGTAAAAATAGGGAACGTTAAAATGAGGAAAATGGACCAGGTCAAGATTAAGCCTCTTTAATATCCGAGGGAATATTATCTGTTCTCTGACGCTATACCAGGGAATGTCGGCCAGAACTTTGGTAAAATTATTGTTTTGGGGCTGGTACTCTTCCCAATTTTCCTTTCGAAGGAATATAAAATACCGATTTCCATACGGGGTGGAAATTTTTTCCAGATTCTCTATCAGCTTCTGGGTATATCGCCCGAGTCCTTTTCCCACAGATCCGTAAAAACGGGCGTCGATGCCGATTCGCATAATTTATGGATTAATATTTTTTCAAGACTTAGTCTTGAAGGTTGATTGAAAAAGCGCCAACAAATCTTGCGCGCATTTTTTCCAACTAAAAACGCGCGCTCTTTTCAGGCCCTCATCTCTCAAATAATTATACAACTTTTCGTCCAATAAGACAGCCCGCATAGCTTCTGCGATTTCGTCGGGACGGGTAGGATCAATCAGGACGGCTGATTTTCCAGCCACTTCCGGAAGAGAAGATGTGTTAGAAGCGATAACCGGTGTTCCGGAGGCCATAGCCTCAAGCGGCGGAAAACCAAATCCCTCAAAAAAAGAAGGATACACGAAAAGTGAAGCCAGGTTATATAAATAAACTTTATCTTTACTGTCCGCGTAGCCTGTTATCAAAATATCATTTTTGTATTTAGATTTTTCGATATGTTCGCGGACGTTTTTGCTGAAAGTTGATATGAAGCCGACGACAACTAATTTATATTTTTTGAGCGCCGGGAAATTATCGCGCATATTTTCGTATGCCATTATCAAAGAAAGCGCGTTTTTTCGGGGTTCTATTGTTCCGAGCGTCAGGATAAACTTATACGGGAGGTTGTATTTTTTTTGAACAGCGAGCAGTTCCGGATTATTTCTGTCTATAATGCTGTATTTTCCGCTTAAACCGCTTGAAATGGCCGAAATATTTTTCGTCCTGGCGCCATATATACTTTCCAGATCGTTCCCGGTTGACTCTGAAACGGCGATTAATTTGCCGGCTTCTCGAACCATTTTCCGGGGGTTGATCAAAAAATGCCAAAGCCTTGCTTTTTGGGGAAATAATTCCGGATATCTTTCAAAAGACAGATCGTGAAAAGTGAGAACAAGTCGGCAGCGGCGGCTGATCGCGATGAAATTGATATTAGGAGCGAAAAAAATGTCCGCTCCTCCGATGAGCTTATCCAGCCGCGGCCAGCCGAAAAACCAAAGGGATAAATTAAGAAGTTTGTTGGGAAAATGAAAATTCTTTTGCGTGATATTCGGATATTTTTCAAGAAAGGCTGAATGGCTATTCCCCCCCTTGAATGAATTAGAAAAAAATACGTATTCATTTTCCCTGTCTATTTCGAGAATATTTTTAAAAAGTTCCAGGGCGTACTCTCCGACCCCGGATATTTTTTCCTCCTCAAGGCATCTTGCGTCAATTCCGATCCGCATTGATTGGTTGCCTAAGATGGTATCTTAGGATTATTTTTCCTCTGATATATAATGTTTTACGAAAGCAAAAAATATTCCAAATACCAAACCGACCAGCGCGGCAACAGATAAGTTTATGCGCAAATCTTGTACGTTTTTGGCGGTTATTAAATTTGAAGGATCCGCTTTGAACCAGTTCGGGTCGCGCGCGTCGGCGTTGAGAGCTTTTGTTTTTTCGGAAATGACGGAGGCTATAGCGCCCGATATTTTTTCCGCCTCTTCCGGACTCGCGGGTGAAAAGCGAACTTCGATTATTTGCGAAGACATTTTATCGGCGTTAAAAGTCTTAGCTAACTGGCGCAGAGATTTTCCATCGGATTTGAGGCCGGCTTTGCCGGATATTTCCTGGACGACGCCGGGCATCTTCAGCCACTCCGAAACGGTATCAGAGAATTTGTCGTCAGCCTGAATTCGATAAAACTGATCAAAGCGATAGTCAGCCGTTGACTGGGTTTCTATCCGGCCAATATTAAGGAGAAGAGAAGTCGAATAAGTTTCCGATTGTTTGACTGACCAGGCGTAAACCGCTATAACCGTGATGACAGCCGCGTAAATTACGACCGAAATATTTTTTTTGAGAATTTCGCAGTATTCCTTGAGTTCCATAATTTTATATGCGGGAATTAATTATTTGGACTTGTGTCTTGCTAACGCATTCTCCGCGTAGTCTTTCATTCTACCCTTAAATATCTCCCTGTCAAATCCGAGGGAACGCTCGCGGATATGGACGGGATCAAAACTGCCAGAATCAAATTTTTTTAGAACTTCGATTATATCTTTTGAATTTTGCTTGTCGAAAAATAACCCCTCCTCGCCTTCTCTCACGTGCTCCACGATATCCCCTCCCCGAAAAGCGATTATCGGTTTTCCTGAAGCCATCGCCTCCATCGCTACGATTCCAAAATCTTCTTCCTGGGGAAAAATAAAGGCTTTGGCGCGGGCGTAGGTTCTGGCAAGATCTTCGTCGCTCAATCGTCCGGAGAACTCGATATTGGGCTTGGCCATCTTCTTAAGCCGCTTAAGGTCAGGTCCGCGGCCTATGATCTTTAGCGGCCAGCCGAGCGCGTTAAAAGCCTCGATAACTATGTCAAAGCGCTTGTAGGCCATCAATCTTCCAACCATAAGAAAATAGCCTTCTTTTTTTTCGTCGAGATAAAATTTTTGGATATCGACAGGCGGATTGATGACGATCGATTTTTTTTGGTAGTATTTTTTAATTCTTCCGGCGACGAATTTGGAATTAGCGATATATTCATCCACCCGGTCGGCGCTTACCCGATCCCAAAGGCGGATATAATTCATTATGAAAGGAATAAATTTCTTGACGATTTTCGGAAAACCGAATTCCTGGATATATTTCTGGCAATCATCCCAAGCGTATCTCATCGGAGTGTGGCAATAGCAAATATGGAGCGTTTCCGGCGGAGTGATGATTCCTTTGGCAAAACTCGAGGAATCGGAAAGGACGATGTCGTATTTTGAAAAATCGAATTGCTCAATGGCTGGCGGCATAAGAGCCGGAAAAACGCGGTGGTTGGAGCGTGAATAAGGGAATTTTTGAAGAAAGGAAGTGTAAATTCTTTTTTTCTTGAAAATTCCGTGGGTTTTCCCTTCGTCGTAAATCAAAGTATAAATCGGCGCGTACGGCCAAATTTCCATGAAACATTCGAGCACTCTTTCGGCGCCGCCGTACTGGACTAGATAATCATGGACTAAAGCGATTTTCATGCATAAATTCTAGCTTTTTTTGATAAGTTTGGCAATAAAAAAAGACTTCGGCAGCCTTGGTATATAAAATGAATGAAAAAAAATTATTCCAATATTTCTTTCCCTTGTCGTTTTTTATATAGCGAAAGTCCGATAAAAAATACTACTGCTCCGGCAAAAATTATCACACCGGCATATTTGATGTACTGGCTGATACGCTCCGCCGCGTAGCCGAAGAAATAACCCATAACGACCAGGAATGAACTCCAGACAAGCCCTCCGAATATGGAGCTCCTGACAAATTTGGAAAAATTTATTTTCAGCGTGCCTGCGAGAATAAAGGTGATATATCCCAAACCGGTTGTTGATTTGACATAGAAAATTATTCTTCCGCTGTTTTGGTGAAATTTAGCTTTCAATTTTTCAACAACAGTTGCGCTAATTTTCAAAAACTTTTCCGCTTTTGCGAGAATTCTTGCTCCCCCGAAATATCCGATGAAATATAGAATGATGTCGCCGACTACATCCCCGGTCACGCTTAAGGCGAAAACCAGGAAGATATTAAAATAACCCATCGAAGCCAGAAAGGCCGCGATTATGGTCACGATTGGCCCCTCAAGAGTCATCATCAAAAACATCAACGGATATCCCCAATAAGGGAGCAAGCGTATAAATTCTTGAGAACTTATATCGGGCATCTGGAAGCCTAATTAATATTTTTTCTTTTTCTTAGGAGAACGAAAAAAGTCTTGAACAATATCTCAATATCAAGCCACAGCGACCATTTCTCGATATAAAATATATCCAGGCGGGCTTCGTCGGAAAAACTCAAGTCCGATCGGCCGGAAATCTGGGCCAGGCCCGTCATCCCGGGCTTAATGGAAAGAGTTCTTTTTTGCCATATTTCATATTTTTCCACTTCTCTGGGCTGGTGCGGCCTGGGACCGACTAAGCTCATATCTCCTTTAATGACATTGAAAAATTGCGGAAGCTCGTCAATTGAAAAAGCTTCGATAATTTTTCCCACCCGGGTTTTTCGGGGATCATTTTTTATCTTATACACGGGACCTTTTCGGACACTTTGCCGGCTGATTAAATTATTTTCAAGGTTGATCGCCTTTTCGAGATCAGGGTTTTGGCCGCTTGTGCAAAGCTCCAGCTTCATATAACGGAATTTCAGCAAATTGAAATTGCCCTCGTGGCCGACCCGTTCGTTTTTGAATATGATCGGTCCGCGGGAATCAAGCTTGATGGCGATGGCCGCGGCGAGCATCAAGGGAGAAGTGATAACAATGCCAAAGGCCGATCCCATAATGTCAAAAGCTCTCTTGGTGATTTTTCCCCAGCCGTCGAGCGGTGTGTTTTTTATTTCGATAATGGGTTCGTCGAAAAGCACCTTGATTTCAAAATTCGTGCTTATGGACTGGAGTATGGCCGGAATAAACTTAAACTCGATGCGATTTCTTTGGCAAAAATCACTGGCTTGGCGCAACTGGGCCATTGTTATCTCCGGATCGCAGACCATGATTTCATCAATTCCCTTTTCTTTGTGGATCAAGCGAAGCGAATCAATGTCTATTTTGTTTTCCCGGGCGATTATTTTATAACCCAGTTCCGGATGATCTTTGAATTCCCGGGATGAAGTCTCGCAAAAAGCGCCGCCGCCAATGAGAACGAGCCGATGGACGCCAATTTCTTTGTATACGAGAAGAAGTTTTTGAATGAAATTTATGGCAAAACGCGCCAGAGTTATGAGTATGACCGCCATCAGCCAAGCCGTCAGAATCACAAAACGGGAAGAAAACCATTCTCTTTGAAGGAAGATGATAAGAATGATTATGGTAATTCCGACTGTTACGGAAAAGACAATTTTGAAAAATTCCCTCCAGAAAGTCCGGGTGGCTTTCAGGGAATATAGCCCTTCGAAAGCGAATATCAGCACAAAAAGCGGCGCCGTGGACAGCGCCACTTTCAAATATTCATTAAATGGAAAGTCGAATAACACCGGCTTGAGTTCAAGGATGCTCGGAGTGAATCGCAGCCAATACGCCAAAATGGAGGCCGTGGCGATCATCGCGAAATCAACCGGAACCAGAAGCATTCCAAAAAAAAGTTCGGATTTCTTCATGGATTTCTCTACGAATTACGAATACGCTACGCTCTACGAATATACGAATTACGAATTTTCTGGAATTAGCCATTCGTATATTCGTAGTTCATAGGCTGTTGTTAGCCGAAGCCTATAAGCCGGATTCTGTCTATTCGCCAAAGGCGAAAGAGATAATCATTTATCTAGCCCCGATATTACTATCGGGATCGAGCGTCTTTCTCCCGATGAAACGCCGGGAGACACAGACTTGCACCAGGCAGGGTTTGCCGAGTTCCGACTGTCGCCAGTCGGCTCCAATTACAGCTTATTTCACAAAAGCAAAATAAACATTAATCGGCTTTTCACCTTTCTCCCGCTAAGCGGGACAGTATAGTCTCTGTGGCACTTTCCCTAAATGCATCTTTCAATGCATCCGGTGGGGGTTACCCACTGCCCATAGTATACCCGCAATAACGCGGGCAGGTGTCCGGACTTTCCTCCCGCTTAACTTTTGAGGGTTAAACGAGCGATTATCCAGCTTGACTAACCTAATGATGCTACTTTATTTCCAGGGTTTTGTCAATGTTAAATAAATAAAAAATAGCTTAAATAAGCTATTTTAGAACATCCGGCTTTGGGCTCTGGTGGCTTCGTCAAGGGCTAAATTAGCCAGCCTGTCCGCTTCCGCGTTTTTTGCTCTTGGAATATGGCTGTAACTGACATCCTTGAAATCGATGGATAAATTCCAGACCAAAAGAAAAAGTTTCTGAATATTCTCTTCGTTCACCTTATATTCGTGATTCAGCTGTTTGACAACCAGTTCACTGTCGAGATAACAATCAAGGCTTAAAGTTTTTGATTTTGTCTTGCCAAAAAGCAGTTTTACTTTCTGCAGGGCGAAAATCAGAGCTTTATATTCGGCTTCATTATTGGTGGCATAACCGATAAATTCCCGATAAGTTTTTTTCTTTCCGTCAGCCTCGATTACGACGCCGATGGATGAAGGTCCGGGATTGCCCCGCGCGGCGCCGTCAGAAAAAATTTTGATCTTATCCATATTGCTTGTTGTGAATGTCAATAATATTCAGTTCCAGTTTTTGGCTCCCGTTCCATTTGTTTGATTTCAGATTATAAACCGCGGATATGGTTTCCCCCTTTTTCATCTGCGAAAAAATTTCAGCGCCTTTAAAAAATATTCCTTCGATTATTTTTTTATCCTTATCGAGACTGAAAGAAAATTTGATGTGTTTTTGTCCGTTTCCGACAAGATTCATTTCTCGCACTAGCAAGTTATGGGAAAGAAAAACAGGTTCGCGATTGCCTTCTCCAAAAGGCTCCAATTTCCGCGTCTCGGAAAAAAGATCCCAGTCTATTTTTTCGGTGGCTATTTCCGCGTCAACATGGATGGCTTTCCCCCATGCTTCTTCATTATAAACGTCTTTGATTAATTTCTCCAGCCTTTTTTCAAATTTGGGAAGATTTTCCGGTTTTATTTTGAGGCCCATAGCCTGCGAATGTCCTCCGTATTTCTCCACCAAATCATCAAGTCGACTGACAGCCGAAATAAGATCGAAAGCCTCGATGCTGCGGCCGGATCCTTCAATAAGATCTTTATTTTCGCGAAGAATAAAAACCGGACAATAATATTCGTCGGCAATTTTTCCGGCTACGACGCCAAGTATCCCCATCGGCCAGTGAGCGCCCTTTCGGATGATCAGCCGGTAATCCTTTCCGGGCTCCAGAGTGCTTTTTATCTCGCCCAGGACTTGCTGGGTTATTTTTTGCCTCGCGCTGTTCATACTTTCAAGTTCAAGGGCCAGAATCCGGGCTTTCACCGGATCTTTTCCCGTCAAAAGATTCAAGGTGAGGTCGGCATGGTCCATTCTGCCAGCCGCGTTGAATCGCGGTCCGATTTGATAGCCGATATTTTCCACGCTGGGAGGATTCTTTTCATCAATATTAAGCCTGGCCGTTTTAATGATCTCCTGGATTCCCAGCCGCTTGGTTTTTTGAAGGACAATAAGGCCGAATTTGGCAAATATCCTGTTTTCATCGATCAAGGGTACGCAATCAGCGACCGTTCCGATAGCGACCAGATCCAGAAACCATTTCAAATGAGCTTCTTTTTCCGGAATTATTTTTTTCCACAAGGCTTGAGCGAATTTGAAGACCACTCCCACACCGGCCAGATCCTTGAAAGGATATTCTTGGCCGGGAAGTTTCGGATTGATCAGAATGCAATTTTGAGGAAGCGCTTTCGGAATGGAATGATGGTCGATGACAATCACTCCCATTCCTTTCTTGCGGGCGTATTCTATTTCATCTTTATTTGATATTCCGCAATCAACCGTGATAAGAAGGTCGGCGCCGTAATCAGCCTTTATCATATCCAGCGCTTTTTCATTAAGTCCGTAGCCTTCCTTATTGCGATCCGGAATATAAGTTTCGGCGCTTAGGCCCACTTTTTCCAAAACTTCCTTGAGGAGAACAGTCGAGGTGATCCCGTCGGCGTCATAATCCCCGTAAATAGCCACTTTTTCCTTTTTTTTAATCGCTTTTGCCAATCTGTCAACCGCTTCCTTCACTCCCGCGAGGCCATCCGGGGAGTGCAGGTCATCATAACTCGAGTTGAGGAACTTTTGAATGTCAACTTTTGAAAAAAAACCCCTTTGAACCAAAAGCTGAAGGGTAATAGGATTCAAGGAAACAGATTGTAACTCCCCTGGTATTTCGGGAGACGGCTTCAGGATCCATTTCATTATTTATCGGTTAGCTATGTCGAATAATCGCACTTCGGACACTTCAAAATTCCATCGAAACCGCGTCCTTCTTTTTTTGCCGTCACTTCCATAATCAATTTTTCCTGGCAGTTCGGGCAGCTTAAATTTTTCCCGTCAAGAGTTTTCGCGAGCCTTGGCGCGTCCCAGGCGTACGGATCAAAACTCAATTTGAATGATCCACTGGCATGAGTCATGTTTTTTATCCTGTCGACAAGCTCGTTCGGAGTTACAGATCCCTGAACGATAAAATTAGTAATCCCCAGCTCCTCGGTTTTTTTTCGATCTTCTTCCCGCCCCAGGTGAGAAAGGACGGCGATGGGAATAACCGCGGTCTGAACATTTTCCTTGAGCGCCTTGATCAGCTGAAAACCGTCCATCCGGGGCATGATGATTCCGGTCATAATCACATCCGGCATTTCTTTCGTTGCCAGATCAAGCCCTTCCACGCCGTCTTTGGCGCTGATCACTTCGGCTTTCTTTTGTTTGAATATCTGAGCATAGGTTTCCCGAATAACATCATCATCGTCTACGATTAATATTTTGTAACTACTGTCCGGCATATTTTTAAAGTTATTAATTAGTATATACTTTTGCGTCCAGAATCTGATATTTGCTGCCATCATTATAAACCATGACAGGGTTAATATCAATTCCGGATATATCCTGATTTTCCACGGCCATATTTTGGAGAGCCAGGATGATGTTAGCGATTTCTTTCAAATTATAGCCCTTGTCCCGGCGATATCCCTTGAGAATGGGGAAAATTCGCAGTTTTTTCAGCTCCTCCGAAATTTGGGCGGCGGTCAAAGGAGGGATTAGAATCACCCGATCCTTCCAGATTTCGGTGAATGTTCCGCCCAAGCCGCAGACAATTACCGGTCCGAAGGATTTGTCCCTTTTTAGTCCGATAATCAGCTCAAGGCCGGGCTTGGCCATAGGCTGAACTAACAAGTTTTTTGTCCCGGTCGTCTTTTGGATTTTTCGGAAAGCGGTTTTCAATTCCCGTTTGTTTTGAATATTCAGGATGACGGCCTTTTTATCCCAGCGGTGAATAATCTTCGGATCATCGGTTTTCAGAGCGCAAGGATACTTTATTTTTTTAAAATTCATTATTTTTCCTTCCCCGGCCGATATGGATGGCGCCAGTTTCAGGCCGTAATTCTCAAATATTTTTTTGGTTTCATTCCAATAAAGCATCTCTCGTTTTTGGCAGACGGCCGACTGCAAAATGGAATTTACCTTGTATTTCAGCTTAATCTCTTCCTGTTCCGCGCTTAGTACCGGCTTTTTTTCGACAGAATTGAACCGGACAAGTTTTTTAATGACAGCCAGAGCCCGTTCCGGACTTTCAAAATTGGCCACGCCGTTTTTATGCAAATTTTCTATCGCCTTTTGAATTTTCACTCCGCCCATAAAGCAAGTGGTCAGTACGGGAAATTTTTTCTTGAAATTAACGAGGATTTTAGCGACTTTTTCCGGATCAGTCTGGGATTGGGGCGTCAGGATAATCAAAATGGGATGAGCCGGATATTTTCGGGAAATACGCTCCAAAACATCCGCGTATCTTTCCGGCGGGGCGTCCCCTATGACATCAATCGGATTTTCGACAGAAGCGCTTTCCGGAAGATGCTTTTTCAGCTCTTTTTTAAAATCTTCCGGGAAATCGAGCAATTTTATGGATTTTGATTTTCCGACATAATCGGCGGCCAAAACGCCGGGTCCGCCCGCGTTTGTGACAATGATCACTTCTTTTTTTCTCGGGACGGAATCGGAACTGGTATATAGGATCAAATCTTGAAATTCGGCGATATTTTTAGCTTCTATGACGCCCAATTTCGCGAAAATCGCCGAAATAACAGCCTCATCTTGCGCCAGCGATCCGGTATGGGAAGAAATGGCTTTTTGCCCGACGGTATTTTTTCCGGCTTTCAATACGAAGACCGGTTTTTCATTGATTATTTTGCTTATTGATGAAATAAAATCAGGACCGTTTTTGATGTCCTCGAGATAAAGGGCCAGCGCCTGGGTATCTTTATCGCCGGCAAGATAATCCGTGATTTCAGTTTCATCGAGATCGGCTTTGTTTCCGATAGAGATCACTTTTGAAAAACCAAGCGATAAATTCTCCGTCCAATCGAGAAGAGCTACCCCGAGCGCTCCGGATTGGGATACGATCGCGGCTTTTCCGGGTTTAAAATTACCCGATGTGAAACTGGCGTTTAGCTTTAATCTTGGATTGATAAATCCAAGACAATTCGGCCCCAGAATATTCAGTTGATATTTTTTAGCGAGCCCGGCCAGTTCTTCCTCGCGTTTTTTCCCATCCGGACCGGTTTCCTTGAAGCCCGATGAAATGACGACAAAATTGGATATTTTTGGAATTGATCCTGCGCCATTCTCGATTGCCTCATTAATAAAAGGAGCTGGAATGGCAACCAGGACCAGATCAATATTTTTTCCAATATCGCTTAACTTGGAAAAGCAGGCCAGATCCCCGATCTTTTTGTGGCTGGGATTAACGCAGAAAATCCGGCCTTTCCAGCCGGCCGAACGGATATTTCGCAAAATAACATTTCCCATTTTTCCCTTATGGGGCGATGCGCCGACGATGGCGATAGAACGGGGATTGAAAAAAGATTCGAGGTTTCTCATGGTCAAATTATAGCACAAAAGCCAAAAAAAGGCTCTTCCGTTTTCCTGACATTTAATATTGGGAAAGGTTAGGATCTCCCAATATTTCTTTTTTCGTCAGGAGTCCCTTCATCGTTCCCACGTATTTCACGACGCTGGCGCTGTTAATGACTCCGGCCTTGAGAGAAGCTTCGAGAGTGGCGCCTTTGAGATAAAATCCCAGAAATCCGCTGGCGAACGCGTCGCCGGCGCCGGTAGAATCAACGGCTTTCACTTTTATTATCGGGCTGTGGAGGATTTGCTTTCCGTCGCTGGACCAAGCCCCTTTTGTTCCGTCGGTGATACAAATGGTTTTAGGGCCGAGATCATGGAGGACTTTGAACAAATTTTTCATGCCGAAATCTTTTATTTTGAGATGGCTGGCTATTTCAACGGCTTCGTTGCGGTTCAGAATGAGGATTTCCGCCGCTCCTAAAAGTTTTTTAAGATCGTTGAATCCCTCCCGGATTTGGTTGGTGCTGGGAAGGATGATCAATTTTGCCTTATTTTTCTTTAGAAAATCAACAATTTTAAGCACATTTTTGGCCCATTTTCCGGTCAGGGACGAGACGCAATAGTATTCGGCTTTTGGCATTTTCAGGAGGTCTATATCAATTTTTCCGGAGGATTGGTTGTATAAAATTACCCGTTCGCTGGTATATTTGTCCACAATGATGACGGAAAGAGACAGAAGCTGGGGAATGTGTTTCGCAAGATATTTTGTATCGATTCTATGTTTTTTCAGTTCTCCCGCAATCCAGTCATAATTGGCGACCAAGGTGGAAACGATGCCTGTTTTCAAATTTAATTTGGTCGTCCCGATTGCGACGCTGGCAGCCACTCCTCCCAGGCATTCGTATTCTTCACTCACGCATATTTTTTCTCCCAATTCAAACCCCAGCCATTCGGGGGCCAATTTATCTTTCGGAGTTTTGAAAATTTTTCCCCGATCAGTGACAAGAAAGATATCTTTGACGGCCGAGCCGATAGCGACGAGATCGTATTTCATTTTTGAAAAATTATGAATTATTTTAGCAAACTTTCAAGTTTCATTTCCGGTAATTTTCCGATTTGCAAAACATCGCAAATGGTCGGCGCGATATTTCCCAAAACTCCGTTCGATTGCAATTTAATTTTTTTATATTTATCGCCGGCTAAAATAAACGGCACCGGATTTTTAGTATGAAAGGTCATCGGAAGTTTCGCTTTTTTGTCCCACATACAATCGGCATTTCCATGATCGGCGGTGACAATCAGATTTCCGCCGCACTTTTGCAACTCTTTATATAATTTTCCGAGATTTCTATCCACGCATTCAACCGCTTTGACTGCCGCTTTTATTTCTCCGGTATGTCCGATCATATCGGCGTTGGCAAAATTGATCGCCGTAAAATTATACTTTTCTTTTTTCAAAAATCCCAAAACTTTTTGCGTGATTTTTTCCGCTGACATTTGCGGAATTTTGGCATAATTGTCAGTGACGGGCGACGGAATCATCAGGCGATCTTCGCCGTTGAGAGCATCCGCATAGCCGCCATTCAAAAAATACGTTATATGCGCGAATTTTTCCGTTTCGGCTATGTAAAGCTGGGAAAACTTTGTAAGCGCAGCGGGCAATGTTCCGTTAACCGGATGGTCCTGAAAAGCGGTATGCACCGGAAGGTCCGGTCCAAAATTTGTCATTGCGACAAAATACAAATTTTTGAGACGCGGCACAGGCAATTTTGTTTCCTTTGATTTTTCAAGAACAAAGAGTTTCGCGAACTGCCGGGCGCGATCAGAGCGAAGATTGAAAAATATTACTGAATCATTATTGTTTATTGTAACAAACTTCTCCCCTTTTCCATCGATAAGCGATGGTTTTATATATTCGTCGGTAAGTTTATTTTGATAATAATATCTCACGGCGCCCTTTGCCTCGCTGAACTTTTTCCCCTTGCCGGATACCATAAGATCATAGGCGATTTTCAGCCGATCCCAATTTTTTGCCCGATCCATCGCGTAAAAGCGGCCGATGAGGCTCGCGATTTTGCCTACGCCGATTTGCTTCATTCTCTTCTCCCAGTCTGCGAGATGCGCCAGCGCGCTTTTGGGGTATGAATCCCGCCCGTCGGTGAAAAAATGAATAAAGACATTTTTTACGTTGTTTCTTTTTGCAAGAAGCAAAAGGGCTTCGAGATGGTAAGGGCTCATGTGCGGACTGTCTTCATTTCCCAATAGTCCCGCGAGATGAAGGTTCGCCTTATTCTTTTTGACGTGCGAAATCGCGCCAAGAAAGGCGGCATTATGAAAAAAAGTTCCCGTATTGATGCTTTCGGATATTTTTCTTGAATCCTGCTTCACGATTCTGCCGGCGCCGATGTTCATATGGCCGGTTTCCGATCCGCTGGTTTGGCGATTATCAAGTCCGACGGCCGTACCGGTCGCGTTCAGCTCCGTATAAGGATATTTTTCGAATAAATAATCAAAAACCGGCGTCTTGGCAAGCCAAATCGCGTTCGTATCATCCTTTGCTCCAATTCCCCATCCGTCAAGAATGGCAAGAATTGTCGGTTTTGTTTTTTTCATTTAGAGGTAGTAAACTCACATTATAAACTTTTCTATTTCGAGCATTCGATTGTATTTTGCCGTGCGCTCTCCCCGGCAGGGCGCGCCGAATTTGACGTATTCTGCTCCCGTGGCGACAGCCAGGTCGGCATCAAAAGCGTCTTCTGTTTCTCCACTACGATGAGAAACAATGCATTTGATTTTGTTTTTCTGGCATTTTTTGATGAAATTCATCGTTTCGGAGAGCGTCCCGATCTGGTTTGGCTTCACAATTGCAGCATTTACCGCAGAAAATGAGAGAGATTTTTCCAAGCGGCCGATATTAGTCACTAAGAGATCGTCACCGACGACCAAAAAATCTTGCCCGATTTTTTCATTCATTTTTTTCCAGCTTTCAAAATCATCTTCCGCAAGTCCGTCCTCAAGGGAAATAATGTTGTATTTTTTCATCCATTCCTGATAGAGAGCAATCAGCCTTTCAGGCTCAAGGGAAATATTTTCCGGTTTCAACGTATAGCTGTTTTCGCTGGCGTCGAAAAAATACGAGGCGGCCGCATCAATCCCAAGTGAGATTTTTTCCTTATATCCCGCTTCTTCGATGGCTCTCGTGATAAATTCAAAGGCTTCACTGTGACTGTCGAGTTTCGGCGCGAATCCGCCCTCGTCTCCCACGCCGACCGTATAGCCTGAATTCGCAAGAAGTTCTTTGAGTTTATGGTATACCTCACTGGCCACACGCAGTTTTTCAGAAAAACTTTTGAATTCTCGGGGAATAATTTGAAATTCCTGGATAGATAGTCCTGAATCGGCATGCGCCCCGCCATTTATCACATTGAAAAAAACCGTCGGCATTGTTTTTGGCTTCTTAAATTTGAACGTTTCGGCAAGATATTCGTACAAAGGAATATTTTCGCTGCTAGCTGCGGCGCGAGCCGTTGCCAGAGAAACTGCCAGGATGGCGTTTGCTCCCAAATTCGATTTATCATCTGTCCCGTCAAGTTCGATCATAGCCTCATCAATTTTTTTCTGATCAGCCGCATCGAATCCAATCAATTTTTTCGAGATATTTCTTTCGATATTTTCGCACGCGTTCAAAACTCCCAATCCGCCATAGCGCGTATCCCTATCGCGCAATTCCAACGCTTCGTATGTTCCCGTAGAAGCTCCTGAAGGAACAGATGCGGCGCCGACAACACCATTATCAAGAATTATGTTCGCTTTTACGGTCGGATTTCCCCTTGAATCAAGAATTTCGAGAGCTGAAATTTTCTTTATTTTTGGCATAAAAAAAGTGTTTAACTGTAAATATTATAGCATTTAAAGGTTGTTTTCCAAAGCGACGATTCCTGGCAATTTTTTTCCGCTCAAAAATTCGAGCATGGCTCCTCCGCCGGAGGAAATGAAATCGAACTTATCCGCGCCATTTTGAGAATTGATAAATTCGACCGACTCGCCTCCCCCGGCGATTTTATACGCGTCCGAGCTGATAATAGCCGCATATATTTCCTCTGTTCCTTTCCGGTATTTTTCTTCTTCAAATTTTCCCATCGGGCCGTTCCAGACGAGAAAAGACGCGGCTGAAATAGCCATTTTGTATTTCTCGGTTGTTTTGGGGCCGATGTCGAGAGTCCCGTCTATATAATCGTCGGGAAAAACGACATTCTGCTTAAAAGCTATCTTTTTTTCTTGAGCTTCGACGGCTACCCGTCCCCCAACCAAAACAACGTCATAAATATCAGCCAGGCTTTCAATTAAGGGAAGTTTTGTTTCTATTTTCGCGCCTCCGATTACGGCTATCGAAGGCCTCTTTGGCGGCTTTAGGGCTTTTGATAATTCATCTATTTCTTTTTCCATCAAAAGTCCGGCGCAACTGGGTTTGAAGCGGGGAATTTGAGCTACTGTTGCATGGGCGCGATGAGTGGCGCTAAAAGCGTCATTCACAAAGACTCCGAAATGATGACAGAGATTAATGGCGAAATTTTCATCATCTTTTTCTTCTTCCGGATAGAATCGGATATTCTCCGCGAGCGCTATTTCCCCTTCTCCTAATGATCTTATGATATCATTTCCTTCGTTGTTTAGCATATCCTCAATAAAAACGATTTTCCGGCCAATAATTTCGCCTAATTTTTTCGCCACCGGGCGTAGTGAAAATTTAGGATCAATTTTTCCTTCCGGCCGGCCAAGGTGAGAAATGATGACAATTTTGGACTTGGGCTGCTTCAAGATATATTTTATGGTTGGCAAAACAGCCCGGATTCTCCAGTCGTCTTTCACTTTCCCGTTTTCAAGCGGAACATTGAAGTCCGTCCTTAATAATACACGTTTGTTTTTAAAATCGATGTCTTTTAAATATTTCATTTTTTTAGCGATCAGCGATCAGTGATCAGTATTTTTATTTTTAAATTATCGATCGATTATTGTTCATTGATTGTTGTTCACTGGCGATCATTTTCCCATTCCTAATATTCCGATTATGAGTCCGATTCCCGCCGTAACGCCGGTCAGGATCCAGGCCCGCATGGTTATTTTAGTCTCCGGCCAGCCTTTAGCTTCGAAATGATGGTGAATCGGCGTGGACAAAAAAATCTTGCGTCCAAATAATTTTTTGGATGTCAGCTGGACTATCACTGATAAAGATTCAATAACATAGACGAGGCAAATTATCGGCAAAACCAAAACAGAGTTAGTGAGCATAGCGACAACAGCCAGGGTTGCCCCAAGCGAGATCGATCCCGTATCGCCCATAAAAAAACGGGCGGGGTATATATTAAACCAAAGAAAAGCGAGAAGTGAACCGCAAATAACGGCGCAAAAAGCCGCGAGATCAATCTTGCTTTGAGTGAAAGCTATTGCTCCGAAGGCCGCGAAAGCGATCAAAAGTATCCCGCCGTTTAGGCCGTCGAGGCCGTCGGTTTCATTGGAAGAAAAAGCCGTGGCCAGCACCACAAAAACGAAGAAAGGGATATACCACCAGCCTATCGCAAGGTCGCCCACTCCCGGTATGTGAATAGCGTGAAAATCAAGCTTGAAATAAAACCAAAGAGCTCCCAGAATAGCGATGAGAAATAGCCACCCAAAACGGAAAAGAAACCGGATCCCGCCCCCTTTATTTGATCCCCAGCCTTTCGCGCTGAAGATATCGTCAAAAGCACCGAGAATGGCGGCGGAAACGAGGGCAAAAAGAGGCAGCCAGGTTTGGGAACGGCTCAAAAAATCGAGCCGGGTGATTATTTTCGCATCAAAAAAAGGGGTGAAAAAGTGAGCAAATACGGCTAAAAAAAGGACAGTCGCCCAAATTAAAGCCCCCCCCATCGAAGGTGTTCCGCTTTTATCCTTATGCAGGCCGTGATAAATGGGAGCCTTTCGGCCGTCAACGGAATTTTCCTTGATCTTTATGCCGATTTTGTATTTGTAGAGAAAATGAGTCAGAATCGGCGTCCAGGCCATAGCCAAAACAAAAGCAAAGGTGCCCAAGATCCAAATCTTGAAAACTGCCATCGCGGCGGGAATAGTTGTAATGTCGGCAAAATGCATATTATTTCCAATTATAATTTTCAAAAGTCCAGTCTATCAGCTTTTTCATATCCGCCCAGCGTTCGTTGTCGTTTAGTATCACGGCGATTATCTTATGGCGTTCGCCGGAAGGATCCGCGGCCGCCATCATCAGGGATTTTCCGGCATTATACGTAAAACCCGTTTTTCCGCCCAGGCAATTCGGGATTTGGTCAAGGAGAAGATCCGTATTTTTGAGTTTATGGGTGTATTTTCCGTCGGTTGAACTGATTTCAATTTCCGGAGTTTTCATTATCTTCCAGATCTTTTCATATTGCATTGAATAGGCGGCAATGCGGGCAATATCGTAGGCGGATGAATAACAATCATCCTCGTCAAGCCCGGACGGATTGCAGAAATGAGAATCCATGAGGCTCAAATCTTTAGCTTTGTCGTTCATAAGGCCGGCAAAATCTTTTTGCGAACCGGCGATATACTTGCCAAGAGCGATAGCGGCGTCATTGGCGCTGTCAAGGAGCATAGCCATCAAAAGATCGCCGACAGTGACTTTCTCGCCGATATGAAGCCTTTCATCCACGCAATATCCCGTCTGGGGACAGCCAACTTTAGTTCCGTCAGCCGATAGGGCTTCTTCATCAACAGTCACCGGTTCGTCCAGGTTCTTCACGTTTTCTAAGACCAGAACGGCTGTCATTATTTTAGTCAGGGAAGCGATGGGTATTTTTCCCCTCCCGTTGTCGTAATGCAAAATAGTGCCGGAATCGACGTCGATAACTACTGATGATCCGGCGAAAATTTTTGTATTGTAATAATCCTTCTTTCTCTCGGGAATTAGTCCCGAGCCTCCATAATTGCTATTTTCATTTTTTTGGTTGGAGAGTCTGCCTTTGAGGCTTTTTTCACTCGAAGATTTGTATTTTTCCGAGGTTGCGCCTTCGACTTGGGCGGCGGGTGATCGATTGAAGTTTTCAGGCGCCGTGAAAAAACCGTACAAATAATATTGAGCGGGAAAAAAGAGGATTAAGATTACGCCGGCTATAGTATTCATGAAATGATTTTTATGATCTTCTTTTTACGCTTACGACGGAGGCGCATTTTCTTCCGGTTCCTGGAGGTTTGTTTTAAGAAGCTCGGCCACCTTTTCGTTTTTTGACAGTTTCTCCCACTCCGGAAGATCCTTCACATTTCCAATTCCCAGATTTTTCAAAAAATTAAATGATATTTCATATAAATATCCTCTCACGTCGGATTCTTCTTTTCTTTCGACCAGGCCCCTCAAAAGCAGGCTTCGCAAGACATAGCTGCAGTTTACGCCCCGGATAACTTCAATTTGAACTCGGGAAATGGGACCGCGATAGGCAACAATAGAAAGGGTTTCGAGAGACGAGCGCGACAGGTCGGATCCCAGTTCGCCGCTAACCAGCTGATTCACAAATTCCTGATTTTGAGGATCAGTGGCCAATTGGACAAGATCTTCCTTGAAAATTATCATTAATCCTCTCTCCTCGCGTTTGAAATCCTGTTCCAGCTCCCCGAGGGCCGCTTCCATATCATTCTTGGGAATATCGCAGATTTTTGCAAGGCGGGAAGTCCGGATCGGCTCGCCGGAGATAAAAAGAAGGCTTTCCAGGATAGATTTCAGTTTCTTTGGCTCCATAGCGATAGTTTGGAAAAAAATAAATTATTTAAGTAAACATTTGAACTTCTGACGCCCGAACCTGATTTTCGTGCGAGCCAAACTTGGATATCCTTATATCTTCGAATAATTCGTGCTGTTCGGCTGTTATTATTCTTTGCTTGATCATCTCAAGAAGAGCCAAAAAGCTGACAATTATTTCGATTTTATCTTTGGCCGACGCTTTCATATCCGAAAAACTGAACTCAATTCTCTCCCGCAGTGTTTTTTGAAATTCGCTGATTTTGTCTTCAAGCGTAAAAATATCTCTCACGGCCTCTTCGGGAATTTTCTCGGGAAGAATTATTTGCGCTATAGCTTCATTATAGCACTTCTTGAGATCAAACAAATTTACATTCTTAGGGGGAGAAAAAACATTTGCGATTCCCAGCAAATAGTCCCGCGAATAGGCGAACTTATTTTTCCGGAGAAGCGAGCCTATTTTTTCGGAAATGTCCTTATATTCCCGATAGAGCTTGAGCTGCTCCTCCAGATCCTTGATTTCTTTTTCCTCTTCGGGCGTGACCTCAAGCGTCGGAAGAATATTGCGGGACTTAATGAGAATTATTTTCGCGGCGATGCTGATAAACTCGGAAAGATTTTCAAGGGAAATATTCTGGTCGCTGCGGACATATTCAAGATAGCCATCGGCTACTTTTGCCAGGCTCACTTCCGCAATGTCGAGTTTTTGCTCCTCTATGAGGCGCAAAAGCAAATCCAACGGGCCTTCGAATTTTAATAATTTTACGTTATACATAGAAAATTCACCTTTTCACCCCAAAGCTTCCCTTCACCGGCATTTCATTTTTGAGATATTGCTTGGCCGGAAGTTTGATAGAGTATTCGTATTCGCCCGAGCCGACGTAGAGGTTTTTTTGCTTGGCCAGAACCGCATCGATATAAATATCAATCCCGAGAAGCTCTTTGAACGCGGGAGTGGCGCCCACTTTTCCGGGAATATTTTTCTTCATCCATGCTTCCTTGGCGAGGTCGAGGGATTTATATAATTTTTCTTTATTCTTCTTTTTCAGCGCATTTATAATTTTCAGCAGCTTCTTTTTGTCGAGTCTTTTGCTGGCCGGAACCAGGACTACCGCGTAGTCTTTGTCCGCTTTCACGACCAGCGCTTTCGCAATTTCGTCGGACTTCACTTCCTTTTCCTGCTTTTGGGCTGTCCGCGCCGTGTCAAAGGCGGTATAGGTGGTTTTGTGCTCGATTATCTCGAATTTATACTTTTTTTCCTTGAGATGATCGATGATTTTTTTGGAAATGGCCATATGTTTTTTTTAGCGCTTATGTATTTATAATAGCATTTTTTCCGGTTATTGGAAATAAAAAATCCGAAGCTAAGGCTTGGGATCGGAATCAAAAAAATTATCTCTTTATTTTTCCGGAAAGCTGGCCGTAGACGGGTGGAATGCGGCTTGAGGCGAGCTTCAGCGCGAAAGGCACGCCGGTGAGCATCATCACACCTACAAACGGGAAGATAAAACGGATATGGAACATATAGACAATCGGAGTGGCGATGAGGAGCCCGAGGATATAAGCCATCGGGCGGACGCTCCGGAAAAAATCAACAATGTCGACGTCTGTGTGGTCGATGCGCTTATAGAAATACGAATCGCGAAGAATCTCAATAAGGCTCGCTCCGATGCGGGTCGCGAAAAGGGCAGCCGCCCAAATCGCGAAGTCCTTGGAAGACAAGAAAAATATTACAGTTGTGGACGCCGCCATGAGAAGAAGCGCAAAAACAATCATGTTTTTCTCCTCAAATTTTTTGTCGGCCAAAATTCCGGCCGGATACTGCAAGATGACGAAAGGAATGAGCATTATTGTGAACATTCCGCCGATTTCGCTCCAGGAAAAACCGAGTTCCAGAAGATAAAGCGGCGTATAGATGATCATAAGGGCGTAAAAAAGCTCCAGAAGGAAAGAGATATAATATACGCGCATGACATTCTTTCGTTGGAAAACTTTTTTCATGAGAGAAAAGAAGCTCAAATCCTCGATGTCGCATTCCGGAATCCGCTTGAGGCGGAAAAGGGCGATGACGGAAACGATAACCAAAATAGTCGCGGCAATCAAAAAAACGGAATTCATCCCCCACCGGCTGATGATGAGACCCGCGAAAAAAGGCGAGATGAGATATCCCGCGTTCATGATAGTGAGGTAAGCCCCCCGGATTTTCCCAGTTTTCACGTCTCTTGAGCAAGACTCAAGAAGAACATCGAGATCAACCCACATTAGCACCGTTGAGGCTATATAAAGCACAAGGAGCCAGGCGCTTGCCTGATTTATCGGAAAAAGGCCGATAAGCGAAACGATGACGGCTTTCGCGGTGATGTTCACAAGAAAAACCCTCACTTTTCCGAAGCGCCTCACAAGGTGGTGCCAGTTAAATATGAGAATCAGCGCCAAAACATATCCGGCGATGAAGTAGAAAGTGATATTGTCGCTTCCAAGGGCAATCCTGAAATAATCCGACTCAAGATAAAGAATGAGAGCCGAAGAAATTCCGAGAAGAAAGGAACAAAAGGATAGGATTTTCAGAAGGGGTAAATTTAGTTTTTCTGTGTGTTTTATTTTCATTTACCAGAAAATCGAGGGATCTATTTTTTATTTCCAATAAGTTCCTTCACTTTCTTGACCACTTCGCCGGGAGTGATTTGCGTTTTCACATAGTACGCGTCGGCTCCCAGGTCAAGCGCTTGTTTCACTTCGCTATCCATTGCCGAGTTGGACAAAATGATAACCGGAGTATTTTTTGTCGCTTCATTTGCCCGAAGTTCCTTTATCGCCTCGTAGCCGTTCATGGCCGGCATCATCATATCAAGAAGTACGCAGTCAAAAAGACCCTTTTCCGCTTCCTTGATTCCCCATTTTCCATTTTTAGCCGCGACAACTTCAAAACCTTCCTGTTTTAGTTTGTCCCCGAACATTTCAATAAAAATATCTTCATCTTCGATTATCAGAACTTTGTGTCCGCCAGTTTCTTTTTTAAGCGGAAATTCTTCGGTCGGAGAAGCTGACTGGGATGGTTCCGGTGGAGAGGTAATGGAAGATGAGGATTGGTCGCCGACCAGTTTTTTTACTTCTTCCGCCAGCTGGGAAGGGGTAAAATTCGATTTTGTCAAAAAACCCGCCGCGCCTAAACTTGTGGCCCGGTCAATATCTTCTTTGGCGCTTAAGTTGCTGAATACATATACCGGAATGCTTTTGATCTCATTTTCTTTTTTGACGGCTTCAAGGATTTCAAATCCGTCCATATCCGGCAAAACAACGTCCAGGAGAATTAGATCAGGATGCCATAAAAGGGCTTCATCTTTTACCGCTTTGCCGCTCGTCACGATTTTGATTTCAAATCCCGTGTCCAAGAGCTTTTTTTCGTATATTTCAACCAGCATCGGATCATCCTCGACGATCATTATTTTCGCCATAACTTTACTTTAATTGATTTATGTCGTTATTATACATGCTAAAAAACAAAAAAACAAACTTCGGGATGCGACAAAAATCCGAAATAATATCAAAGCTCAAATAACCAAAATTCAAAAAAGTTTATAAAATTAGAATTTTGAAAATTGGGATTTGTTTTGAAATTGGAAATTTGAAATTGGAAATTCCGCTCCTAGCGGCCTATTCCCTTATACTTTATCCCCAGTGCCAGTATTTTGTCTTTATCCAGGCAGTTCATCCCGTCCACAATCAAGCCGATCCCCTTTTCCCTAAATTTTTCCGCGGGAATTTTCACAAATTCATTGTGACTTGTGGCAAGAAAGATAGCCTCTGATTTTTCCAAAATTTCTTCAACACTGCTGACGTTCGAAAGTTTCGGAATAAACGGATCGTAAATATTGAGAACCGCGCCATGCTTTTCCAAAAGCTCGATGATCTTGAGGGCCGGACTTTCGCGCAGATCGCCGACATTGGCCTTATAAGAAACTCCCAGAAGGCCAATTTTGGCGCCTTTCAATGATTTGCCCAGACTATTGAGCTCATCTTGCAAAAGTTCAACGCTATACAATGGCATTCCGTTGTTGATGGCGCGAGCCACTCGCAAAAACTGATGGTCGAAATCATTTTCCTTGGCTTTTTCGATCAGATAATAAGGATCGACCGGAATGCAATGTCCCCCAACGCCGCAACTGGGCCAATGAGCCATAAATGCAAAAGGCTTGGTTGAAGCGCCCCGGATGACATTAACCACGTCTATATCCATCAGATTGAAAGATCTCGCCAGCTCGTTGACAAAAGCAATATTGATGTCGCGAAAGGAATTTTCCATTATTTTGACCGCTTCCGCCTCTCGAATAGTTTTCATCGGCATGATCTTCGCGTCGATTATGCTTTCATAAAATTTCACGCTTTTTTCGAGTCCTTTCTCGTCAAATGAGCCGACCACTCGCGGGATGTTGGTTACGTTCCACCTTGGATCGCCCGGATTAATTCGCTCGGGGCAATGAGAAATAAAAACGTCTTGGCCGATGGCAAATCCTTCCTTTTCGAAGGCCGGGCGGACGAATTCTTCGCAAACACCCGGATTGATTGTTGATTCCACGATGACTAAGGAGCCTTTTTTCATGTTTTTGGCCACGGTTTCGGAGGCAGAAACAATATAACTCAAATCCGGATAATATTTTTCATCGACCGGCGTTGGAACGGCGATAATGAAAATATCGCAGTCTTTCATTTGAGATTCGTCGCGAATCACCTTAATTTTCGCTTTCGGGAGCAGTTCACCGAGATATTTTTCCTCAACGATATTTTCGCCCTTTTCAATTCTCGCGAGTTTTTTTTCATCCTTGTCAAATCCATAAACTTCGTAGCCTTTCACCGAACACAAAACCGCCAGCGGGAAACCGACATATCCGAGACCAATGACGCAGACTTTTTCCATATTTTTTTGCATGAATTCTAATCAATTATTACTAAAAAATCGTACCACAATCGGCACGAAAAGACAATTTTTCCATAGAGCACAGAACACGTAACATGGAACAAAAAACGCGGCGCAAACATTATTCCATGCTCTTTGTTTTGTGTTACGTGATATTCACCGGCAATTCCAAAATAAACCGGCTTCCTTTCCCCTTTCCAGCTGATTCGGCCCAGATTTTGCCTTGATGGGCCTCGGTTACTTTCTTGGCGATGAACATTCCGAGTCCCGTTCCGTCGGTGTGGTAGTGGCTGATTTCTTTTCCGCGCACGAATTTATCGAAAATATTCTCAATATCCTCTTTCTCCATCCCGATTCCAGTGTCAGATACGATCACCCGCAAAACATTTTTCCGTTCCATTGTGTTGTGATCAAAAAAAACGCCATTTTCCATCCGGACAGTGACACCGCCTTTTTGCGTATACTTGATCGAGTTATCGATCATATTGGAAATAACTTCTTTGACCTTGGTGATGTCAATTTTGATTTTTGGGGATATTTTCTCCGGCTTTTTCCATTCGAGATATAGCCCCTTATTCTTCGCCGAAAGATCAAGCGTATTCGCCGCTTCGGTGATGAGATCCTCAATTTGCGCCTCCTGAAAATCAAATTCCATCCGCCCGGACTCAATGCGGGAAATGTTCAGTAAGTCCTCAACCAATTGCACCAGCCTTTCATTGGAAATATATACTTTCTCCAGCGCGCCTTTTTGGGTTTCCGGCACCTGGCCGTAGGTTCCCTCCAAAAGAAGCGACACAAAGCCCTTGATGGCCGTCAACGGCGTCCGCAGCTGATGCGAAGCGATGGAAATAAACTCCGATTTGGTCTTGTCGAGCTGATGCAACTTATCATTCGCTTGCGCCAGCTTAGTAGAAAGAATTTCAAGTTCTTCTTTTCTTTGGACTTCCATATTTACCGATCTTACGAGCATGTAGCCGAATGCCAGAGATATGATAAGAGTGACGCCTATCAAGATTGTATTAGTAAGGCTCTGGGCGAAGAAGATCTGCGAGCCTATGAGAATAATAAGGGCGATGACAAGAGCCTGGGTCGCGATCAATTTGATATTGAAGGTCTTGTAGCGGACAATGAGATAGGCCAAGAAAGCAACAAATATATCCATGCCAAACAGTCCATAAAACTCAATTCGCGAATCAGACACTAAGCCCATATCAGTAAGATATGCCGCTAAGAATGTTACCATAAAGAAAGAAAAGAGAAACAACTCCATCCCTACTCCCATGAGTAATATTTGTTTTCTGAAATTAACTTCTGCTGTGCGGTATTTGCGAATAAGCAGAACAAATATCCAAATCATTGCCAATACTCCAAAAAAGACACGGGAGAACTGAAACAAGGGTCCTTCGAACATAAACGCATCACAACTTGCAATATTGAATCCCCTCAGATTTATATAGGTTGAAGATAAAATAATAATAGGAACCGTAAGTATTAAAAAAATAATTTTAAGCCGGAAAGATACGTCTTTCCCCCCCAGAAAGACATAAATGAAATATATGCTGAGGATTGATATGAGAGAGGACAATACCCGAAGAAAGGACCAAACAAACAGCATAAGATCACTATGAATATTTGTCCATAAGATAAGATTTAAAATTACCCAAAGAGAAAAACAAGCGGAGATAGCAAATAACAACCGGTTGATTAGTAATTGCTTGCCTTTCCAGAAGACAAAAATACCAATCAAGATTGCAACTATAGCTGTCGGTATATGTGAATAATATAGAAGTGACGGTACATCCGAGGAGAATATGAAATATAGAGGCTTTGAAAATAAATAGCAGATCATAAATTGGATTATTTATTCATTTTGTGATGATTCTTCTTTAACATCGTTCTTATCGTTTTGGGTATTTTTCTCCGTTGCGCAAGTGTCACCTTCGTCTTCAGGGTTGCAATATGTTTCGGAACAATCGTGATCGCCCGGAAGACACGAATTAGCCGATTCACAATCAGTTATATCTTCGCCGCATTCTTTGTATAAATCAGGCGCATATTTTACCATCTTTAAGTAGTAGTACTCTTTAGTGCAAGCATCATCCTCGCAACCTACAAAACATTTATTCGTATTTGCAACTGGATCGCAGACGCCTTCATATCCAACCATATAGTCTTGCTTGATAATAAAACGGTAATAAGAAAAAACACCGACGACGAAAATAAGAGTCGCGAGTATGTAGAAAAAAAAGTAATTACGAATTTTTTGTTTAACATCCATAGTCGATTTGCTACATTAATATTACATAAATAAGTGTGATTATGCAAGAGCAAGGACATCAACGCCTTATATTTATTTTTTAAGAACTTCTTTGTGTAGTTTTTGCAAATCATGCTCATGGGCAGCATTAAGTGAGACTGTATATCTTTTGAGGAAAGCAATTGGACGATAACCTAATTTTGTTTCCCTTAAATTTTTAATATTTAAATCTTGTTGCCAATTCCATAACGTAATTTTAAGGGTTGTTAGATATTGAGCTAATTCCCTATTGAGAAACTCATATATGCCTCTAAAAGAATTATCGGCTTTGATAAAATGGGCAATCGCGTTTCGACCGGGCAATACTTCGTCAATACTGAAACCAAGCAACGCATCATGTAAAAAAATGCAGGACAAGATTAACTTATGAGTCTTGGCATTTTTTAGCAAACGATTGAGTGCTTTTTTTTCAAACTTTAGATCGCATGCTTTATTTTGCATTTTTTTCCGCTGCTCCCACTGTCGCAACACAAGATGAAGTTTGTTCTGTATTGATAAATCACTCAGATCTTTTAATTGAAAAACAGCATCCGGATATTTTTCCGAGAATCTTCTGGCAAGATTCCTATGTTTTTTAAATTTGATACCTTGGAGCTTAGCTAGCTCAGCCGTAGAAAAAAAGTAATCAAAATTGTCGCGGTCCTCTTTTACAAGCAAATTGACAGATTGCAGACGCATGCTTGATTCTTCTGTTATGAAGCGGAGTTTTGGAGATATATTTGAACTGCCGGCAAATGACAAAAGTGTGAATACGGTACTTTCACATTTATTGACACCTAAAAAAGAAAGGAATGGCTCCTTTGTTTCATAGTCCGTAAAGCGTACAACTAAATTTCCATTTAGTTTTGCTATTTTACGATCAGCTCTTATATCCCACGCCCATAAATTCGTAAAATTAAAAACTGAGTACGGTGGGAATTTTGAAAGAAATTTTTCAATCTCTTTTTTGTCTGACAGCTCTAGTTTTTTGAAATTCGGAAATTCGGGTATCATAAAAAATAGTAAATATGTTGAATGAACCTTACTATATTACTTTTCTATATAAATGGCAAAATTTTAAATTAGCGAATCTTATTTATAAAAAAGCAAAAGATAGGTGCCGATTCCCGTTAGACTGATTGCAATAATTTTTTGCCAGATATGTTTTGCCTCTATTTTCTCAACTATTATTTTTGGAAAGAAAACGGTCAGTATCACACCTATAAACAAAACGAAAATTGGTTGAAATGATTGTGTAAGCAATACGAGCCCGACAGGAGCAAGAAGATACGCGTAGGCAACAACCACATTTCCTGATATGTATATAGACTCATTCAAAACATTGAGTGATAAAATATTTTTAGAGTTACTTTTAAACGCCGATATAAAATTTTCTCGATAAGAACGTATAAAAATAAATATACAAATACCTACTAATACGAACATAAGGTTTTCCCAAAACAATGATCTCCATAAATTTTCTTTAAGCGCTACTAATTTAAAAATGGTTCCGCCTAATGCCCAAAAAAAGGAAGCCCCTAGCATTGGTATAATAGTACTCTTTTTTCGAAGCTTAAAATGATTATCTAAATCTACTTCAAACGCAATGATTGTCGTACCAAGAATAATGATCGCCATGGAAATCAATTGCATATGGGTTAAAACTTCACCAAGCACAAGATAACCCAATATGCTTCCAAACACAGGAACAAGCTGGTAAAAAACTATTACTACGGAGGTTTCTTCGTCCCTGAGAGCTATTAAATAGCACCACAGCACCCCCACACCCAACATTCCTTTAATCGCGAGAATAAGAATATTTACAAAACTAACATCTAACACTGTTCTATCTATCAATAAGAAAAAAGGCAGTGCAAACACAGAACCCAAAGAAGAGAAAAGTAGGACAGTGCCAATCCCACTCTTTTTAAAATATCTCTCCAGGAGAACTTTATCAATATAATTCGTCAGAGCATACAAAAAAGGCCCGAGAAGTGCTATAAAAAACCAACTCATATGATTTCTACGCAGTTAGTAAAACTTAAAAGTTCTAGATTTCTAATATCTTTTTGGGTAATTAGTTAAGAAGACCACAGTTTGACGGTTGATAAAAAATACCAAGGACAGGGAGTTAGCGGAAAATTGATAAAAAAATCGCAAGGGAAGCTATTGCAAAAAGATCCGTCAAACGATTTTCGAAATTTCACATCCTGGTTCTCCCTCGCTACACTGATAAGCAGTGCAGCTTTCGTCCTTTGTTTTTTGTTTTTGCTCCATTAGTTATAATATAGCAAATATTCATTTTTGCGACAAATATTCGCACATGTCATTTTTTTTATGAGTTTCGTAGAAATATTAGTGGTTTAAAATCAACTCTAATCTTATCATATCTCCGCATCCCTTTTATTTCAAGCTATAAAGCGGGGTGTTTATATTTTTCGGCCTGTCGGGAATAAGGTGCTTTGAGGTTTTATGCGGGAAAACTTTCCCCGCTTGCGCTTTTTTGATAATTATTTCCTTTGAAATCTTTATGCCAGGTCTCCGCGGAAGCACTTTTATCCGTTCGCTGGAATAGTCGACTAAGTAAGCCGCAATTTTTTTATAACCCAGTTCTGCCAACGCTCTGACCCTATGGTGCCCGTCAAGAATAATCAGATTATCCCGATCGACAATAATCGGATTAATAAGCCGACCCTCTTTGCGTAGTTGAAATTTTATTTTTTTCAAGTTTATCCGGTTCGTTTTTTCATGCGGCTTCAGTTTTTTTATCGATATAATTTGAATTTTCTTCATGTTTTTATGTAAAAAATTAAAAAAGTTCTCATATCTTGAGAACTTTTCTTCCGCTAATCCTTATATATTTTTTATCAACAACAGTAAAAGGCTCTCAAGATATTATACCTGAAAGTTTTGCAACAGATCGTGTATGGAGGCATATTGCTCTTTTTCATATAAATAGATTTCTTTACCCCAACATTGAATGTTGGAGTGGGTTATATTCCCGGCACTGGAAATTTGATGCAAAACTTCTCAACTTCTTTTTTGATTTCCTCCAGTTTGCTTTCGTCTTGATGATTTTTCAAGGCTTCAATGATCCATTTTCCCAATTTTTTCATATCATCTTCTTTCATTCCTCGCGTTGTCGCCGCGGGAGTTCCCAATCTGATGCCACTGGGTTTCAAGGGCGGGTTGGGATCATCCGGGATGATCTGTTTGTTGACAGTGATGGAAATTTTATCCAGGGTTTGCTCGGCCAATTTTCCGTCGATGCCGAAACTTTGCACTGTGTTCGCAACCATCATATGATTGTCTGTCCCGTCCGTGACAAGTTTCACACCGTTATCCATAAGCTCCCGGGCCAAAGTTTTCGAATTGGCCAGAACTTGTTTTCCATACTCCTTGAATTCCGGTTCAAGCGCTTTGCCCAATGCGACAGCTATTGACGCAATTGTTTGCATATGCGGACCGCCCTGCAGACCGGGGAAAACAGATTTGTCAATTTGTGCGGCGTATTTTTCTTTGCACATTATCATTCCCGCTCGCGGGCCGCGCAATGACTTGTGGGTCGTCGTCGAAACCACGTCAAAGCCATAATCAAAAGGATTTCTCATCACGCCGGCTGCTATGAGTCCCCCAATGTGGGCGACGTCCGCGAAAGTTATGGCGCCCACTTCATCCGCCACTTTTTTGAAATCCGTATAATCATAATCTCGCGGATAAGAAGTATATCCGCACATGACGATTTTCGGCCGGCATTCTTTGGCAACTTTCAAAAGTTCTTCAAAATCGATTCTTCCTTTTTCGTCCGGATGGGTTTTGTAACGGACAAAATTGAAGACTTTTCCCATGTGCGAAACCGGCGCGCCGTGGGTCAAATGCCCTCCATGCGAAAGTTCCATCGCGAGAACGGTGTCGCCGGGATTGAGAAAGGCAAAATATACGGCTTGGTTCATAGGCGAACCGGAAAGAGGTTGGACGTTGGCGTGTTCACAGCGAAAAAGTTTCTTGGCGCGGTCTCGCGCGAGATTTTCGACAATATCCGTATATTCTTGCCCGCCATAATATCGTTTGCCCGGATAGCCTTCGGCGTATTTATTAGTCAAAATCGAGCCGTTGGCGGCAAAAACTTCGGGATAGGTATAATTTTCCGAAGGAATGAGTTCCACTCCTTTTTGTTCCCTTTTTTCTTCGCCGATCAAGGCGTCGTATATCTCCGGATCGGTTTGTTTGAGAATTTCCCAATTTTTATTTGCGTCCATAATGTTTTATGAAAAATTATGACTATTGAAATCCATTAATTATAACATTAGCATAAACGGAGAAAAAAAACAGTGGTCTTGAATAATATTCCAATATAAAGTACTATTTATTTATGCTACGAACGCACACTTGTGGGGAATTGAATAAATCCAATATCGGCCAAGGGGTTGTTCTGGCCGGCTGGGTGCACCGGCGGCGGGATCATGGCGGGATTATTTTTATTGATCTGCGGGACCGCTACGGACTTACGCAAATCAAGTTTGATTCCGCGATCGACCGCGTTGCATGGAAAGAGGCCGACAAGTTGCGGCACGAGTGGGTCGTGAAAGCTGCCGGCACGGTTGTCGCGAGGCCCGCGGAAATGATCAATCCCAAACTTGTGACCGGCGAAATAGAAGTTGAAATCAGCGAACTTGCGATTCTCAATAAATCCGAAACTCCTCCCTTTGAACTCGATGAAGAAAAATCAGACGAAGCCAATGAAACTTTGCGATTGCAGTATCGTTTCGTTGACCTGCGCCGTCCGGAACTCCAAAAACTACTCGCATTGAAAGATAAATACATTCAACACATAAGAAATTATCTTCAGGCACGCGATTTCATTGAAATCCAGACGCCGATACTCGCCAATTCTTCTCCGGAAGGGGCGCGCGACTTTCTGGTTCCTTCCCGGCTGCACCCGGGGAAATTCTATGCTCTTCCTCAAGCCCCCCAGCAATTCAAACAGCTTCTGATGGTCGGAGGATTGGACCGATATTTTCAAATTGCTCCCTGTTTTCGGGACGAAGATCCTCGAATGGACAGGCACTATGGCGAGTTTTATCAACTTGATATTGAAATGAGTTTTGTGACCCAGGAAGATGTTTTGGATCTGATGGATCCGTTGATGATAGATCTGACGAAAAAATTCTCCCAAAAGAAAATTGTCAATCTGGATGAAAATGGAAAATTTCAAAGAATTCCCTGGCGGGAAGCTATGACCCGCTTCGGAACCGATAAACCGGACTTGAGATTTGAGATGGAGATCAGGCCGATCACGGAAACGGTCAAAGATTGTGGATTTTCGGTATTTTCGGACGCGATCGATAAAGGCGGTGTCGTTCACGCCTTGAAAGTTGAAGGCGGAGCAAAATTCACGAGAAAAGAAATTGACGAATTTACCGAAATCTCGAAAATGAAAGGTGCCAAGGGACTTGCCTATATATTTTTCCGCGAAGGAAAATTACAATCGCCCATAATTAAATTTTTAGGCGATGATTTGGCGCAAAAAATTGTGGATGAGGTCGGCGCGAAAGAAAATGATATTATATTTTTCGGAGCCGATGACTGGAAAATGGTTTGCTTGAGCCTGGGAGCTGTCCGAAGTGAATGCGCGGCCAAATTGGGATTGAAAGACAGCAGCTTGGCGGCCTGGTGCTGGATTGTTGATTTCCCGATGTATTCCTATTCGGAAATTGACCCTAAAAAAATTGATTTTGAACACAATCCATTTTCTATGCCCCAAGGCGGACTCCAGGCGCTTCAAGAAAAAGATCCCCTGGATGTTCTAGCCTATCAATACGACTTGGTTTTGAACGGTTTTGAAGCCTCCAGCGGCGCTATTCGAAACCATGATCCGGAAATAATGTATAAAGCTTTTGAAATCGCGAATTATTCCAGGAAAGACGTGGATGAACGTTTTGGCGCGCTGGTTCGCGCCTTCAAATACGGCGCTCCTCCCCATGGAGGAAACGCGCCGGGAATTGACCGCATTTTGATGGTTCTTCATGATTTGGACTCCATTCGGGACATATACGCTTTTCCCAAAGACGGAAGCGGACGAGACCTGATGATGGATAGTCCGAGCGAAGTGGATGAAAAACAACTGAACGAAGCGAATATTGCAGTGAAAAAATAATAATATTGTCTATAAAAAAAGCCAGTCGCTTCGACTGACGCAGGATAATTGATTGGGAATGCTATTTGGATAATTCCGCTGCTATTTTGTCAGTCGGAATAATTTCGCCTTTTGGTTCCGGGCGTTTTTTTATTTCCGCTCCCCCGCTTTTGAGGGATTTTTCGCTAACGACTACGCGATAAGGAAGACCGATAAGATCCGTATCGGCAAACTTTTCTCCGGCGCTTACGTCCCGATCGTCGTACAATACTTCAATATTTTTCTTTAGAAGATCTTGATATATTTTTTCCGCTTCCTCATTTTTTCCAAGACTAACAAGATGAACCTTGAAAGGCGCGATCGATTCCGGCCAGATAATCCCCTTTTCATCATTATCGACCTCTACGATCGTTCCCATCAGCCTTTGCAGACCGATTCCGTAACATCCCATGATCAAAGTTACTTTTTCCCCTTGCTTATTGTCAACTGCCAAATTGAAAGGCGCGCTGTATTTTGTTCCGAGTTTGAATATATTCCCGACTTCCACCGCTTTTTCTTCCCTAAAATCGCTTCCCTGGCAATCGGGGCATTGTGGCGTTTCAGACTTGATTTCTTTGTTTATGGCTAGATTGCATTTATTGCAAATATAAATAATATCCTCTCCGGCCTCGGTAAGTGTTTGGAACTCATGCGAATATTTGGAAAATGAACCGCCTGAAGCGAATGTTACAAAAGTTTTGTCGCCGATACCAACACGCTCAAAAATATTTTTATAAGCCTTTTTTGCCTTTTCATAATAATTATTAAGATCCTCTTGATCCAGATGAAAAGAATAAAGATCTTTCATCATAAATTCGCGGCCCCGCAGGATACCAGACTTAGCCCGTAACTCCATCCGGAATTTACTTTGGATCTGATAGGCGGAAAATGGCAGATCTTTATAGGAATTTATAAATTTTTTTACGAGTGGCGAAATGACCTCCTCATGGGTGGCACCGAGCGCAAACTCCCGATCACTTGAGTCCTTCACTTTATACAAATCATCCATAGTGCTCCATCTTCCAGTACGCTCCCAATTCTCCTTTGGTTGGAGAGCCGGCATAAAAATTTCTTGACCGCCGATAGCGTCTATTTCTTCCCGAATGATATTCTCGATCTTTTTCATGACTCGCCAACCCAACGGCAAAATAGTATAGGCTCCGGCCATCAATTTATCGACAAAACCGCCACGAATAAGGAGCTGGGCATTGAGACTCATTTCATCTTTGGGCGCGTTCTTTTGAGTTTTAGTGAAAAGTTGGGATTGTTTCATAATACAAGCTTAGGATATTTTTCTTATTTTATCAACCACTTTTTCTATTACCCACTCCGGTGTCGAGGCGCCGGCGCCGATAATCACTGATTTCGCGCTCATGAGCCGTTGCGGTTTCAGGCCTTTTGCGTTTTCGATGAAATGGGATTTCGGGTTTATTTTACTGGCAATTTCAAAAAGCATCTTAGAATTGGCGCTGTCCCTGCCGCCGACTATTATCACAACATCGTTAACTTTGGCAAGGTTACGGATTTCTTTTTGGCGCTGTTCGGTTGAATCGCAAATCGTGTTGAAAAATATGAAATTTTTTAGTCTATTCTTGAGGTAAACGGCGGATTTTTTGAACTCTTTCGCGTTTTGGGTGGTTTGGGAGACAAGACAATATTTTCTTCCGGGATCCAGTTTCAATTCCTTAACTTCGTCGAAATTTCCCGCAATAACGGCTTCATTCTCCGCCCATTCTTTGATGCTTCTCACTTCTTTGTGATTTTTGTCTCCGAAAACGATAATTTGATATCCTTTCTTGAAATAGGTTTTTGCCAGTCTTTGCGCCTTCACCACTTTAGGACAGGTGGTATCGATTATTTTTAAGCCCCGCTCGTTCGCTTTTTCATACATATTCGGTCCGACTCCATGAGCCGTGAAAATGACGGTTCCCTCTTGTATGTCTCTAAGCGACTTAATTTCTTTAATTCCTTTTTTTCGGATGTTTCCGCAAACGTCATCATTGTGGACCAACTTTCCGAGAATATAAAGCTTTTCGCAGTTCTTGGAATTGACGCAAACCAAGTCATACGCCCTTTTCACTCCAAAACAAAAACCGGAATGCTTCGCAACCCTTATTTTGAGTTTCTTACTTTTCATCAAACAGCCATTATGTTATTTTTTTTACCCGTCCCGCTTTCTTCAAAAAATCGCCGTATTTTTTGAGGTTTACTTTAGTTTTCAGTTTCAGCGATTTAATGTCGATACCCAATGAAATTCCCTTTTCGGTTTTGAATTTGCGAATTTCGTCAATAGCTTTAATAGCCTCCTTGAAATCCGAGATGTCAGCGGCTTTTCCGCCCGATGCGGATATTTCTTCAGGCCATCCGGACAAATGGATACTCTTTGATTTTTCAGCGCCCTTAAAAAATGTCTGGAAGATTTCTTCTGTCACAAAAGGCATAATCGGCGCGTACATTTTGATGACATTGAAAAAAACTGTCGTAAGCGTTCTTATGGCCGCGTCTTTTGATTTTTTATCTTCGCCAAAAAGCCGGTATTTGATAAATTCAACATAATAATCCGCCAATTTCGACCAGAAAAAATCATCAATCTTGTCTTTGGCTTTGGCGTAGGTATAATTTTCAAAATTTTTGGTAACTTCGGCGATGGTTTTATCCATTTCCTCAAGGATCCAGAAATCTGCCCGTTCCAAATGGTCGCTATTTGCGATGAGCTTGGGCTTTTTTTCGTGCATAGCCATAAAGCGGGCCACATTCCACAATTTCGTGGTCGTTCGCCGCCCTTTTTTGACTTCCAAAATATTGAATCTCAAGCTCTGGCCGAGAGTCGCCCCGGTCGCCCAATAACGCATCGCGTCAGCGCCATATTCTTCAATGATTTTTTCGGGCGGAATATAATTTCCCAATCGCTTTGATATTTTTCTTCCCTGTTCATCGAGGCCATGCCCGGAAATCATAGCGTTTGCGAATGGCAAATGGTTGTGGTGATAGTGGGATTTTACGATCGTATAGAAAAGCCAGGTTCTTATTATTTCAAACGCTTGCGGCCGAAGCGAACTCGGGTACAGTTTTTTCTGCGTCGCCGCGTCTCCCATGAGCTTTTGAGATATTATCGGCGTGAGAGACGATGTCTGCCAGGTGTCAAAAACGTCTTTTTCCGGCAAGAATACCTTTGCGCCGCATTTGGGGCAAGCTTTGATTCTTGGCTGCTCTTCGAGAGGATCGACGGGCAGATCTTTTTCATCCGGCAAAATCACTTCACTGCACTTCGCGCAATGCCAAACCGGAAAAGGAACGCCGAAATAGCGCTGGCGGGAAATGCACCAGTCCCATTTAAGGTTTTCTACCCACTCGTCATAAATTCGTTTCATTGTTTTTGGAAACCATTTCAGTTCCTGTCCGCGCTTCAGAAATTCTTTTTTGCTTTCAAGTAATTTAATGAACCATTGCTCCGATTCGATATATTCTACATCTGTTCCGCATCGTTCGTGCACATAAACCGAATGTTTGATCGGTTCAATTTTTTCAATCGCGCCGGCTTTTTGGAGATCTTCGACTATTTTTTTTCTGGCTTCCAAAACTTTCATGCCTTCATAGGAGCCCCCGTTCTTGGAAAATCGTCCGTTGGGAAGAACGAGCTCAATCGCTTTCGCTTCTGGATGGCGCGAAAGCCACTCAATGCATTCCCCTCCCCCGTAAGAACAATAATAGACGACTCCGGAACCATACTTCATGTCCGTTGCAACATCCGCGGTGAGGGTTATCTTCTTTTTCGTGAGAGGCAGAGTGATCTTTTTTCCGATTAGTTTTTTATATCTCTTGTCGTTCGGATGGACGGAAATTCCCATACAGGCGGGCAAGAGTTCCGGTCTTGTTGTCGCAAAAACAATTTCGTCTCCGGTTTCAACTTTTACTTTTATATATACCAGATTGCTTTCTTTTTCTTCGGCTTCAAGATCCGCTTGCGCAATGGCTGTCCGGCAAGCCGTGCACCAGAGAATTGGCTTCTTGGCCCGGTAAATTTTTTCTTTTTTATAGAGATCTATAAAAGACCACTGCGAAATCCGGCGGCAATGCTTGTTAATGGTGCTGTATGTTTTTGTCCAGTCAACGGAAATTCCCAAAAGAGTCCAGAGCTTTCTATAGTTTTCTGAACCTTTTTTTGTTTCTTCAAGACAAAGCTTTATGAACTCGGATCGGGAAATTTTCGACCTATTGATTTTATATTTCTTTTCAACAAATCTTTCCGTCGGCAAGCCGTTATCGTCAAAGCCCATCGGGTAATAGACATTGAATCCGCGCATGCGCTTGAAGCGGACGACAAATTCAGCTTGCGCGTAGCTCATCACATGCCCGGCATGCAGATGGTCGGCCGAAACATAGGGCGGAGGAGTGTCCACAGAAAAAATCTCCCCTTTGGCTTTGGGGTTGAATCTATATATTCCTTCTTTTTCCCAAAATTCGCGCCACTTCGGCTCAACTTCCTGGGGATTGTAGTGCTTGGAGATTTCTTTCATTAATCGCTATTTTCTCACTTTCACTTTTAAATTTTTTTCCAGCGAAGAGACTATTTTTTCCATCACCGCGTCAATTTCTCCGGAGGTCAATGTTTTTGAATTGGATCCGATTTTGATGCGGAGCGCCAGGCTCTTTTCGCCTTCTTTCTCAAAAACATCAAACAGCTCGACGTTCTTCACGAGATTTCCTCCATTCTTTTGAATATTTGAAACTATGTCGGCATATTTTGTTTCTTTTCCGACAAACATAGAAATATCGCGCTCCACAGTTGGAAATTTGCTGATTGAGTTATACTGCTTATCTTGAGCGCCGATTTTTATCAGTTCTTCAATCTTAAGTCCAAAAACAGCCACCCGTCGCTTTATGCCATAATTTTTCAAGACAATTGGGCTGATTTCTCCAATTCTGCCAATTTTCTTTCCGTTTATAATAATCTGCGCTGCCCGGGTCGGATGCCAGAATTTATACTCTTCGTTCAGCGCCTTGTATTCAGCATTTCTAATTCCTGTTTTTTGGAGCAGCTCTTGAAACATTCCTTTTAGTTTAAAGAAGGGAGATTTTTTTGCATCATCATTCGCCAATGCTCCGACCAAGAGTGGTATTTCACTGAACTTCTCCTTATCATTGCAAAACTTTTCCCCAATTTCAAAAATCTGAACCTCAGAGAAATTTTTCAGATTTAGTCTTATATTTTTCAAAAGGCCTGAGATTAAATTTCGGCGCAAGTACTGCTGTTCCGAACTTAAGGGATTCGCCACTTCGATATGATCCTCAATTTTCAAATTGCATTTCGCAACATCTTCAGCGCCATAGAATGAATAATTCATCACTTCCGAAAATCCAAGGCCGACCAGAATATCACGAAGTTTATTTTCGAAGTCCCTTTTCGCGTTTTGAGGCGGAGTTTTTATTTCGACACACGGCGCCTGCTCTTTGATATTTTCATATCCGTAGATGCGGCCGATTTCTTCGATGAGGTCTTCCTGCGTCTTGAGATCAATCCGATAAGTTGGAACTTCAACATTCAACTTGGAAACTAAGTTTCCAAGTAATTTAATCCCGAGATTTTCAAGAATATTTTTCATTTTTGAAATTGGAATCTTTTCACCAAGTAAACTATTTGCATAGTTTGTATCCAATTTTATCTGCCAGGGCTTCGCTTTTTTCGGATAAACGTCAGATAGCGCGGTAACTTCAATATTTTTTCCGCCTATTTCTTTGATCAATATAATCGCGCGCGCCATGGCTGTTTCCGCCAGATTCGGGTCAATGTCGCGCTCGAAGCGATGCGACGATTCGGTGATTATGCTGTGCAAAGCTCTCGTTTTCCTGATGCTCGTCGAATTGAAATTGGCTGATTCAAGAATTATTGAAGTGGTTTTGCTGTTTATGGATGATTCAAACCCGCCCATCACACCTGCCAATGCCAGCGCTTTTTTGAAGTCAGCAATCACGAGATTGTTTTCGGTAAGCTTATAAATCTTTTCGTCCAATAATTTTATTTCTTCATTCTTCTTGGCTCGGCGGATAAGTATCTGGTATTTAGTATCTGGTATCTGGTATATTTTCTTTGCATCGAAAGCGTGAAGCGGCTGGCCCGCTTCAAGCATGACATAATTTGTAATGTCTACAATATTATTTATTGGTTTTATCCCGCAAACGACAAGCCTTTCCTGCATCCATTTGGGTGAAGCCGTTACTTTGATATTTTCTAAAACCGCTCCGATGTAACGCGGGCAAAGTTTTTTGTCCGTAATTTTCACTTCCATTCCACTTGGAAACTTAGTTTCCAAGTGGAATGGGGACGTCTGCGAAAACTTCCGTCTTTCCAACGCGCATATTTCCCGCGCCATTCCGATATGCGAAAGCGCGTCGTGTCCGCGGTTGGGTAAAATGGAAAATTCGAGTTGGGTTTCTTTTCCTTCGGTTTTTATGTTTTCAAACTCAAATGAGCGCATAGTCAAAAGCTCCGCCAATTGCTTTGGCGACTTTTTTGTTCCAGATAATTCTTTGAGCCAAGTATAACTATACTTCATAAATTATTTTCCTAATCTACGAGATTAGGAATACTAAAACTGCTTAATAAACCTCAAATCCCCGCTCTCAAACCAGCGGATGTCATCAATTTTGTATTTCATCATTGCGAGGCGTTCGATGCCAAATCCCCAGGCAAAGCCTTGATATCGATTTCGCAGGTATCCGGCTGACACAAAAACATTTTGATTGACCATTCCCGCGCCGCCGATTTCCAGCCAGCCGGAATTTTTGCACGAGGGACATTTTTTTCCGCCGCAAACCGTACAACTGATATCAAATTCAAAGCTTGGTTCCGTGAACGGAAAAAAGCTTGGCCGAAGGCGGATATTTATATTTTTACCAAAAAAAGCGCTGAAAAATTCTTTCGCAATATACTTGAAATGGCCGACATTTATATCGTCTCCAACGACAAGAGCCTCGAATTGATGCAAGGTATGTTCATGCGCGGCGTCCGTCGCTTCATTGCGATATACTCTTCCGGGAACAATTATTCGAAAAGGGGGTTTTTGTTTCTCCATGTATCGTACCTGCACCGGCGAAGTATGGGTGCGCAAAACCATTTTTTCCTTCGGAGATTTTATCCAAAAAGTATCCTGCATATCGCGCGCCGGATGATCGAGTGGAAAATTAAGCGAGGTGAAATTATACCAATCCGTCTCGAGCTCCGGCCCTTCGACAACTTCAAAGCCCATCGAGGAAAATATTTTCTCGATTTCCCTATAAACCAAGGTAATCGGATGAAGACTGCCGCGGGAGGCTTTTTCTCCGGGAATCGTCACATCGATCTTTTCTTTTTCCCAGTCGATCTGCGAACCGAGTTCTTTGCGGCGTTTTTCATAAGTCTTTTCGATAACTTGGCGCGCCTGATTTGCCAGTGGTCCGATTTCTTTTCTCTTTTCCGCCGGAAGATTTTTCAAATTTTTAAGTATTTTAGTAAGTTCGCCGTTTCGCCCGGCGTATTTCACCTTTATATCATAAAGTTCCTTCTCGCTTTGAGCTTTAGTGATTTCAATAAGAAATTTTGACTTAATGCTGATTATTTTTTCCTTGTCCATATTTTAAATCTAGCTCAAAAATGGACAAAAGTCCAGAACTGCCGATGTAAATAAAAGATCCCGCTAAGGGAAAGAAAGAACTTTGCTTTGGCTATATTTATTGGGCTAACAATTCTTCAACCCCCAAAGAAAAATCATCTCCCTTTTTTATTTCTCCGCTGATCAATTTTTTGACAATTTTGTCGCCGATACTGTCCTGAATGAAGCGATCGATCGACCTGGCTCCGAATTTTCGGTCATAACCTTTTTGAACCGTGTATTCCGCTATGCCGGAATCGAACTGAATATTGATATTCTCTTCTTTCTTCAGCTTTTGGGCGTATTTTTCGAGTAAAAGCTCGGCCACTCTTGTTATTTCTATTTTACTTAGGGGGTGAAAAAATATGACTCCCTCGAAACGATTCAGAAATTCAGGGCGGAAAATTCCTTCTTTGATGATATGGTCTGTCAGTTTGTCCTGCAGCTCCTGCGGATCCATCCCGGAATCTATGGCCGCTTTGATGAAATCCGATCCGGCATTGGACGTCGCGATTATTATCAAATTGCGGAAATTTATTTTTTTTCCAAAGGCATCAGTCAGCCATCCTTCGTCCAAAATCTGCAAAAAAAGGTTCAGGATATCCGGATGAGCTTTTTCGATTTCGTCCAGAAGCAGAATCGCGTAGGGATTTTCTTTTACCTTGTTGGTCAGCTGCCCGGTCATATTTATCTCGACGGAGCCCAATAACCTGTCCGTCGAATCGGCTCTTCGATACTCACTCATATCCAAACGTATCATCCGATGTTCATCCCCAAAGTACGCTTCAGCCAGAGTTTTGGCGGATTCGGTTTTCCCAACACCGGTCGGGCCGAGAAAAAGAAAGCTGCCTATCGGTTTTGTGGAGCTGGCCATTCCCACCCGGGCCCGGCGCATTGTCTCGGCAATTTGCTGAATGGCAAACTCCTGTCCGACGACACGCTTATGCATAATTTCTTCGAGATTGGCCAATTTTTCTTTTTCATTCTCTCGCATTTCGCCCAAAGGCACCTTGATCTTCTTTGAAACCACTTCACTCACGGTTTGCGGGCCGATATATTTTTCCGCTGGCGCCTGCGACCAAAAAAGCAGAACTTCCTCCATCAAGTCAAGCGCTTTTTCCGGAAAAGGCGAATCGGTTATATATCGATCGGAAAGCTTTATGATTTCGCGAAGAGCCTGGAAAGTGAAAATCACTCCTTCGCTTTCCATATCTTTCAGATTATACAGAAGAACCTCCAGCGTCTGGTCGCCGGTCATTTCCTCAAGCTGGACCTTATCAAAGTATTTCATAAGACCCTCCTTTTTCTCGATATTTTCATGAAATTCAGCGGGGTTTGCGAGGCCCACTATTTGAAAAGTCGGCGCGGCCAGAAATTCCGCCAGTACCGCCGAAATGTCATCGCCCGGATTTTTAGGATTAGACTTAAGGAAATGGCCGAGATTGTCAATCACGAGAATTATATTTCCGGCATAAGCCGCTTCAAAAAAAATAGACCGCAAAACATTCTCGATCCGGCCTTGGTCAGTAAGTCCCGTGAAAATCTCACCGATATTGATTTCGAGCACTCTCTTTCCTATTAAATACGGATTGGCTGTTTTTTCTCTGATTTTTTTTGCCAGCGTATGGACAAGCGTCCGCTTTCCGACTCCGGCTTCGCCAATGATAAAAGCGCTATTCTGGCTGGGACGGGTGAGAATCAGTTCCAGAAGTTCCAGATCCTGAACATGTCCGACTAGTTTCGATTCTTTATATTCCGTCGGATCGCCTTCCGACAGGTCCGTTGAGTGCCGGTCAAGATGGACGGTATAGGCATAGGTCCAGTTTTGGCCGATAGGCAAAGTGTTGTACAAATTAGCTTTCAGCCAAAATTTTCTCTTTTGTTCTTTTTTATCTTGGGCTGTTTTCTCCCATTCGATAATTTTTTGAAACTCTTCTGGCGTTATGTCGCAGCTTCTCAAAAACTCTTTTAAATTTTCAGGATTTGAAAAAGAACTGACTTCTTCGCCTGTCGGATCTTTTCCGATTCTTTGCCAGACTCTTGAAAACCAAGGCTGTGAAGCAAAATTTTCCAAACTTATTTCTGAAGCGCTTTTGTCTTGAGCCAAGTATGACCTTATGGAAGCGTAAAAAAGAAAAATCGATATAAGAAAAAGAAAAATACCGCTAAGAGCGAAGGAGGCTGCTCCATAAAGAGAAGAAACCACTGCGCCAATTCCGAAAACCACAATCAAGAGCGGAGAAAAAAGCCATATCAAAAAGATAAAAAAGCCCGAAGGCGCGGCTATAAGTTCCACAAATACCCCGATAATTATCACAAAGCTCCTCACTATCGCGCCCAAAAAACGAGTGACAATATTTTCAAAAACGGATTGGATCCAAAGCACCGGGTGAAATCCTCGCCGGCCGACGCGGGAAATATCCCTTTTCCAGGATGAAAATAAAGTCCAAAAATGCCGGGAAATTCCAAAATACCACCAAAAAAAGCCAAGATAATTTTTCCAAATCTCCAAAAATTTTTTTGTTCCTTGAGTAAAATGCCAAGTAATGAAGTCCATTTTGTTTTTCCGTCCCCTTTTGACAATATAATACCATAAAATAGGCAAAATAAAAACAACCCGGTTTTGGATTGTTTTTATGAAATGGTGGGCAGGGAGGCCCCGCCAACGGCGGGATCTTCGCTACGCTTCGAGATTCTATCCATAAGAGCCCGAAGGCGCCAGATTTATGCCGCCTCTTGCGGCACCCCGCCAACGGCGGTGGCAGTCAGATTTTGGTGCGGATTTACAACCAAGCTCGAACTTTTTTTCAAAATTCAGCCTGACCTCCGCTCCGCTTCCGCCCTGAAATTTTGAAGAAATTTCAGTCCCAAAACAGAAAAATTTTCTCTACATTTTTTTGATGTCGCGC
>JAUXSN010000041.1 GCA_030679895.1 Candidatus Moraniibacteriota bacterium | reverse complement strand
GCAGGCATGTTGGGGAAGAGTTCGTACAGCTTTTTCTTCCAGTCCACGCCTTCGTGCATTTCGTCCAGTTCGGCGACCATGTTGCGGAAATTGGGGGTTTGTCCGTCTTCCTTGTATTTCTCACGCAGGTAGTTGATGACCTGCCAGTGCTCGTCGGTCAGCGTGATTTTTTCAGCCGCGGCGATGACCGGGGGGACGTCGTCGCTGAAATTGGCTTCCAGCAGAAACTCCTCTTCGCCGGTTTCGAGCTCTTCACCATTTACAACATAAGACATGTTTTCTCCTTTCGGGTTGGTTTCAATGATTCGCCTGAACAACCGGCGCGATGGATTTATGCGGGATGAAAATCCCGCAGCCTAACAAACGGTTGCGTCCCAGCCCTTCGTCCTGCAGTTGCAGGGACTTGTGCGGCGGCACGTCGTGCAGCATCAGACTGAAGCCATGCAACGGACCGGATGCGCTTTGCAGGGTTTGTGGCTTGCCGCAGATAAACCCGCAGCGTAACTGGAAATGACCATCCAGTTCGCGCATCACATCCTGTACGAATTGTTCTTCAGTGGCGCCGCCGGTGTCAACGAAATGCGCGTAGATGTTGGCGAACGGGCTGAACTCGCGGGTTTTGAAGCTGCCGATCTGCAAGGCGTGGCCGGCCAGGTCGAGCGCCTGCCCGACCAGCTGCTGCATGTCGTCCACCCGCGCCTTGGCCACACGCAGGAAAAGCTTGGTGCGCCGGTTGATGTTGAGTGTGGCATCGCCCTTGTTGGTCTCCGCGCCTTTCAGGTGCTGGATTCCGGTGCCGGACTCTTCGCCCAGCCACGGCAGCAGGCACAGTAGCGCGTCGGCCAGCATCTGTGCATTGTCGGCCGGGATGGTCATGCCGATCAGATCGAACTGCAGATCGATCATGTGGGGTACATACTCCTCCGGCTTGTCTCCAGGCCAGTCCGCCCAGCTCATGGCGCATCCCCAGCATTATCCTTGGCCCAGGCCTGCATCAGATCAGCCCATTTCTGTGCACTGATCGGGTCGACGTCGAAAATGGTGAAGCGCTTGTTTTCGCGGATTCGAATGCGCAGAAACGGTACGCCGCCTGACTCGTGAATCAGGTGTTGGAACTCGATTTCCTGGCCACCGAACGGCAGCCGCATTTTGTCTAGAAGCGTAATCTCAGGCATGCAGTCTCAATCCGTTTTACTTCAATTTCTTCGATCTATTGATAGGGGTTGCGTTGCCGGGGCAACATAACTTTTCAGGTCTTGCGTTTTATGAGGGTGTCACGTGGCATTTCAACCCTGTTCAAGTCAGGGGCTTGCGTTTGCAACAATATTTTAATACTCTTATTTGTTCCTGTGGCGGGCATGAAATGTCTCACTCTTTGCCTAAATGAGACATAACCGCGTTGGGGAAAATCATCTACTCCCTATGGGTAGGTACAAGTCTACCGCAATGGAGTAGGTGAATTACCCATGAGAATGATGGTGGCGCGACTGTCTAGCCAATACGATGCTGGTATACCGTTGAGCTGTCTGCTGAGCGGGCACTTCGAAATTTTCTAGGAGATGAAGATAATGGCAAAGCAAATGATTGATACGCCCATGCTCGACCAGCTCGAAAGCGGCCCGTGGCCCAGCTTCGTGACCGGTCTCAAGCGCCTGGCTAAGGATAACGACATGATGGTTGACCTGATGGGTCAGCTGGAAACGTCCTACAAGACCAAGTTCGGTTACTGGAAGGGCGGTACGGTCGGTGTGTTCGGTTACGGCGGCGGCGTGATCCCCCGTTTCACCGAACTGAAGGACGAAAATCACAAGCCCCTGTTCCCCGAGGCTGCAGAATTCCATACCCTGCGCGTGCAACCGCCGGCAGGTATGCATTACAG
>JAUXSN010000047.1 GCA_030679895.1 Candidatus Moraniibacteriota bacterium | reverse complement strand
GTGAATCTTGCCGGAAAGGAAAGTGTGGCTTGGGCGCGCGAAACCGAAATCACCCCGTCTTCCAGGGGCTGGCGAAGATTTTCCAAAACCGAGCGGCCAAATTCAGGGAACTCATCCAGGAACAATACTCCGCGATGCGCGAGACTGATTTCGCCGGGTCTCGGAAATTGTCCTCCACCGACGAGAGAAACGGCCGAAGCGCTGTGGTGCGGCGCGCGGTAAGGGCGTTCGGAAATGAGCGAAATTCCCCGCGTCAGTTTTCCGGCAATGGAAAATATTTTGGTGATTTCGAGCGCTTCCGGAAAGGTAAGCGGCGGCATAATTGACGGAAAAGTTCGGGCGAGCAAAGTTTTTCCCGACCCGGGAGGGCCAGAGAGCAGAACATTATGTCCGCCGGCCGCGGCAACTTCGAGCGCGCGCTTGGCGTATTCCTGGCCTTTGACGTATGCCATATCGGACAAATATTCTTGAGGCTCGAAAATTTTTCCGAGATCTTGCGGAGGTTCCGGTTCGATCATTTTTTCTCCGGCGAGATGCGCGATGAGCTCTTGAAAATTTTTGGCGGGAATGACTCGAAGGCCCTCAACCACCGCGGCTTCCTTGGCGTTCTCAAAGGGTACGATCATTTCAGAAATTCCTTTGTCTTTGGCCATTATGGCAATCGGCAGGACTCCGCTCACCGGCCGAAGCTTCCCGTCAAGAGAAAGCTCGCCGATGAAAAGTTTTTTTTCGATGTCGGCTTTTATTTGTCCGGTGGCGATCAGAAAACCCAAAGCGATAGGAAGATCATAAAGAGGCCCTTCTTTCCGGATATCGGCCGGAGCAAGGTTGATGGTGATATGCCCGCACCGGTGCGGCGGCTTGAAGCCGGAATTTTTGATGGCCGAATCCACTCGGTCGCGCGATTCCTTGACGGCCGCGTCAGGAAGGCCGACGATGGAAAAAATATGCGTTCCGGAATGAGTGTCGGCTTCGACTTCGACGAGATGGCTGGCTAAGCCTAACGTAGTGGCGCTTAAGACTTTTGAAGACATAAAATTAAGCTCAAAACTCAAATCGCAAAACTCAAAACTTTGGTGTCGCTTCGCGATGTTTATTTTTTATAAGATTAAAGATGAGTAGCGCTATTCCTATTGTAATATATATATCCGCTAGATTGAACACTGGCCAAAATTTGAGGTCGATAAAATCTATGACACAGCCGCGCAAAAGGCGATCAATGATGTTTGAAAATGCGCCGGAGAGAATGAGGACTAAGGATATTTTTTCAAAATAGTTTTTTCTTTTCAGAAAATTATAAATCAGGATGAAAAAAATAATCAGCCAGAGAAAATAAAAAACGCCCGAAGCGATGGGGATGCTCCAGGCGATATTTTTATTGCAAATGGAAATTGCGGAAAAATAAAACTTAAAAATCTGATCAATCAAAACAAGAAAAATAAATAAAAATAAAAACCGAAGATAGTTTTTCATCCATTTTTCATTTTTAACAATCGAGGCAAGTGTCCGCTTGCGGATAGGCGCGAAGCCGTTCGAGGGGAATTTCTTTGCCGCAATTCAGGCAAAGGCCGTAAGATCCCTTTTCCATAGCGGAAAGAGCGTCCTCCACTTTCTTGAGCTCGCTTTTCAGAGTTTCATCGGTAGCCACATTGCTCTCGTACATTTCCATTTCGTCAGCGTTTGCCTCCTCGTCTCTCTCGATCTCTGAAAAAGCGGCTTGGTATTCCCTATCCGGTTTTTTTGGGGACGACTCAATCCCGGCCATATTTTCCTCGAGCCGTTTTTTTTCTTCTAGCAGCTTTTTCTTAAGTTCTTCTTGAATTTTTTGGTCGAGCATAGTTTTTTGATTAGTGTTAGACGCTATAGAGTATAGCATTAATAATAAATATATTTCAAATGCCGCAGATTTGCTTTCCTCGATCCCATATCCATCTCGATTGAAATCGCGTCCAGCCGGTGAGAAACATCTTCCAGGTGTTTTTGGCGAAGATACTGCCCGAGGATTCGCGTAAGCCGCCGATACTTAGCGCGAGTGATGGCAAGTTCCGGATTTGCCGATCCCGGACTTCCCTTCCGGCGCGTTTTTACTTCGACGAAAGCAATTTCGCCTGTTTTTTCTTCGCTGGCAACAATGTCCAGCTCCCCGACCCGATAGCCGAATTTGTTTTGAAAGTTCATATCCAAAATCCGATAGCCGTTTTGCTTCAAATAATTCGCGGCGATAATTTCACCTTGTTTCCCAATCTTTTTATTTTGCTCCTGATCCATTATTTCAAGTATAGCAGAACGAGGCAACAAAAAAACCGCCTATCAAAAGCCGATCTTTTTCTACCCGTATTAATTTCATTGTATTTTAACAGGACAAAGTTGGTCAATCCGACGGGCTCAACGCCCAAATTATAAATAATGTGGCGGAGCCCGCCGGCGTTAGACATGTATCAACATGCCATGAGTATCCATAGCCCGGGTGAAAGGCATCAAGATAACATTCTAGCATGTAGTTTGTCTACATGTCTCTGTTATCACTAACCTCCCCACGGTTTAAGGTACCTAATATTTTTGTTTTTATATTTTTCACAAAAATTTTATTTTTGTTTTTATCTTGCGCGTTGGCAAGAAAGATGGGGAAGCCAATGAGTTCCAATCACAAATAGGGGGAAATTGTGATTGGAACTCATTAGCCTCGAGAAATATTAACTTTTCAAGCTACAAGTACAGTATAGCAGATTTTTTAGGAAAGGTCAAACCCGCGGCGGGAATTTAAAATTTAAAATTTAAAATTTTCAAATAAAATCCCAAATTTCAATGACCGAATAGCCAAAATCCAACTTTATTTCGATGTTTAAAACCTGGATTTTATTTTCCCCACATATAGTCCAGGATGGACCGGATGGAATTCTTGGAAGTGGCAAATATAAAGTAGCCGTTTTGCTTGTCAGTTATTATGGAGTAGTCCAGGGAGGCGTCAGCAGCCTCCGGAAAATTAGAATATCGGATATCGGCATTCTTGTATTTGCTGGAATTAAAGCTGGTTGCCGCCTCGGTCGGCGCCCGATTTAAGTAAAAAGGAAGCAGCTGCAAAGGAAGATTTTTTTCCTGCTGGCCGAGTTCATCCAGCAATCCCGCGGTTTCGGAAAGCTTGAAAGCGGCTCCCGCATGGACTTTCGAGCTCTCCTTTTTCATAAAAAGGCTGTATTCACTGGTAGTATTTTCCGACAACTTGGAGGGCAAAGAAAAACCGAAGCTGGCTTCAAAATCTTTTGGCGCTAACGGCTGATTATTTTTGTCCAGAACCTTAATCTCAACCAGGTCGTTTTCCGACGCGCTGGACAGGAAATTTTCAGCCAGGCTCCGGAAAGCTTGTTGATTTGCTTCTTTTCCGGCGATTGGGTCAACATTGAGATAGCGCAGATTTTTGTTAGCGGGTTGGGTATTTGGTTCTTGAGCGGTTTCCGGGCTTGTCTTTGTTTGAGCGGGAATCTGAATATTGCTCTTAGCGGGAGATTTTTTTATAAAAAACCAGTAATAATAAAAGCCTCCGCCAATAATGGCTAAGGCAATCAGCGTTGAGAATATAATAGTCAGCGTTTTTCGCGAACTGCTTATCGGCGCCGCTTCATCTTGTTTTTGCGGCAAAGCGGTCTGGCCTTCCTCCTCAAAGGGCGATTTGCCGCTAAAGAAAGATTGCGACCCGAAAGGATTGAGAGCCTCATTTTTTTCTTCCTTTTTTTCGCTTCCCTGAAAAGAAAAAACAGATTCCTTTGCCGGTTTTGGCGGTTCCGTTTTTGTTTCGGGCAGGACTGCTGAAGAAGGTTTTTGATCAAATCCAATTTCGGGGCCGGAAGTTACAGCCTCGTTCTCTAGCGGGGATCCTTGTTCCTTTTGCAATGTTCCTGTTCTGAAATCATCATAATCTTCCTTCATTGTTCGAACTTTTCCATAGGAATTGGGAAGAGCGGTGTTGGGATTGACATTAGTGGGGTTGGGGTCATCCATAGGAACCCTTGCTTTTAATTGAAACATTTGGTTTTTTCTACTTGCCCGCGTTGCTTCCCGCTAAGCGGGATACAGGCGGGCGAATTACGGATCTCTCAATTTTTAGCTTGTTGAGAGTTTCGTAATGTGTAGCGTATTAATTTTTGTATTTGCGATAGTGATCCTATTCTACACTATTTTCCAATCCTCTCATAGTAAGGTTGATTCTGCCGAGGTTATCAATCTCTTTCACTTTCACGGAAACCATATCTCCGATCTCGAGAACATCTTCCACCCGGTCTATTCTTTTTTCCGAAATTTCTGAAATATGGATTAGCCCCTCCTGGCCGGGAAGAATTTCCGCGAAAGCCCCGAAGTTCATAAGGCGGGTAACACGGCCTTTGAATATTTCACCGGCCCTGACCTCGTGCGTGAGATTTTCCACCCATTGGCGCGCTTTATCCCCCGCCTCCTTGTTGGTTGAAGTGATAAAAACATTCCCGTCATCCTCAATGTCAATTTCCACGCCCGTTTCGTCGATGATCTGATTGATGACCTTTCCGCCAGGGCCGATGACGGCGCGTATTTTTTCCGGATTTATTTTGACGATAATAATGCGGGGAGCAAACGGAGAAAGATCCGCTCGGGGCGCGTTGATGGCTTGGCTCATAATTCCGATAATATCCAGGCGATTTTTTCGGGATTGTTCCAAAGCGTCTTTGATCATCTGGCTGGTCAGCCCGTCCACTTTGACATCAAGCTGAATGGCCGTGATTCCTTTTTCGGATCCGGTGATTTTGAAATCCATTCCTCCGAAATGATCTTCAGGCCCTTGAATGTCGGAGAGCAATTTGTATTCGCCCTTTTCTCCCACTACGATTCCCACCGAGATTCCGCCAACGGCGGATTTCATGGACACTCCCGCGTCCATGAGAGCCAAGTTGCTGGCGCAGGTGCTGGCCATTGATGAAGATCCGTTGGAAGAAAGCACTTCACTCACCACCCTTATGGTATAAGGAAATATATCTTTGTCGGGTATCATTGAATCAAGCGCCTTTTCCACCAAAGCCCCGTGTCCGATATCGCGCCGGCCGGGACCGCGAAGAGGGCGCACTTCTCCCACGGAAAAAGGAGGGAAGTTATAATGGTGCATAAATCTTTTTTTCTCATCGAGCTCCATCGTATCAATGACCTGTTCCATGCCGGGCGCTCCCAAAGTCACCACGGAAAGAACCTGTGTTTCGCCGCGGGTAAAAAGTCCCGAGCCGTGAGTGCGGGGCAAAAATCCGACTTGGCAGGCGATGGGCCGCACTTCGTCGAGCTTTCTTCCGTCAGGCCTTTCGCTATTCTCCAGGACCGATTCCTTGAACATTTTTTCCATTTCAATGTCGATTACCAGAAAAGCCAGTTCCTTTTTTTGGCCGCGATCGTCCGGGTAGGCCGATTTTATATAATCGGAAACTTCTTTCAGGAGCTCCTGCTGCTTGGCAGTTTGCGCAGTGTAATTTTTTTGATAAAGAGCCGGCCTTATTTTTTCGGAAAATTTTTGAAGTATTTCTTTCGCAAAACTTTCTTCCGCTTCGAGAAGAATGGCCTCGGTTTTCGGTTTTCCAATTTCTTGCTGGATGTTTTTGATAAATACGACAATTTGGTCGATAACTTTTTGTCCTTCGACCAAAGCCTCGAAAATTTTCCCCTCTTCGATTTCCTGGGCGCCGGTTTCAATCATATTGATTTTTCCCTCTATTCCGCAGGCTACAATATTGAACGGGCTTTTCGCGAGGTCTTCGCTCACCGGATTGATGGCGAGAACTTCTTCTTCTTTTCCGATTCTCACCGCTCCCACGGGACCGTTCCAGGGAATATCGGAAATAGAAAGAGCCGTCGAAGCGCCGATAATTCCGGCGAGCGCAGGGTCGTTCTCCTGGTCGATAGAAAGAACGGTGACAACCACTTGCACTTCATTTCGCATTTGCTGGTTGAAGAGGGGGCGCAGTGTGCGGTCGATAAGACGGGCGTTGAGGATCGCTTCATCAGTGGGTCTTCCTTCTCGCTTGATGAAACGGCTGCCCTTGATTTTCCCGGAGGCGTAAAACTTTTCTTCATAATCCACCATAAGAGGAAAGTAGTTCACTCCCTCTCTCGCTTCCGAACTCATGACGGCGGTCGCGAGCACCATTGTATCGCCGTAGCGCACGGTGACGGAAGCGTTGGCTTGATTCGCCAAAAGGCCGGTTTCAATAACCAGCTTCCTTCCGGCAATTTCGGTTTCGAATTTTTTCACTTTCTCCATTCTGAAGATATTTCCAAGCAATATTAGTGCACGAATCACACGTATTTGGCACCAATCAATTTAGTGCGGAATACGTGGTATTAGTTACTAACACGGCTGGAATTATTAATTATAATTTTTTAATTATATCAAAAACTTTCTTTTGTTCTCGCTTAAATTTATGAAATCGTCGGCGGCTTCGGCCAGTTTCCCCGAAGCGGATTCGGAAAAAGCGATCACTTCGACGCGGCAACCTTTGGTATTTTGAAGATACTGGACGAGCGGAATGAAGTCTCCGTCACCGGTGACCAGAACTACTACATCGAGATGCCCGGCGAGTTTGATAGCGTCAACGGTGATTCCCACGTCCCAGTCCCCCTTCTTGGCGCCGCCCGGAAAAATCTGAAGGTCTTTAGTGCGGACTTCGTAACCGGATTTCTGGAGAGCGTCAAAAAAATTTTTCTCGAGTCCCTCGATGGTTTTTATGCCGTAGGCAATCGCCCGAATGAGTTTTCGGCCGGCCACGCCGGTTTTCAGCACCTCTTTGAAATTCACCTTCTTCTTGTAGAGAACTTTCCCTGAATAATACATATTCTGGATGTCGACCAGGATTCCAACTCTTTGTTCCGGGAATTTGCTTGTTTCTGTAGGCATAATAGGCTTAAAGCTAATAAATTACGGAGGCTATTGCTCTTTCAGCCCCAAGCTAGCTGTTAGTTTTTTATATCGCTTCGGATCCTTGGTTTTGAGATAGGTCAGCAGCTTTTTCCGCTTCGAGACCATTTTCAAAAGTCCCCGGCGGGAGTGGTTGTCTTTCTTGTTTTTTTTGAGATGACTGGTGAGACTCTTTATTTTTTCCGTGAAGAGAGCCACTTGCACTTCCGGAGAACCGGTGTCCTTTTCATGGATCTTAGTCGTTCCAATGACCTTTTCTTTCTTCTGCTTTGTTAAAGCCATAAAAATATCATTTACTGATTATTCAATCTGATTTAATAATACTATTAAAAGGGACATTTAGCAAGACTATGCCCTAAATCCGGCACATAATAGCCTAAAAGACTCTAAGTCTCCTAATCCCTGAGCGATTCATCACAGTCATTCGGTTTTTGAAAATCCCTCTCCAACTCTCCCTTTCGCAAAGGGAGAGGGCCGAGTTTACTCAAAATTGAGTAAGTGTTTACTCAAAACGGAGTAAATGGTATAATTGAAATATGAATAGCATAATCGCCAAATCCAAAATCCGACAAAAAATTTTGAAGCTTCTTTTCGCGAATGAAGAGAAAAGTTTTTATTTGAGCGAAATTGCGAGAATCGCGGGAACATCGGCTGGGAACGCGCAAAGAGATCTTGAAAAATTGGCAAAAGAAGGCATTGTTAAATCGGAGAAGAAGGCCAATCTGCGCTATTACAGCCTCGACAAGAAAAATCCCGCCTTTGCGGACATTGAAAATATCGTCAGAAAAACAATCGGCATAGAATCAGAACTCGCAGAAATATTCAGAAAACTAAAAGGCGTTGACTTTGTATTTATTTTCGGATCCTACGTCAAGGAAGGATTGAGAAACGAATCAGATATTGATATCGTAATCATTGGAAAGCCGGATGAGGATGAATTGAGTCGAAAAATAAGCCGGCTGGAAAAATCCATTAGGAGAGAAATAAATTACCATCTGTATTCGACTGGCTCGGAATTTAGAAAAAAAATAAAAAAAGAATCCTTTTTGAAAAATGTGGTTAGAAGATACGAATTATTGGTTGGCGACAAAAATGAATTCAAAAAATTACTTCAGTGAACTTATAAAACGAGGTTTTATGCTATGGAAATAATCAAGGGTCAGCCGGCGCTATTGGCCGGCTTAAATGACGAACAAAAAGAAGCGGTCCTTACGACAGAAGGGCCGGTTTTAGTGATTGCCGGAGCCGGCTCGGGGAAAACCAGGCTTCTTGTGCACCGCATCGCCTATCTGGTCAAGGAGAAAAAAGTGTCTCCCCGCAGTATTTTGGCGGTAACCTTCACTAATAAAGCGGCGGAAGAGATGAAAGAGCGCGTGAAGGGTCTTTTGGGGGAAAAATTTCAAATCGAGTCGCGAAACTATGGCTATGGATCAGTCAACCAGCCTTGGATGGGCACTTTCCATCATATTTGCGTGCGGATATTGCGGGTTGAAATCGATAAAATCGGGTACAAAAGAAATTTTGTTATTTATGACAGTACAGATCAGCTGGCGCTTATGAAAAAAATAATGAAGGAGAAGGAAATCAGCACGGATCAGTTCAATCCCCGCGCGATGCTGGCGGTGATCTCAAAAGCCAAGGGAGAATTGCAAAGCGTCGAGGATTATATCTCCGGCGGAAGCTATTTTGAAGAAGTCTTGGCGAAAATATACGAGGCCTACCAGAAAATACTTTCCGAAAACAACGCTCTCGATTTTGATGATATTATCCAGAAAGCAGTGGAGCTTTTCCGGAAATTTCCGGAAGTGTTGGAAAAATACCAAAATCTTTTCCGCTATATCCTCGTGGATGAATACCAGGATACGAATCACGCCCAGTATGTCCTGGTGAATTTGTTGAGCGAGCGCCATCGAAACTTGTGCGTGGTTGGAGACGACTGGCAGTCCGTCTATTCTTTCCGGGGAGCGGATGTCAGAAATATTTTGAATTTTGAGCAAGATTATCCGGAAGCGAAAGTTGTGAAGCTCGAACGCAATTACCGTTCAACCCAGAAAATTTTGGATGCGGCTCACGGAATAATTTCAAAAAATGTACGGCGCAAGGACAAAAAACTTTGGACGGATCAAGTTGGCGGCCACGACATAGTTGTCTATGAGGCTCGCGACGAACAAGAAGAAGCCCAATTCATTGTTTCCGAAATAGGAAAAATCATGGCAAACGGCGAAGCGGGACTCAATGATTTTGTGGTTCTTTACCGCACGAATGCCCAATCAAGAGCCATCGAAGAAGCGTTTCTCGAGGCGGCTGTTCCTTATCGCGTGGTGGGCGGAGTGAGATTTTACGAGCGGCGCGAAGTGAAAGATTTTTTGGCCTATTTAAGGCTCCTTGGCAATCCCAGGGACGAGATGAGCCTTTTGAGAGTCATCAACCTGCCGCCTCGGGGAATCGGCAAAGTAACCTTAGGAAAGTGGATCAGATTCGCCCGGGAGAACGATCTGGATATTATCAGCGCTTCGCGAAAAGCGGAAAAGATAAGCGGCCTCAATTCGGCAAAAATTGACGCTATTTTGAAATTCGGGGTTCTTATGGAACGATTGGGAGAAGAAGCCGAACGGGTGAATCTTATTGATCTTATGGAATCAATCCTCACGAAATCAGGTTATCAGAAATTGCTGCTTTCGGAAGACGAAGAGGGCCAGATTCGCTATGAAAACGTTCGCGAGATTTTTACGGTTTCGGAAAAATACAAAGACGAGAAAGGCATTGACGGATTGTCCATGCTTTTGGAGGAAGTGGCTCTCGTTTCCTCAACGGATAATATAAATTCCGCAAGCGGAGCCGTACACCTTATGACTCTTCACAGCGCCAAGGGATTGGAATTCGACAATGTTTTTATGGCCGGAATGGAAGAGGGCTTGTTTCCTCACTCGCGAAGCCTGCTCGATACCCGGGATATGGAGGAGGAAAGAAGATTGGCTTATGTCGGGATTACCCGAGCCAAAAAAAGAGTTTTCCTTCTTTGGGCGGTGACGCGGAATATTTTCGGATCGGTCCGTGTCAACGTTTCTTCGCGATTTCTGGAAGATATTCCGGAGGAGTTGATCAGCGACTCAAAATTATCTAAAGCTAAGCTTTTCCCTTCCGCCTCTCGCGAGAGGCGGAATTCCTCAAAGCTTAGCTTTGAGGAATTCAAAGACGGACAGAGAATTTCGCATAAAGTTTTCGGAGAAGGAGTGGTGATTTCAACCAAAAAGGACATAGTCACAGTTGCTTTTATGAGAGCGGGAGTGAAAAAACTGTCAGCCGAATTTGCGGAACTAAAAAAAGTGTAAACAGAATTTTTGCAAAAAAAGATCCGGTCTCAAAATCAAGGAGAGACCGGATCTTTATAATTTTTTTCAAGTGTCCTAATATATAAATCCCCTCACCACGCGGCTTCCGGCGGACAGAGTTCGGGTGCTTTTTTTGCCGAATCCGGCGTAGTTCATCTCAGAAATCGTGAAGCTGTTTCCCTTGACTGATTCAACGATAGCGACATGTCCCCAGCGGGATTCGCCGCTAACCATAATCGCTCCAGCTTTGGGAGTCTGGCCGGTGGCTTTTCCGGAGGCGCGGGCATTGGAGAGCCAGGAGATGGCGTTGCCGCCCCAGGGCACATATTTTCTTTGAGCCACGTACCAGGTGCAATAACCATAAGGGAAGCGATGGCCTCCTCCGGCTCGGCTGTCAGCGACAGTAGATTGCCTTTGGGCAAGACCGTAAGCGGCAGTTGTTTGGCCGGCGGAAGCCAGGCGAGTTGCCGCGGCGGCTGGCGCTGTCGGGGCTGAAATATATCCGTCAGGAAGAATCAGCTCTTGCCCTTGCTTCACTTTTTCATCAGCCGGAAGCTCGTTATAGGCCAGCGCCTTTTGTTTGTCGGTATTGTACTTGTTCACAATCGCATCCAGGGAATCGCCTTTCTGAACTTTGTATTTAATTCCAGTTACCGGCAAAATTGTCAACTTGTCTCCCGGCTTGATAACCGAGGCTTCCGTCAGGCTATTCGCCCAAAGAACAGTATTGGCTGAAACGCCATTTTTTGCGGCGATCAGTCCCACTGTGTCCCCGTCTTGCACCTGATAAACTTTCATTTCCTTCCGGCCCGCGCCTGAAGCTTGAGGAGTATAGGAGGCCAGAAGAACCTGATTTTGGGCGGTTGGCATAGTCATGGCCATTTCATAATCGTTGGCCGTATTCAGTTCTTCCTCGGATAAGACTTCTAAATCGGTCAAATACCCCGGTCCGGACAAAGGGGCGGTCGCTAAATTGTTCTTTTTTCCGTTTTGAATAGCAAGCTTATTTTTGAGTGGATCCTGGTCTTGCGGTCCAGAAGCCAGAGAACTAAAAAGAGATCCTCTTGCGCCCTTGGCCGAAGAGAGGTTGATAAAAGCCACTAAAATGACGCAAACAGCCACTACGATGGTTGCTGAATGCTCTCTGAATAAAGAAAGTAATTTTTTGCCGACAAACCTTCTTTTCAGGAAAGAAGATGTTTCTAGTTGAAGAGAATTAATCTTAGAAGAAAAAAATCGGATGTTTTCTCCCTTTAGCACAGTTCGCAGTCCCCTCCAGAGGATCCGAAGGAAGCTTTTGAAAAAGTTACTAATAGGTTTCCCCTTTCTGTTGGATTGGAGGCTCGTGGCTGGTTCGGCTGAAGCGGCTTTTTCTGAAACGATTGCCTGCTAATCCCTAATTATTAACACGAATATTAGGTTATCACAGACAAAATATATGTCAAGACAGAGTTGCGGGGAAAAGGAGAGTTAGCTCTATATTGCTTTAAATAAGCCATTTATCGGCTGTATAATAAACCAAATAAAAAGAAACATAATTAATCGCTGGGCGGCCTGGAAGAAGGCGGCGATTAGCGGTTAGAGGCGGTTGTTTGCTATAATAACAAACGCAATACCCCAAAAGTTATGGATCTCAAAAAACTCAAGACCCAATATCTGGAATATCTCGAGATTGAAAAAGACCGGTCGCAAAAGACGATTGAAAATTACGACCATTACCTCGCGAGATTTTTGGATTGGGCGAAAGTGAGCTCGCCAGCCGGCATTACCGACGAACTGGTGAGGAGCTATCGCCTGCATCTCAATCGCCTCTCGGACGAAAAGGGCCGGCTCGCCTCGCCTTCGAAGAGTCGAAGCGGGCCGCTCAAAAAAATTACCCAAAATTACCACGTTATCGCCCTTCGCAATTTTTTGAAGTATATCGCCAAGCGGGATATCAAAACTCTTTCAGCCGAAAAAGTGGAGCTCGGAAAGACGGAGGATCGCCAGATTGATTTTTTGGAAATGGAAGAAGTGGAGCGGATATTTGAAGCGGCGAAGGGAGCGGATCTCAAATCTTTTCGCGATCGGGCAATTCTTGAATTGCTGTTCAGCTCCGGCCTCCGCGTTTCGGAGCTCGTGAATCTCAATCGCGATCAAGTGAATTTGAAGACCGGCGAGTTCAGTGTCCGGGGAAAAGGCGGAAAAGTGCGGGTGGTATTCATTTCCGACCGGGCGAAGCTGGCAGTTGAAAAATATATCGAGAAAAGGGGCGACATTGACCCGGCGCTTTTCGTGCGGGTGGGAATCAAGCACTTGGAAAAGAAAAGTAAAAAAGATGATCTGCGGATCACGCCACGGACGGTCCAGCGCGTTGTGAAATATTATGCCTTGAAAGCCGGAATCGTGAAAGACGTCCATCCGCACACCCTGCGCCATTCTTTCGCCACTGATCTCATCCAAAATGGGGCCGATATCCGTTCCGTCCAGGAAATGCTTGGACATTCGTCAGTCACCACAACGCAGATTTATACCCACGTTACTAATAGGCAATTAAAAGAAGTGCATAAGGCGTTTCATGGGAAAAGGAGGAAGTGAATAACCCAAGAGCTAAGCTCTTGGGTAAATAACGTTATTATTCCTAATCCCCTTGTCGCTGTTGGGGATTTTATTTTTGGAATATTCAAAATATAAAAGTAGTCAAAAATATCCACGTGGATTAAATTGACTACCTCAAACTTTTTGAAAAAAGAAGTCCGGAACCAGAGGTCCGGACTTTTAAGATTTGCAATTTTTGCTCGGTGGCCCTTATTTCGGCTGAGGCAGGAGTAGGTCGGCTTTTTGAAAATGCATGCCGATATCCCGCCGGCAATCCAGGCGGTTGCCATCCCTGTCTTCTCTGGGGATCACCTGGATCTTTTTATTGTCGATGGCATAGAGGAGCTTCTGGCGCAGTTCCTCCGCGCTCGCGCCGCGGCTCAAATTGGGCTTTACCTTGCCATTGGTGATCAGGTAGGCCACCCTAGTCCCATCCGACTTATATATTCCGTCCGCGTAATCCATGGCCGAAGGAATGAGGGTGATTCTTTTTTTGTCGAGATGATCCGTGTCGATGTATACCCGTTCGCCCTTGGTACATGACCAAGGATAGCCTTTCTGCTGCTTAGGTCCGCCCGGTCCGGTGACCAGAGCAATGCACAGGGAGCTTTGGTCTTCCCGCACTTCGGGTCGGACTTGGTCCAGAGTGCCTTTAACCGTTGCTTCGAGCAGGGCTCCCAGGTTCCGGAGGCGTTTCACTACTGGCTGAAACTCTGGTTCTCCGGGTCGGATGTTGATTTCGCAGACCCGGATGGATGTGGGCTGGAAATTGCCGTCAAAGGAAACGAAACAGCCTGGATAGAGAACGCAGGGACGCAGGATGCCCTGCTGCCGCATTAACTCGATAAGAGGCTTGGCGATGGTCTCTTCGGCCAGCTCCATTAGGGCCGGAGACTCTAGGGGGTGCGGCGAGATGGCGCCCATCCCTCCAGTAATGGGGTTGTCAATCCCCGGCGGACGGTCGAAACGTTCCGGGTAATCCATAGCGGTCGGCAGGATTTGGTGGTGGCCGTTTTTATCCACCAGAATAGTGAAGCTAATCTCCACCCCGGTCATGCGGGACTCGATGAGCAGCGGCCAGGAACCTTTTTTACCGAATGCCTGGGCGTAGGAATCCTTATAATCCTTTATAAGCTGGTCGTATACGTCCCGGATTTCCCAGGCGTTGAGAATGACGCGGGCGCCTTTGCCACCGGCGCTGTAGGGATACTTCAGAACCGCGCCACCGAAATTGTGCAGATAATCAAGGCAAACGTCCAGGACTGCCCGATAATCTTGCGCGTCGACCTCGGCCCAATCCGGGGCAACCGGAATTCCAGCATTGCGACATAGGCGCTTGCACCGGATCTTGTCGGCCTCGAGAAACGCGCCCTGGCTGTCGAGGCCGATGATCTTGTCCCCAAAACCGGCTTCGGTGATCATATCGACGAGACCCTCGAAAAGCAGACCCTCCGGCATTACCAAAGCCACATCCAGCCTTTCCTCCCGAAAAGCTTGGACCAAAGCTTCAGAGTAAGCTTTCACGGAGTTGTTCTCCGTAGAGATGAAATCCACGGGCCATTCCATTAACTTGGCCCAGGCCGGCATGGCCGGGGTGCCTCTCACCACGACGCCTTGGTATTCGCCGGGATAAGAATCGCTCTTGGCGCGGCTGGTTTCCAGCGCACCGAGAAAGCTTCTCCCATCTGTGCCAACAAAGCCTATTTTAATCATATATCCGTTCCTCCTTTCGATTTAATCTCCTTTGATTTCAGCCTATCTTAGGATGATGGACAGTGTCAATAAAAAATATCCAAAACAAAAAGTGCGCAAATTTATCCACCTGGAGGAAATTGCGCACTTTTTTTGTATCCGCAAAAAATTTTGACGGCTCTATTTTTTTTCTTTCTTTTTCATTTTTTCGACAATCCTTGCCAGACGGTAGGTGACTAAAACCACGGCGGCGGTGACGATGGCGGCGTAGATGAACATGGCGGTGATATCCCCGCCTCCCTGTGTTCCAAAAACTCTTTCAAAAAGTTTGCGGATGGCGTCGTTCCAGGCCAGAGCCGCCACGAGCCCCATCGCGCCGGTCATGAGAGTCACAACTTTCTCAACGAAATAAACATGAAGGGTCTCCTCTTCTTTCTTGGTTAGTTCTTTTTCTTTGGTTTTTTCTTCGGGCATAGGAATTGATAATAATTCATGGTGCATCGCTGATTTTCTTAATAATAACGGATGCGAGAATATGTGTCGAGTTGTTGACGCAATCCGCTTATTTAGCTACGATTTAGAAGCGAAAATATTTCAAAGAGAAATTTTGCGATAATGGGACCGTAGCTCAGCGGTTAGAGCGGCCGACTCATAATCGGTTGGTCATAGGTTCGAATCCTATCGGTCCCAAAAAGGAAAAAAATATTTAGGGCAATTAGCTCAGTGGTAGAGCGCTTGCTCGACACGCAAGAGGTCAGTGGTCCGATCCCACTATTGCCCACAAAAAAATCCGTCACGCTTAGCGGGACGGATTTGTTATGAAAAAAAGTTTCGAGTCTACGCCTTTTCCGGCCCGCCTAGATTTTCGCCTTTGAGCGTTGCAGGCGGCGAGGCTGGCCCGCCTAGACTCGCGCTAGGCGCGGCTGGCGCGGCGGCGATTTCTTCGACTGATTCTTTCTTGAGAATTTTTTCCGCCTCTTCTGATTCGACCTTGGCGATTTCCTGGAAGAAAAGAGTCCAGGCGGTTTTTTTCCAAGTAATGAAAACGGAAGCGAGGGAAAGCACCGCGGCCAGGGCGATCATGATCGCGATTCCGATAAAAACGCCGAAAACAATTTTGTTCAGACTGTAAAGAAGAATGCCGGTCGGCGCGCCGATAGCCAGCGCCAAAACGATGAGTGGCAAGAGAAGTAGGCCAAAAATCATTCCGGCCGCGAGCATCAGAAGAGAAAAAATAATGTTTTTGGAAATATTTTTAATGAGAAGATTATAGCCGGCTTCAACGGCGCCCCAGACTTTTAGGTTTGAAAGAACGATATAATATTCGGCGAGAATTGCCGTGACGCCGATGACGAAAGCGAGCGGAATGAAAATAGCGACAGCCAGAAGGGTGAGGATAACGGCGCTTATCCAGGATTTGATAATAAAAAGATACACGGCGGGCGTTGCCAAAACCAGAAAAACGACAATTATCACAATTCCCGTTAAAATGCCAAGCAGGAATAATTTTCCAAGATATTTCTTTCCTTCTTTCCAGCCTTCTTTAAAAGTCGTTTTCCTGCCAAGATTTATTTTATAAACCGATTTGATGAGGCCGGCTTTGGCGATCAAGGAAAGGAGATAAAGAAGGATTCCGAGGGCAAAAAGCGCCAGCGCCGCGGCCAGGGCGGCTTGCCAGTGGTCCTTCAGAACGTTCACAAATTGGCCGCTCTTTTCCATCTGGTTATCACTGCCGGAAAAATTGAAGCTTCCCGGCGAACCGAGAGCGATGAAAAGTCCGAACCACCACAAAAATTTGTTCTGCCAAACAATGGCGGCGGATTTTTTGAGAATTTCCATATAGGGAAATTCTTTTTTTTGGGTTGTTTTCTCTTTTTCGTTCATAAGGGTCGATTAAGCCAGTTGAGATTGAGGAGCTGGAGGATCTTTTTGGAATCCTTTTTCGATTGCCGGTTCTTTCCTGCCGATGAGTTTCAGGAATTCTTCATGTTCAATAGTTTCTTTTTCAAGAAGCGTTTGGGCGATTTTTTCGAGAAGCGGCCGCTTTTCTAGAATGATTTTCTGGGCGGTGTCATGCGCGTCGCTGATGAAGCGCGAAACTTCCGTGTCAATGTCATTGGCGGTCGCTTCGGAATAATTTTTTTCTTCGCTCATTTCTTTTCCAAGGAATACAAGCTCTTCTTTGCGGCCGAAAGTGCGCGGACCCAAGCCGCTCATTCCATAGCGGGTGACAAGTTTGCGGGCGATGTCGGTAGCCCGTTCCAAGTCATTGGAAGCGCCGGTGGTCACATCGCCAAAAATATTTTTTTCACTGACGTATCCTCCCAGAAGAACCGCCAGTTCGTCGAGAAAATAGGAGCGCGAGTACAGCCTCTTGTCTTCCTGCGGTACGTTCAGGGTATATCCGGCGGCCTGACCGCGGGATATGATTGAAACTTTTTGGACTTGATCGGCGTTAGGGAGAGAGGAAGCAATGAGAGCGTGTCCGGCTTCGTGGTAGGCCGTAATTTCTTTTTCCTTGGAATTGAGAACTTTGCTTTTTCTTTCGGGGCCCAGGATCACTTTTTCAATTGAAACCCTCAGTTCATCGTCTTCGACGATTTTTTTCCCGCGCCGGGCGGCCAGAATAGCCGCTTCATTCACGAGATTGGAAATATCGGCTCCGGAAAAACCGGCCGTCCGGGCGGCAATTTTTTTGAAATCAACCGTCTTGGGTATGGGCATATTCTTCGTGTGAATTTTGAGAATCGCTTCCCGTTCCCGGATGTCGGGAAGATCCATAACCACTCGCCGGTCGAATCTTCCCGGCCGGAGGAGGGCGGGATCCAAAACATCCGGGCGGTTCGTGGCGGCAATAACAATCACATTTGTGTCTGTTTCAAAACCATCCATCTCAACCAAAATTTGGTTGAGAGTCTGTTCGCGTTCATCATGTCCTCCGCCAAGGCCGGCTCCCCGATGGCGGCCGACGGCGTCGATTTCATCAATGAAAACGATGGCCGGCGCGTTTTTTTTAGCTTGCTTGAAAAGATCGCGGACCCGGCTTGCTCCCACTCCCACGAACATTTCCACGAATTCCGAACCGGAGATGCTGAAAAACGGGACACTGGCCTCGCCCGCGACGGCTTTGGCGATAAGGGTTTTTCCGGTCCCGGGTGAGCCGAGAAGCAGAACGCCTTTGGGAATTCTGGCTCCGAGATCCAGAAATTTTTTCGGATGTTTGAGAAAATCAACGATTTCTTTGAGCTCTTCTTTGGCCTCTTCGGCTCCGGCCACGTCAGCGAAAGTAATTTTTTTCTTTTTGTCCTTTTGGGGGATGATCATCCGCGCTCGGGAAAGACCGAAAGACATCGCCTGATTATTTCCCCGTTGGGCGGAGCGCATCATAAACCACAAAAAAGCGCCGATGATCAAAAATGGCAGAAGAAAAGGAATAATCGTGTTGATCCAGAAAGCGGCGCCGGTGACATCCTTGATGTTTATGCTGACAGAGCGCAGTTTCTCCGCGTCGACGCCATAATTTTTCAGGGATTCAGAGAGGGATGATTCAGCTTCCTTGCGGGATTTTTCTTTGGTGTCGTCTTTGAGCGTGATAGACAATTTTTCTCCTTCGACTGCAATTTCTTTGACCTGGTCGCTGTTTATCTGGTTGGCTAGTTCATTCAGATTAATATCGTTTATTTTCTGGACAGGAGTGTTATATAGCATTACGATTCCCGAGATGACAAAAAAGACGAGGAGTATTATGGCTAGGTTTTTGATAAAATTTCGCATGAATTTCTTTATGAATTAAGTTTTTCTATTATTAACTTATCACCAATTCTTCCAATTTTCAAGCCCTTTAGCGCAATTTTCTGCCGCTTATTCTTAGTACTTTTTATAATCTTAATTATTTCGTCGATATGCGCCGATTCTATTTCCCGCAAACCGGGATTGTATTTTTCGATGGCGAGGCGCAAAACTTCTCTCGCGATGGCGGGATGTAATTTTTCCAGTCTTGAAATTTGCAAAGTCTGATTGTTTTTCAGCCACTCTTGGGAGAAATTATTGATAAAAGCGTAATCTTCTGAAACAGATTGCGAGAGTTTATACAGAACTTCCTGAATATTGGGATTATAATTTTTTTCAAGATAGGGAAAGAGCCGGTTTCTGATCTTATTGCGGGTAAAATCCGTTCCGAGATTGGTTTTGTCAATACGATAGGCCAACTTATTTCCTTTCAAGTACTTCAGGATTTCTTTTCGGGGAATATTGAGCAGCGGCCGGATAATTTTTTCATTTTTGAATTTGATAGCGCCCAGTCCCCGCAGCCCCGCGCCGCGCAAAATTCGCAGCATCACCGTTTCGGCCTGGTCGTTGAGATTGTGTCCGACGGCGATATAGTCAGTCTTACGCTTTATTCTAATTTTTTCAAAAAAGCTGTAGCGGATGTCTCTTAGTTTTTCTTCGGAAGGACTGGTTGAGTTTTTTCTTGCGTCGCACTGCAAGACTTCAATCGGCAGAGAATTTTTTTTAGCCAGATCTTTCACGAATTTTTCGTCGAGTTTTGAATCCTTTCCGCGCAGTCCGTAATTTACATGGGCGACAACAAGAGACAAATTATATTTCTCTTTTAAGCTATAAAGAACATCCAAAAGACAAACCGAATCCGGTCCGCCCGAAACCGCAACCACAATTTTCGCTCCTTGCGAAAAAAGTTCGTAATGGAAAATATTTTCTTGGATTTTTTTTGTGATGTTCATAGCTATAGAGGTTTAACCTCTATGATCCCTTACTGCTTGGCGGTTTTCTCTTTGATGAAATTTATAACACGCTCGAAAACTTCTTCGCGTGTTAAATTTGTTGTGTCGAGGAAAAGATCATAGCTTTTCGGATCACGAATATTTATTCCGTAATATTTTTTATATCTCAGATCATCGGTTTTTCTTCGTCGTTGGATATTTTTAAGAACGTTCTCAATCGTACTAGCTTCTTTCATTTCATTTCTTGAGTTATCAGTTTCTTCCTTAAGCTGCTTGAAAATTCTTTTTGCACCTTCCTGTTCATCAACTTTGAGATATATTTTCAGAGAATCAGGGATCAGGTGCCAGGCGGTTCGGCTTTCAACAACAAAGTCAGTCCGCTTCTTTTCAAGACTTAGCAAATAATCATCCACTTCCTTATCCACTTTTGGGTCTTCTTCTCCCGACTTTACGTATTCCGCGATAGTCATTTCTCTTTTCTTGGCCATATCGCGAAAAATTTGTCCCATATAATATCTGGGATAGCCAAGGGCTTCAGCTACTTTTTTGGCGATAGTGCTTTTTCCTGATCCTTCGTCTCCGTTAAAAGAGATGATCATAATAAAACAAGATTAATTTCGTAAAGTAGGGAGAATCAAATTTCTCCTTATGATGTATTATCTCTCAAGACAGAATAACTAATCCTTTTTTTCCTTTTCTTTCTTCTCCTTTGCCTTTTCGCTCACCAAGGCCAGCCCCATGCGGTGTTCTTTGGCTTCAATGGAAAGAATTTTCCACTTGTAAGTGTTTCCGGTCAGGACAATCTCCTCGATATTTTTCCCCGGATGAGCTTCCAGAAGTTCGCTCACGTGAGCAAGGCCGTGAATGTCGTCGTCAAGATATACAAATGCCCCGAAGTGATTTATTTTTCGGACTTGTCCGTCAACCGTGTCTCCGGCTTTGTATTTCTTTTCCACCTCCGACCAGGGATCGGTCAGAAGCGCTTTGATGCTCAATGATACTCTCGTGTCGTCGATGCCGATGATCTGGCATTTTACCTTGTCTCCGGTTTTGATGACGTCGCGGGGATTGTCGATGAGTTGCCAGGCCAATTCTGAAATATGAACCAATCCCTCGAGCTTGTCCTCCTCAATGGCCGAATCTTTTTTGCTCGGCGGCAGAAATTTTATAAAAGCTCCGAAATCCACCACGCCGCTGACTTCCCCCTCAATCACGTCCCCGACCTTAAGTTCGGAGATCGCTTTTCTTTCCCGGCCGCTATAAGCCGCTTTCTCGCTTACGATCAGCTTTTCGCCTTCCCGATCAGTATCAATAACCCGAACCTGCATTTCAGTTCCGATGTAAGAACGAAGTTTTTCCAAAATTTTGTTCTTCTCTCCTTCTTCAACCCGGGGATAATGTTCGCTGGAGAGCTGGGAAACGGGAAGAAAGCCGATGATTCCGTTTACTTCGACAATGAGTCCGCCTTTGTTGGCGTCCAGTATTTTAGTATCAAAAGTTTCTTCTTCAACCTGCTTTACTTCGAGATTTTGCCAGGCTTTTTCAATCGACGCTTCGCGAATGGACAGTTCAATATAACCGTCGTCATTCTCGAGATCGGTAACCGTGGCTGAAACGCTGTCGCCGGCTTTCAATCGGTCAGTGGCGCCAAGGCCGTCCTTAATTTCTTTCCCCAAAACGATTCCGGTTCCGAATATCCCAAGGTCGAGATATATGGCGTTTGATTCGATTTGGATTACTTTTCCTTCAATAACATCTCCCTCTTTCGGAAAAACTATTTTGGTCTGATTAAAAAAATCGGCCATGGCAGAAGCGGCCTCGCTTTTTTCCTCTACAATTGTTTTCGTTTCGTCAGTTTCGGCTGAATTTTCATCTTCCCCTTTCGCGCTTATATCTGAAGTTTCGCTTTTTTCTTCTTTTTCCTCGGTTGCTTTGTCGACCTCTTTCGCCAGAGTGTCGTAAATGTTGTCTAGCATTGGATTAATGGTTAGATTAATGATTATATAAAACAAAAAATCCCCTCTTTGTTTCTTTGTGAGTATATAATAGAAGGGGTTTTTTGGCAAGGGTAAGGCGGTTTCTTGTTTTGATAATAAGAATAAATCTGTTAACATAAAAATGTAAAAGTAAGGGAAAAATATATGCGATTCAATAAAAAATACGACATCGTTGGTTTAGGCGGGTGCGGGGTAGATCTAAGAGCTAAAGTGCCAAAACTTCCCTCTCCCAATCATAAAGTGATTGCAACGCAACTGGAAATTTCTGAAGGTGGTGTTACATCTAATAATCTTGTCCAAGTCGCCAAACTCGGACTTAGAGCTGCCTGGATAGGAGCTTTGGGAAATGACAGTTGGGCGAAGCATCTCACTGATAAATTTAAAAAAGCCAAGATTAATTCTTTCCCTGTTTATGTTTCTAAAGCCCCAACTCAACAATTTTGGATTGCTACTGATCCTAAAGGAGAATGGAATATGGTCGGAATACCAGGAGCCACCAGGAAATTAACTTCGAGTCATGTTAGAAACAAATTTTATAAAATAATTGCTTCGGCGAGACATTTTCATACAGAAGTGGCCGTAATTCCTTTAGCCACGGCGCTGGAGGGAGCGGAAATTGCGAAAAAGAGTGGCACTAAAATATTGGTTGATATTGATGATGACCCCTGGTATTTGATAGAAAAAGAAAAAATCGGAACAAAAAAAGAATTTTTAAGACTCTTAAAATTAGCTGACATCGTCAAGTTGTCAAAAACAGGTGCTTTAGGACTAACGAAGAAAAAAAATATATCTCAAAAAGTTATTGAAAAAATATTAAAGATGGGGCCCAAAATGGTTGTTGTAACAATGGCTGAAAAAGGATGCATTGTCGTGACCAGTGATAAAATCCTTCACATTCCTGGATTTAAGATAAAGCCGTTTGACACAGTTGGTGCGGGCGATGCTTTTATGGGTGGGCTCTCCTACGGGCTATTAAGAGGTTGGGATCTTGAAAAAGTTGGCCAGTTTGCCAATGCTTGCGGAGCTTTTAAATGTACTCAATTTGGCACAAGGTCGTCGGGTGATTTAGAAGAGATTAATTATTTTATTAAATCGCATGCCTGATTTGGAACTGGCAAAAGAGAAATTCGAACGCGGAAGAAATTGCGCATTAAAAATTAATTTTCTCCGCCATGCCCACAAAGCGCAATTTGATCCCCATGTCGGAGGAAAAATATCGCAATCCGGTTTGTCAGAAAAAGGAAAGCTGGCAAGTCGAGAGTTAGGTAATAATATTCCATCAGAGAATGTTTCAGAAATTCATTCTTCGGAATTCGATCGTAATAAGGAAACCGCTGAAGGGATTACGTATGGTTCATTTGAAAGAGAGAAAAAAACACAAATTATGACCACGAGAGTAAAAGGAATCCTAAATGCACCTCATTTTTCATCCGATTTCATTAAAAAAGAATATAATCCTCGTTTCAATCCAAAGCCGGAAAACTATGATTCCTTGGATCCAGATGAGCAGGAAAAGGTAGTAGAGGAAATAGAGGAGCCAGCCGTAGAATACTGGCTCTCTCTATGGGACAAAAAATACGATTATGAAACAGAATCAGCTGAAGAAGTTGCCCAACGAGTCGCTTATTATTTAACAGAAGAGGCCAAATCAATCAACGAAATGTTGTCAGGTACCGAAGATGAATTAATTGCCATAAACCACAAAACAGTCACGGAACCCATACTTCTAGCCTGTCTTAAGCCTCCCATAAAAAATCTAAATGAAATTGGCGGCTCACTGTTTCTCCTTGAGGGGTGGTCAATTGACATAAAAACAGACCCAGAAGGTAAGAAAACCTACAAAGTATCCGCAAGAAACAAAGAATATGAACTGGATTGGAAAAAAGTTGAAGAGCTTGCGAATTTTTATAGGGAAAAACAAAAGAAAAAGCAGGAAAAGGGCTAGATTCTTGAAGCTTAGGCCATTGAAATATTATTCTGGCCGTGCTATTATTCTATTACCATCAATTAAGCTATAAGCTGATTTTTTTATGACTATTCAATGGTACGGGCATTCGTGCTTCAAAATAACAACTAAGCCGGAAGGGCGCGGGTCGGGAGAAGATGTGATTATTTTTACCGATCCATTCCATAAAGAAGTCGGTTTGCGTCCGCCTCAAGGAAAGGCGGATATCGTGACCGTGAGCCATGATCATTTCGACCACAACAACGCGGAAGCTTTGAAGGGCGAACCTCAAGTGCTGGATCTGCCGGGAGAATATTCGATCAAGGGCGTATCCATTCGGGGAATCAGCGCTTTTCACGATAAGCAAGAAGGAGCCGAGCGGGGGCTGAATACAATTTTTGTGTTGGAAAGCGAAGGAATTCGTTTTTGCCATCTGGGAGACTTGGGCGGACCGCTTGATAAAAAACAACTCGAGGAAATTAACGGCGTGGATATTTTGGCTGTACCAATAGGCGGAACATTCACTTTGGACGGCAAAGAGGCTAAAGCGGTAGTGGATCAGGTTGAGCCTAAGATAGTTTTGCCGATACATTATAGTATACCGGGTTCGAAGGTGAAAATCGACGACGAAAAGAAATTTTGCAAAGAAATCGGACTTTGCCCGAGGGAAAAACTGGCCAAATTGATTCTCAAGAAGAAAGATCTGGAAGGAGAGGAATTAAAAGTGGCGCTGATGGAAGCGCTAAGCTCATAAAGCATGAGTATCAACGAATATATTGAAAAATTAAGAGCCAAGCCCGCCCGCCAGCGGGAAAGAATTGTTGTTGCGGCAACGGCAGTGTCCTTTTTGATAATACTGGTCATTTGGCTGGTTTCTTTTTCTGAAATGAACAAAGAATCACAAGTTGACGCCAACCCTTCAGCAGTGGATCAGCTGAACAACCTGAAAGGCGATATGGGCGATAGCAAAAAATCAATCGAAGAAATGTGGAATCAACTTCCGGATCAGAATGAGATAGGCACGCAGGAGCTGAATGACGCTGGAGCAGATAATTTAAATGCCGTTCAAAATCAGACACAGGAGAATAATGAACAAAATAGCGAAATTCCGCAACTACCTTAGAAATATATGGAAATTGGATACATAAAACCGAGGGAAATCACCAGTGAAATGAAAGAGTCGTACCTGGCTTACGCAATGAGCGTGATTGTTTCCCGGGCGCTTCCGGATGTCCGCGACGGGATGAAACCGGTTCATCGCCGGATTCTTTTCGCTATGCGGGGACTTGGCCTCACCCATTCTGCCAAGTACAGAAAATCCGCCACGGTCGTCGGGGAAGTGCTGGGCAAATACCATCCGCACGGAGACACGGCGGTTTACGACTCGATGGTGCGCATGGCCCAGGACTTTTCGATGCGCTATCCCCTGGTGGACGGCCAGGGAAATTTTGGTTCGATGGATGGGGACAGCGCGGCGGCCATGCGATATACGGAAGCCAAGCTGACAAGTCTTGCCGAAGAGATGATGGCCGATATCGAGAAAAATACGGTTGATTTTGTTCCCAACTATGATTCTTCCCGCGAAGAGCCGTCGGTTCTCCCGGCCAAGGTTCCCCAGCTGCTTCTCAACGGCACTATGGGAATCGCGGTGGGAATGGCGACGAATATACCTCCTCACAATCTGAACGAACTGGTCGACGGCCTTTCATATCTCATTGAAAATCCCGACTGCGAAATCAAGGATCTGACAAAAATTGTGAAAGGCCCCGATTTCCCGACCGGCGGTTCGATTTATAATCAGGCTGATATTGAACAGGCCTACCTGACTGGCCGGGGAGGCATTGTAACGCGGGCCGAAGCTGAAATCGTGGAAGCGAAAAACGGCCAATTTCAAATCATTGTGACCGAGATGACCTACGCTTCCAACAAAGCGACTACGATCGCAAAAATGGCCGAACTGGTGAAGACGGGGAAGTTGGAAGGCATCCGGGACATCCGCGACGAGTCCGATAAGGACGGAGTAAGAATCGTGATTGATCTCAAAAAAGAAGCCTTTCCGAAAAAAGTTCTCAACAAACTTTACAGCCTGACCGATCTTCAAAAGTCTTTCCACGTCAATATGCTGGCTCTTGTGGACGGAATTGAGCCAAAAGTCCTGAATCTGAAGGCGATTCTTGAATATTTTATCGCGCATCGGCGCGTGGTTGTGACGCGCCGGACAAAATTCGAGCTTGAGCGAGCCAAGGATCGGGCCCACATTCTGGAAGGGCTCAAAAAAGCGCTTGATCACATCGACGCGATCATCAGCACGATTAGAAAATCATCCGACAAGGAAGTAGCTCACCGGAATTTGATGAAGCGCTTCAAGTTTTCCGACAAACAGACCACAGCTATTTTGGAAATGAAACTTCAAACTCTCGCCGGGATGGAACGGAAGAAAATCGAGGATGAACTCAAGGAAAAAAGAAATTTAATCAAAGAACTGGAAGAACTTTTGAAAAGCGCCAAAAAAATTCTGGCTGTTATAAAAAAAGAACTGACGGATCTCAAGGAAAAATACGGAGATAAAAGAAGAACACGAGTAGTGAGATCGGCCGTGGGAGAATTCAAGCAGGAGGATCTTATTCCCGATGAAGAAACGATGATTGTCCTCACGGAGGATGACTATATCAAGCGGATGCCCCCTTCTTTCTATAAAGTTCAAAAACGGGGCGGAAAAGGCGTCATTGGGGCGTCAACCAAAGAGGGCGATACGATTGACTGGGTCGTGACGGCGATGACCCACGACAGTTTGTTCTTTTTTACCAACAGCGGCAAAGTATTCCAGACAATGGCTTATGAGATTCCGGTTTCCTCCCGAATTGCCAAGGGACAAGCGATTGTCAATTTTCTCCAAATCGCGCCGGGGGAAAAGATAACAGCCGTAATTTCCATCAGCAAAGGAAGCCGGGCGAAATATCTTTTTATGACAACGAAATTCGGGACAGTGAAAAAAACGGCCATCGAAGATTTTGCCAAGGTGCGAAGATCGGGATTGATCGCGCTTAATCTGGTGAAAGACGACGAACTCCGTTGGATCGCGCCGACAACCGGAAAGGACGAAGTCATCATCACTACCGGTAGCGGCCAGGCTATTCATTTCAAGGAAACAGATGTCCGGCCAATGGGCCGCACTGCCGCCGGAGTGCGGGGCGTAAAGCTCCGGCGCGATGACGCGGTTGTCGGGATGGACGTGGTGCTCAAGGACCAAAAAGGGAATCAACTCCTGGTTTTTTCCGAAAACGGCTTTGGAAAAAGATCCGATCTTAAGGGTTATAAAATTCAGCGCCGGGGCGGAAGCGGGATAAAGACGGCTAAAATTACGCCCAAAACCGGAAAGCTGGTTTCGGCTCATATAGTCAACACGGATAATCTGGACACGGATCTGATCGCGAGCTCGGCCAAGGGACAGATCATCCGCACGCCTGTCAAAAGCATTTCCGCTTTGGGCCGGGCGACGCAGGGAGTCCGCGTGATGCGGCTCAATCAGGACGATAAAATCGCGGCAACAACGGTGCTGTAACAATTTTTAATACGAATATTCAACTTGAGGCGGTTCTTTTTAGGAACCGCCTCTTTATTTTATTTTTGACAATAGTCAAATTTCAAATTTACGCCAGTTGTTTCTTTTCCCGACTTATTGTAAAATCAAAGCAAGATAAACTTGCGGAAATGCGACAAAAAATAAAAATTAATTTCCAATGGGGTGAATAAAAAAATATCAATCGCGTTATCTTTCCTTTTGCTTTCTTCGGTGATTCTTCTTTCCGGTTGCGGCTGCCGGTCAACTGTTTCCAGCCGGCAAGTCAGCCTTGAAGTCTGGGGACTTTTTGATGATTCGGACACTATGGCAAAAGCGATTGGCGAGTATAGAAAAAGAAATCCGGCAATAAAAGACATTCAATATAAAAAACTCACGATTGATTCCTATGAAAACGATCTGCGGGACGCTTTGGCGGCTGGCAACGGACCCGATGTTTTTTTGATTCACAATTCGTGGCTTGCGAAGCACCAGGATAAATTATTTCCGGCACCCGATCAGATTGTCAACGCCAAGCAGGCGCAGGATACGTTCGTCGACGTTGTCTCGCAGGATTTTGTGAAAGACTCCAAAGTCTATGCCCTGCCCCTCTCGGTTGATTCTTTAGCCTTATTTTCCAATAAGGATCTTCTAAATCAAGCCGGTATTTCGTCTCCCCCCCGCACGTGGGCCGAATTTGATGAAGCCGTGACCAAAATTACAAAAGTTGATTCATTCGGAAATATCCTTATCTCCGGTGCGGCCATGGGGGCTTCGAGTGACGCCGGCGCGGGCGAGGGAAAAATCAACCGGGCCACGGATATTTTGACGGCCATTATGATGCAAGCCGGAACTCAAATGTATGATGAGAAGAGAAAAGCGGCCGCTTTCGCGGATTTTACCGAAGAATCTTTGGCTAACAAGAATCAAGTGCCGCCCGGCCAAGCCGCTCTTTCCTATTACACAAAATTTTCCAACCGGGACAATAAGGAATACTGCTGGAACGCGCTGATGCACAATTCAGTGGACAGTTTTATCGAAGGCCAAACGGCTATGACGCTTAATTATTCCTGGCTGCTTCCCAAGATTCAAGCGAAAGCGCCAAAGCTGAATCTGGGAATATCAACTCTTCCGCAGAATATGGACAAGAGCGGAAAAGGACTCAATATCAACTTCGCCAATTATTGGGGCTACGCGGTTTCCAAAAATAAAGTAATACAGAGCGATTCAAGTTCGGCAGCCAGCGGAAATGTTCAGGCAACCAACGAAGAGAGAACGGCGGAGGCCTGGAAGTTTGTAAGATATTTGACTATGCCTCCTGCTTTTAGCCAGGTTTCATCCACGGAAAGCGCCGCTTACGATCCGGCTAAAGAATACGCGGAAAACCAAAAAAAACCGGTTGCTCGCCGCGATCTCATCGAAAAGCAAAAAAGCGACGTGCTGATGGCGGCTTTTGCCGAAGGAAATCTTATCGCCAAGAGCTGGCCGCAGCCTGACAATCTGGCTGTTGAAAAGATTTTTGACGATATGATCGATAATGTTGCGCTCAAAAATGACGATCCGAACAAAGCCATCGAACAAGCGCAAAACAGCGTGAATTTGCTGATCAAAAAATAGTCAAAAAATTCAAAAGATGAAAACAAAGATACTTTTCCTATCAATAATCCTCTTATTGCTGATCATACCGTTAAAATCCGTGCTGGCGGATGGCCTGGTTCCCTGCACCGACGAGTGCACTCTCTGCCATTTGGTTCTCGGCATCAAAGGTATTTTTGATTTTCTTCTCAAACTTCTTTTGGCGGCTTGTCTTTTGGGAATAACAATCGCGGGAGTTCTCTATATGGTTTCGGCCGGCAGCAAAGGTCTCATTGAAAAGGCTAAAAAAGCCTTTACCTCTTCCATCATCGCTCTTGTTTTGCTGCTTTGTTCCTGGCTTATTGTCAACGCCGTTATGAACGCTTTAGGCTTCAAGCAAGCCGGAAGCTGGTCGAGTTTCACGTGTGACACGACCCAGACGGTAGCGCCAACCCTCGCAACTGGCGCTGGCGCTGGAGCGGGAGCTGGAGGAAACAGGACGCCGATGCCGACTGATGGATCTAAAATTGCCAATTCTCTACAAAAATATTCCAATGTTGTTTATGGCCAAAATGGATATGATTGCTCTAAATATATCCAATCACTTTGTATCGATTCGATGGGTTGGGATCCGGGAAGATCTACTGAAGAGCATCAGAAGAATTCAATCCCCTTTGACCAGTCACAGCTTGTTAACGGCACAGTACTGACATCAAGTAATGGGCATGGCGGAAGACACGCCGCTTTCTATTATGACGGAAACATTTATCACTTAGGGAATACCGGCGAAAACCCAAAGGTTTGGAATACGAACAACTATATGCAATGGGCCAGCAATAATGGGAATTTTACTATGCGGTTACCCGGCACCTGACCGCTTGATATTCATCCGGCCGATTGTAATAACATAATAAAGACATTAATTAAATTTAATTTATATGAAGAAAAAAAATATTATTATACTCGCTGTAATTTCTTTGCCCCTGATAGTGATCAGTCTAAAGATTATATTTTCAAAAAATACGAGCTCGATAAATACCAGTATTCCTCCAAGTTCAAATGAAAATATCAACAACACGCTCCCGCAAGCTACAGGAAACGGATCAAATAATATTTCTCAACAGGCCGTTACGCCTGAAGACATCAACCGTCAGATAAAGAGCAATATTGAAAGCGCTAAAAATCAAAAATCAAAAATATCTGAATTCACAGTCAAGGATTCAGCCGGCAAAATCGTGCTTTTCCGGACCTTTTTGCAATCGAGCGGTTTGAAGATAGACGAGCCGGTTCTGCAGCTAAGCGATAAGCTGGAGTATGCGCTTTTTAATTGTTCTTCAGATCCTTCCGTGTCAGCAGCGGGACTGATTTTTGAAGTCAACAAAGATCAGGATTTGAAAAGCTATGTAAATTCAGTTGATCCATTGACAGAAAATGTGAAAAAATGGGAAAACAAAATGTTTCAAGATCTTTCCCCTTTATTTTTTCCGGGCGAATCCTTTTCGCAATCCCCGAATTTTAACGAAACCAAGTTTGAAATGTCGAACGGCCTAAATTCATCAACTATCCGTTTTGCAAACTTAAAATCTGATTCCGGAAAAACATTTTCGGTAGATTGGTCAATGTTTTATGGTCAAATATTTATCTCAAACGATAAGGAGTGCTTGAGAAAGCTATTAAATGCGCATCAGGATCAATTGGAGCCCTAGTTGTTTCTTTGGTCCATCAAAATTCCGCCTGTTAGCAAACGCTCTCAAATGTCTAGCCTTATAATAATTTACCCAAAAACCAAAATGAAAAAATTAATCTCAATTTCTTCGCTTTCGGTCATCTTTTTTCTGTCTGTGTCGGTTTTCTTCACTCTTGATACCAATTTGGCCGGTGCCGCCAACGTGTCCCTGTCAAATCCGCTCAGCTACGATACCATCGAAGGAGTATTGGGCAGCATAATGAGCTATTTGCGAGGGATCGCCGGGACGATCGCCGTTATCTTTATCATCATTGGCGGGGTGATGTATATGATTTCCGGCGGAAGCAAAGAGATGATGGAACGGGGCAAAAAGACGCTGCTTTACGCTCTGGGCGGGCTGGCTATTGTCATAGCGGCGCCGACTTTCTATAATGAAATAAAATCTGTTTTGGGAGGAACAGGAACAAGCGCGACCGGCGGTACGACCCTCAAGCAGATCGCGACGAATGTTCTCAACCTGCTTTTGTCAATTGTCGGATTCCTTGCTATTATAAGTCTGGTGATCGGCGGAATAACGATGTTCGGAGCGACCGGGGATCAGAAAAAATTCGAAACCGGAAAGAACATAGTGAAGTATTCGCTCATCGGCATCACGATTGCCATAGGCTCTTTGGCTCTGGCTAAACAGATCAGCAGCCTTATCGGCGGCTAAAAGTTTTAAATAAAAAAATACTCTTAATCCGAAAGGAGGTGAAAGAATGAAAAGAAAAACGAAAAAAATATTAGTCCGGGCGGGATTGATAACGGCGTCTCTTCTGCCGTATCTGGCTATGGCTCAATTTGCAACTCCAAGCGGGACAAATTTGCAGTCTGGCAGCATATTTAATATCATCAAGAGCGTTATGATGTGGATGCTGGGCCTTTTGGGTTTCTTTGCCGTTATCGGTTTTGTGATCAGCGGAATAATGTATTTGGTGGCGGCCGGAGACGAGGATTCGCAAAAAAAAGCCAAAAAAGCGATGTATTATTCGATAACCGGAATTATTGTCGGCTTGGTGGGCCTAGTGGCGCTCACAGCGGTAACCAGTTTGCTGGGAGGATCTAACACTACATTCTAAGGGCATTGAATCTTGTATGAATATTTTGCGGCTCCCCGCTTGGCAGGGAGCCGTTTTGTCAGAATTGATTTTATTATGTATAATAATAGCAGGTTTAATCCTTTTTAAATTATCATGAAAACAGACAAAGTCATAAAAAAATATGTCTTGGTTGCGTTCTGGCTTCTTGCATTGGGCCTGTTTGCCAAGGCGAGCGAAGCCACCGGATGGAGCACTTCCGATTATTCATCAATGGGTCTGCCTGCCGGAACAATTTATAACATTATTAAGTATGTCACTTATTGGATATTGGGATTGTTTGGCTTTTTTGGGATTATCGGTTTCGTGATCAGCGGCATTATGTATTTGACAGCGGCCGGGGATGATGACCAGCAAAAGAAGGCGAAACAGCAGATGTACTGGTCGATCACGGGAGTAATCGTGGGATTGGTCGGGTATGTGGTTATTTACGCGGTTAATACTATGCTAGGTGGTTCGAGCACGACATTTTGACCGCAATTAATAAAATAATTTTTATCAAAGATGAAATTTAAGCGATCGGTATCAATTATATTATTGTTCATCGCGTTTATCGCGTTGTCGCATTTTGGAAGAGCGGATGGAGTCACCCTTCCCACCAGCAGCGGCCTTGCTTCCGGATCCCTAAAGGATATTATATCAAATATTACAAAATGGATTTTGGGTGTTTTTGGATTTCTGGCGATAATCAGCTTTATTTTGAGCGGCACTATGTACTTAATGGGAGGAAGCATGACGGGTGAAAAAAAAGATGTGAGTGGAGCAAAAAAACAAATGCAATGGTCGATTATCGGGGTGATTGTGGGGCTGGCGGGATATGTGATTATAGTTGCCGTCAACAGCCTGTTGGGAGGATCTTCTACGAATTTTTAAACGCTTTTAGCAAGTGAATGAAAAGCTCATGCGAGAAGTCTTCTCTATTTGGGCTTTTTTAAATCACATTTAGTGGTTTTTCTTCAATTGTTTTGATAACTATAAAAAGATTGTCCCTTTTCAATCTAAACCGATTGTGTTATTTTGTTAGGGCTTTATTATCCACTCTTTCACGGGTGAGTGGCGAAATGGTATACGCACTAGCCTTAGGAGCTAGCGGGGCAACCCATGGAGGTTCGAATCCTCTCTCACCCATCAATGCTGAAGATTATTCATCAAGACGAAAATATAATTGTCGTCGACAAGCCAGCCGGACTTTCGGTTCATGAAGGCATCGGAGCAAGAGAAAAAACTTTGGTTGATTTTTTGATTGAAGAATTTCCGGAAATCAAAAATGTCGGCGATGATAAAATAATTCGCCCGGGAATAGTTCACCGCCTGGACAAGGAAACTTCGGGCGTTCTGCTTGTGGCAAGAAATCAAAAAACTTTTGAGTACCTGAAGGATTTATTCAAGAACAGAAAAATAGAAAAAAAATATTTAGCGCTGGTTTTCGGGAAATTCAAGGAAAAGCAGGGAAAAGTTGAAGGAGAAATGGGAAGATCAAAAAGAGACTTTCGAAAACAAGCGTTGGTGAGGGGGAAAATAAATGTGAGAAAAGAAAGATATTCGCTGACTTATTATAAAGTCTTGGATGAATGGGACGATTATTCCCTGCTCGAAGTTTCTCCCAAAACCGGCCGGACGCATCAAATCCGGGTGCATCTTCATTCCATCGGACATCCGATCGTCGGGGATAAAAAATACACCTTCAAAGAGTATAAAAATATCGGAACTCCCAGAATGTTTTTGCATGCCGAATCGATCTCATTTTTAGGTCCGGATGGCCAGAAATATTTTTTCAAAAGCGATCCGCCTGAAGAATTCGAAACTTATCTGAAACAATAGCTTCAAAAGAAAATCCCCGCACAGGCGGGGATTTTCTTTTCCGAAATGAGCGGGTAACGGGAGTCGGACCCGTATCTTATCCTTGGCAAGGATATATAATAGCCACTATACGATACCCGCATTGCATTAGAATTATATCAAGAAAGCATATATTGCTTGAGACCGTCAATCCAGCCAATAATTCTGAAAAATAGTTTTACATTATTAATCCTAACGTGAAGCGTTCCGTTAGTTAACCGCAATTTGTGCCTGGGGGCAGAATCGAACTGCCAACACAAGGATTTTCCTTTTTCGTACTTAGGTTTCCCTAAGGATCGGACTATTTCATTATCCCTCTTTGGGATATCGGGCGCTTTTGCAAGGTTATTGTTGGGACTCACTTGCTAGTCTCTACACCTTCTTCGATAACTATTGCCCATCGAAGCTTGGCTCGAGATTGCCTTAGCCAAATCTTCCTGATTTGAATTTAGGTTTCCTCGAATTCACCCGATTTTCATTCCCGCGTTACCGCGAGACGGACCGAAAACCAGTCCTCTGCTCTACCACTGAGCTACCCAGGCAAATATCATTTTTTATTTTTAAAGTGCGCGCATTTTCTGCTCGGACTCTACCACTGTCCGCCGTAAGCGGATCAGCCTATGGCTGAAGCTAGCCCGGCGAATGTGGGCGCGAGAGGACTCGAACCTCTGACCCTCTGTTTGTAAGACAGATGCTCTAACCAACTGAGCTACGCGCCCGTCGTTGCACTCCTTCAAACCCCTCGGTTTGAATAATTCCGCCGCGGGAAAACTCCCGTTTTCCCGACCCCTTTCCCGAGTGTGCCGTGGGGGAGACTCGAACTCCCACGCCCTAATGGACACCAGCCCCTCAAGCTGGCCCGTCTACCGATTCCGGCACCACGGCTAAAAGTAATTTGGGATAATAGCTACTTTTTTTCTTTGTCGGATAATTCTTTTTCCGTCTTTTTCGGCTGTTCCCCCTTTTTTTCTTCAGATTCTTGTTTCTCCGCTTCCGGTTCTTTCTCTTCAGCCACAAACTGGCCAAGCTCTTTCATTTTCAGTTTCGAAAGGCGGAACCCCTTTTCTCGCAGGTAGTATAATTTAGAACGCCGGACCTTGGCTCTTTTGACGACTTCAATCTTCGAAATCGCGGGAGAATACAAGGGAACGGTGATTTCAACTCCCGTGCCAAAAGAAACTCTCCTTACGGTAACCATCGGGGAAGAGCTTTGCTTTCCCTTTATGCTTACGATAATGCCCTCGAAGATCTGGATTCTCTCTTTGTCCCCTTCCTTTATTTTGCGATGGATTTTGACAATATCACCGCTTTTGAGATCGGGACACTTTCTTGATTGTCTGACTTTGCGGTTGTACTGGTATATTTTTTCCATAATAAAAAATGATTTTTTAAAGCTATATTATCTTATAATTAATAACGCATTCCGTCAATTGCCGGACAAGAAAAAGACCACTTTTCGGCTACCTGAAGTTTTTGGCCCATGTTTTTTCGTGAAACAATCAATTCGCCTGTGAAACATCACTAAGTAAAAAGGGAAAGGAGCTAAAATAAACCCGTTCCGTTTAAAATTATTCTTTTTCAAAATCTCCATATTTATCAATAAAAGCTTTATACAAGCCCCAAAATACTCCTTTCTTTTGTCAAGAGGCAAGCGCCTCTGCCCTTGACTTTAGATGTTTATAATGCTATACTGGTTCGTTAAGTCCTGAAAAGGGCTTTTTTTATTTGGGGAGCTTTCGGCTCGACAAATAATCCGCCTTTGGCGGATGGCCTGAAACAGTGATTTAACATTAACAATTAAATTAAACTAATGCGTATTTTGGCAAGCGCGATTCTTATCAGCTTGGCCTTAAATATTTCGATAAGCGGTAAGGCCGAGGCTGCGGAGATTATAAACCAAAATACACAACAAATATCAAAAAATAATGACAATAACCAGAACGAAGACAAAAACCAGGCGCCGAAGATAAAGGCTGACGGAATCGTTTCCGTCAATGATAACTTTATCGCGGCTATATATTTTCCGCACACATCGGCGGATTTGATAGCCATCGGAAAATATCGGCCAAAAAATATGAGTTTGCTTTCTTCCGGAAGTTTCATTGCCAACGCCAGCGCCTATACGGCCGCGGCCGATGAATGCGGAAAGAGCGACGGAATCACCGCGAGCGGCAAACGAGTCCAGGCGAACCGGACGCTTGCTTGCCCCAGACAGTATAAATTCGGCACCAAGATCGAAATTGACGGGATGGGAACTTATGTTTGCGAGGACCGCGGCGGAGCTATTAAAGAAAACCACTTTGATATCTATATGCAGACCAAGAAAGAAGCTTTCGCTTTCGGTCGAAGAAATCTGATAGCGAGTGTTGTAGAATAAAAAAACGCTCCCGCTTAGCGGGAGCGTTTTTGTTTCGGGATCACTTTATAATCTTATCCACAATTCCATAAGCCTTGGATTCTTCGGCATTCATGAAATAGTCGCGCTCGGTATCCTCCTGAACCTTTTTTATTTTCTGCCCGGTATGCTTAGCCAAAATTTCATTGAGCCTTTCTTTCATCTTCACGATATGCTTGGCGTGAATGGCCACATCCGTCGCTTGTCCGCTCGCTCCGCCCATTACCTGATGGATGAGTATCTCGCTGTTGGGAAGGCAAAAACGCTTGCCCTTTTTTCCGGCCGCCAAAAGAAGCGCCCCGCCGGAAGCTGCCAGTCCAATGCAAATGGTGGAAACATCCGCTTTGACATATTGCATAGTGTCATAAATCGCCAAAGCCGAGCTGACCTGCCCGCCGGGAGAATTTACATAAATTTTGATATCTTCTTTGCTATTTTGGCTGTCCAGAAATAGCAACTGGGCGATCACTGAATTAGCGACGATATCATCAATCACCCCGCCGAGGAAAATTATTCTTTCTTTTAAAAGCCGGGAATAAATATCATAGGCCCGTTCTCCATAGGCGGTTTTTTCGATGACGGTTGGGATGAGGATTTGATTTTGCATGATTTTTTAGATTATTTAAGATTCTCCAAAAGCTGGAATACTTTTTCGTTGAGCAGCACGCCCTTGGTATAGCTGTACAGTCTTTCCATATCAACATCTTTTTCCATACTGCCCATATTCTTATAATACGCTAAAACCTTGTTCATTTCTTCCTCGATCTCTTTGGCATCGATCTTGATATTTTCCGCTTGCGCGATTTCACGAAGCGCCAAAGCCGCTTTTACTCTTTTTATGGCGGCTTCCTGCCAATCTTTTCGAAGATCTTCTTTTGATTTTTTAATATTAGCAAGATAGGATTCCATCGCCATTCCCATTTGGGCGATGTTCTGCTCAAATTCAGCCATCATTTTGTCCGTCTCGCCTTCCAGCAAAACATCCGGAATTTCCATTTGGCTTTTTTTGATAATTTCCTCAATAGCCTCTGCCCGCCATTTTTCCTGATTTTTTTTCTTTTTCTCCATTTCCATTCCTTCTTTCAGATTGATTTTCAATTTTTCCAAATTATCGAATTTTCCCAGGCTTTTAGCGAACTCGTCGCCTATTTTGGGCAATTCTTTCTTTTGAACCAGACCCATCTTGATTTTGAAAGCCGTGGGTTTTCCGGCTAGTTCCTTTTTGTGATAATCAGCCGGGAAAGAAAGGCCAAATGATTTTTCCTCTTTCTCTTTCATCCCGACCAGGTTATCTTCAAAGCCGGGGATAAAGAAATTTTCCCCGATAATAAGAGGATGATTTTTGCTGGCTCCTCCCTCGATAATTTTTCCATCCATTCGAGCCTCAAAATCAATTTCCACCCGATCTCCAATTCGCGCGGAGCGGGTGACGGTGATGAGCTTTGCCCTGCTGCGGGCCAGATTTTCAAGTTCTTCGGCGATTTCCTTTTCCGAAATTTTTGCATCGTCCTCTTTCTTGATTTCCCCCACTTCTTTTCGGTAATGGCTCAAAACAACTTTCGGCATAATGCTGACCACAGCCTTAAATTCCAAATCATTTCCCGAAGCGATTTTGGTGATGGTGATTTTCGGCTCGCCGATTGCCTCTATTTTATTTTTTGCAATCGAATCGGCATAATTTTTCTTAACGGCTTTTTCGGCGCCGTGGGCAAGCACTTTTTCGGATCCGACTTTCAGCTCGACAATATTTCGAGGCGCTTTTCCGGGACGAAATCCGTCGATCTTTATTTCTTTTGACAGCTCTTCCGCCGCCATATCCAAAAACTTTTCAAGTTCCGCGGCCGGAACGGAGATTTGAATTTCAATCTGTGATTTTGGAAGTTTCTTTATTTCCATTATTTCTTGAATTTATTCTTATACAATTCAACGCTTTTATTTATTGCTTCAAACGCTTTATCCTTGCCTTCTATGCCATTGATAATAACGACTTTGTCCTCAATCGATTTATAAGTTTCAAAGAAGTGCTTAAACTCTTTTAGGGTGTACGGATTAATATCGCCCAGGTCTTTAACATTTTCCCAGCGCGGATCCTTAACGGGAACGGCAATTATCTTATCATCAGAATCGCCGCTATCCGTCATATGCATAATTGCTACCGGCCTAACCTTGAGCAGTATGCCCGGATGAATGGGATAAGTGGCTAAAATAACGACATCAAGCGCGTCGTCATCTTCCCAAAGCGTCTGCGGAGCAAATCCATAATCAAAAGGAAAATCCTGGGCTGTTTTCATCGCCCGGTCTAATTTGATAAGTCCCGTTTCTTTGTCTATTTCATATTTATTCTTTGATCCCCTAGGATTTTCAACGATTACGTTGAATTCTTCGGGAGCGTTGTCTCCGAGAGAAACGTCGTGCCATAGATTCATCCCGTTAGACATATATTTTTTTATTAATAATTACTTTTTGAAATACGATTCCCGCTAACATTGATTCTTGAAATATCAAAGAAGTAACGTCTAACGGGATGAATATTTTTTTGTATTAAATATTAATGGTTTATTCCTTTTCTTCCTTTTTCTTCTTTTCTTTTTTCGTTTTGTCTTCCTTTTCTGCTTCTTCAGCACTTTCGACGGGTTCTTTCTTCTCTTCTGCCTTTTTCGTTTCCTCCGCTTTCGTTTCTCCGGAAACGACATCAATTCTCCAGCCGGTAAGTTTGGCAGCCAGCCTCACATTTTGTCCCTGTTTTCCGATGGCAAGCGACAATTGATCAGATGGCACGGATACACGGGCTTCTTTTTTTGATTCGTTTATCTCAACACCCAAAACTTTGGCCGGAGAAAGAGCGTTCGAAATAAACTTTGCCGCGTCTTCATTCCATTCGATGATATCAATTTTTTCTCCGCCCAGCTCGTCAATGACGGCCTGGACGCGGGTTCCTTTTTGGCCTACGCATGATCCAATGGGGTCAATCCCCTCTTCAGTGGAAGAAGCGGCGATCTTGACGCGCGAACCGGCTTCCCGAGCCATAGCTTTTATCTCAACCGTGCCGGCAAAAATTTCAGGAACTTCAATTTCAAAAAGTTTTTGGACCAGCGCCGGGTGCGTTCGGGAGAGAATGATCCCGGGTCCTTTCGGATCAGCTTCCACTTTCATTATATATACTTTGAGCCGTTGGCCCAGCCGGTATCTTTCACCGTCGACTTGTTCGGAGGGAAATAAAACTCCAGTGGATTTTCCGAGATCAATAAAAATATTGCGGCCTTCAATTCTCTGGATAATACCGCTCAAAACCTCGCCTTCTTTTTGTTTATATTCGTCATACATGGCATCGCGTTCCGCTTCTCTGATCTTTTGGATGATAACTTGTTTCGCGGTTTGGGCGGCTACCCGGCCATAATCATTTTTTGGCTCCATCTTTTCTTCGATAACGTCTCCAACTTTGGCGTCCGGCCTGGATTCCTTCGCCTCTTCCAGCGTAAGATCTCTTTCAGGATTATAACGCGGAATCTTTATTTGATCTTCGCCGATTTTCTCTTCTTTAACCGCAACCTTTTTTTCTTCCGGTTTTTCCTTTCCTTTATTTTTATCTTCTCCGCCAGCCTGGCTCAAGGATTCATTCTGGCGGGCAAGTTTTTCCTCTTCGGTTTCAAAAACGCGGGTTGTCTCATCGACGACTTCTTTTACCAGATAAAAATCAGCGCTCCCCGTGATTTCATTGAACTGGGCTCGGATGTGCTGGCCGCGCCGGCCGTAATCTTTTTTATAGGCGGCGGAAAGAGCCGATTCAATAGCCTCAACCACTTTTTCTTTCGAGATTCCTTTTTCTTCGCAAATTTGCGCGATCGCGCTTCCGAATTGCCCCAAACGCCCGGCTTGAGCATCCTCGGATTGGGATTTCAATTTCTTTTTTTTCGCCATAATAATAAATTCAAAATTTAAATTAAAATGTCCGATCTCTCGGACATCTCAAATCGCTTCAGAAAAATTCTATAAACATATTAATCAATAAATAAAAATCTGTCAAATAAGAAAAATAAAACTCCCCTGCTTTTGACAGGGGAGTTTTTGGTTTCTTCTGCTGATTTTTTTATGGAGCCGAAGGGCCTATGGGAGTTTCCGGCGGAACGGGCGCTTGATCCCGTTGAACAGAAGGCTGGTTTTCCCCTGATTGTTCCCCGGTATTCTGGTCAATCGCATCTTCCTGAAGTCCGGAAAGAGCGCTTTTGCCGGCTTCAAGATTGGAAACAATCTTCTTGATATCTTCGTTATCCGGATTGAGCTCCGATACTTTTTTAAATTGTTCCAGAGCCTTTTGTTTATTTCCCTGCTTATCATAGATGAGCCCGAGAAAATAACGGGCGTTGGAATAATTTTCAGCCAATTTTATCGCTTGTTCAAACTCATTGCGAGCCTCATCATATTTTTCGGCTTTATAATAGAAGACTCCCAGCTGGAAGACTATCCCCACATCCTGCGAATTCATTTTCTTGCTTTCTTCCAACTTGGCGATGGCTTCATTAATCTTGCCAAGCCTGTCGAGGCATACCGCTATCATAAACTGGGCGGGAATATAATTGTTTTTAAGCTCCACCCCTTTTTCAAAATTCTGTTGAGCGGAAGCGGTGTATTCCTTTGCCTTATCAGAGAGCTGGGGGCTCTTATTGGATCCTTGCTGCTGGCTGGCGCTCTTCGCGCTTTCAAGATCAGCCATCATGAGATAAATCTGTCCAATCTGGTAATAGGTAGAAGGATTTTTCGGGTCATATTTCAAAGATTCCATATAGTTATTGCGAGCCGCCTCATCCGCGCCGTCTTTTGATCCGATTACGTTTTGGTTGATTTGGGCGAGCTGAACAAGATTATCAGAATTCCTGGGATTCAAATTAATCGCCGTCCGAGCCTCATCTTCCGCGGCGAAATAAAAATTGCTGATTTCCGCCCGATCATTTTCCGACAGATTGCCGATTCCTTTTTTAGAAATGCGATCGTTAAGAGTGGCAAAGAGCGCGACAGACAGGTTGCGATGATAAAGATCCCGGCTGGGGTCTAAGCTAATCACGCGAGACAATTTGTTGACCAGCTCATCAACTTGAGCGCCCTCGGTATCGCTGGCAAGAGCTTTATTATAAGCCGTGGCGGCAACATATCTTTGTCCCTCAAGAAAAATAAGAGAAATAAATCCTACGATTATTAGAACAAAAATAAAAGACAGGATCAAAGAAACGCGCGGAGATGAAGTCTCACTGATGATTTCTTCCTTTTTGTGAAAAACTATGGATGTCAGAACTACTATGGAGGCCGTTGCGATCCACCACATAAAGTCGACTGTGATATTTGACGGGTAGAGGAAATAAACCAGAGTAAGATAAATCCACATAGCCGTAAGGCCGATAAGAGTGTACGCTCCTTCTTCGCTTCGTCCAAAAATCTTTACAAAAGAGGAAAAAATATAAACCAAAATTGAACCGATCAAGAAAAGAAAAGCGGCCGCTCCAAGAAATCCGGTGGTAGTCGCCAGAGTGAAAAAACGGCTGCTGGCCTCGTTAAACTTCACCGACCAAAAGTTAGTAAGATTAATTTCACTCGGCTTGCTCTTGAGGTAGGCCAAATCATAGGATGACAAACCGGAACCAAGCAAAAATTTGTCTTTCCAGGTACCCTTCATAACATCATAGGAAGCACTGGAGGAAAGGCCAACTTCTACCGGAAGTTGCACACCAACAATCGAGCCGCGCTTGCCGATAAGAGCGGCAAGAAGGATTAAAGTCAAAACGACCATTGGAAAGATAAGAGCCCGATTTTTTTCTTCACTGCCGCTTGTGATGATGGAAAGCCCCAAAAGGACAGCCATGCCAACCAGGAAGATTATCAAAGCTGTTGAGAAGTTGACCACTATAAGAGTGAAAACGAAAAGCAGCGAAAAAATAATCAGAGCGATTTTTATGGGCATCGACTGCTTTTCAAGAAGCATAGCCACGGAAAGGATAAGAATAGCGCCTAAGTAAATTGCCAGAGCGTAAACAGAGCCGATGGTGTTAAAGGAATTTTGGGCAGTGGCTGGATTTTTGAAAATAAATTTTCCAAAAATTTGAAATATGGCGTAGATATTAGCCAAAGCGGATGATCCAATGACAATAAGAACAAGCGCGTTGATTTTTCTTCTGGTGCTAAAATTATTCGTGATGACCAGGAAAACCGCGATCAGGGCGATGAGAGTCACGAGAGACATGCTCTCGGTACCAAAACTTCCCCACATGCTTTGGTCGCGGTAAACGGAGAAAATAGTGTTGAAAGCTAAAATAAGAAGAAGCAAAAGAACGGGAATAAGAAGAAAGTTCTTTTTCACCCGTATTTTCCCCTCCCATGCCAATTTTCCGACCCAGGCAAGAAACGCAATTCCTCCGAGGACAACAATTAGTATTTGCTTATTGAGCTCAAGAATACTGGGGACTATTGGGAGAAAAAATATCGGTACCAAAAAAGCCAAGAGATAGACAGCGCCGGCAATTATCCAATCAATTATTTTTGGCACGCGGGTGTCTTTTTTAGGTTCCGATGCGGTAGCAGGCCTGCTTGCCATTTCTCTCCGTTCCATATCTCTTCGGTCTGTGTACGGGGCGCCTTGCCTTCCGGCGGGCATCGCCTCTCCTGCTCTTTTCAAATTAATTTTCATTTTATATTTTTTAGTTGTTAGAAAAAAAGCAAACTAATACCCCGCAATAAACTTGCTTGAGTCAAAATCCCAAATTTAATTTCTATTCGTATTTGTTTTGACCCTCGCTAATGTTTGAACGGGGTTTGTATTTGTAATTATAACAGCTAAAAAAAAATTGTCTAACTTAACTTGTCTAATTAGAAATACCCATCTATTTTCGGATTAATTTATCACCAGATTTCGATTGCGGAGAAGGATGAAGGTTATTATCAAAGAAAATATTATGGTGCCCGTCTTGATATCCCAAAAATAGTGGTCGAAGAGTGCTATGACCAAGAAGGGAAGTATAATACAACAAAAAGAATAATATGTCAATCTATAATCATCTTTTCCTCCCCTCCCCTCTCCAAGAAATAAAGTTGCCATAAAAATTAAAAACAGGACTAAACCCGCTATGCCGAGTTCACTGGCAAGTAATAAATAAACATTATGGACCGGTTGGTATTGCCAACCTTCTAGGTTAGGATTTTCGCTATATTCTTCTAAAGCAAATTGCCCTATTCCAATTCCGGCCAACGGATGGGCGGAAATTGTTTCACGTGCAACATTTGCATAAGAGGCTCTTTCTCTCATCGACTGATCCGAAAATAACGAAGTATTGCGGTTCACAAAATAAATGGATCCGACCGAAGCAATTATTATAAATAGAAGAACTATTGAAATTTGTTTCTTGCATTTTAAATTTCGTATAAAACTGTATAAGATAAACAGCAAGGCCGCAAAAAGACCCAAGAAAGCCGATCTTGAGAAAGCCAGGATAAAACCTAATCCTATAATAAAAAGAAAAACCAGAATTAAGGAGGCTGGAATTTGATTCAAACTTGTTGCACGTGAAACAAGTTTTGACTGATTTGTTTCTTCTGAAGATGCTGAATTGAAGAAGAGCTTTGGTTGCCATCTATTAAGTAAGCTAATCAGAATCATGATTAAAGGGATAATCAAAAATCCGGCCAAAATGTTCGGGTGAGGGAATGTTCCATAAGCCCGAATATGCTTCTCGCCATCAATGACAAGTTTCGCCACTCCCGGCGTTTCACGTGAAACGATGCTCTCGCCAAACAAGCGCAAACCGAGCGAATGACCGTAAATGAACTGGAGGATGCCAATTATAGCTTGAATGAAGCCATTTGCTATTAAGGCAACAAAAGAAATCCTTAAAAAACGACTGTTGGCGACTAAATTTTTGTACGCGATAAAAAAGAATAGTAAGATTTCTAGCAAAGTTAAGCACCTATAAACAGCGATTGGCTTATAAGGCGACCAAATTATGGATATAAAGCACCAAGCGATAAAAAGCAATAGAAAGTATGTTTCACATGAAGCATTCGTAATACAGTGTATTACACTTGACAAATATCCTTTATTATTTTCTTTTGTAGTATTTCCTTGAGATGTTTCATGTAAGCTTGATGAACCGGATTTCGATTGACATATTATATATTTTATAGTATAAATAATAATCGTGGCGATCATCAGCGCATCTGCCCAGCTGAAGCTCATGGTCAGATATTCATTGAATGTTCCGTTTAAGAAAGAATAAGGCGTCAAAAAGACTTTGCGGATATTCAAGGTAAAAGTCGCCAAAAACAGAATAATCAGGATTTTCTCTGTGTTTTGCCAAAGCCAGCTTGTTTTTCTTGTGAAACCATTTCTCATATAATGAGTTTAGCACAAACTTTTCATTGACCGAAAGCATTTTTAGAAATAGTATAAGGGAGTGCATGGGCCCATAGTATAATGGTAGAACAGATCCATGGCATGGATCGGACCGGGGTTCGATTCCCCGTGGGTCCACAAATGCAATCTAAAAAATTCCAACGGAGAATCGAGAACTTTACTTGCGAAAAGTGCGGGGCAGAAGTGAAAGGTAATGGATACACGGACCATTGCCCCGTTTGTCTTTGGGGGCGTCACGTGGATGTGAATCCGGGCGACCGCGCGGCGGAGTGTGGAGGAATGATGGAACCGGTTCATGTTGATAAGAAAGGGGATAAGTATGTGATTGAATATATTTGTAAAAAGTGTGGATATGAATTTCAAGTAAAATCGGCGGGAGAAGATAACTTTGAAGTGCTACTTAAAGTTAATTGGAAATTCAGTCATTAAAAATTGATTGAAAATTGAAAATTAGAAATTGAAAATTTAAAGTTTGCCCTTGTAGCTCAATGGATAGAGCTATCCCGTCCTAAGGGAAAAATGGGGGTTCGATTCCCTCCAAGGGCACCAGAAAATAATTATAACGCAAGAGCTATGGCTTCTGTCGATGAATTTTTGGACTTAGTAGATGATAATGACAATGTAATCGGAAAGAAATTACGTTCGGAAATATACTCTGAAAATATTTCTAATTATAGAGTAATAAATGTCTTTATTATAAATTCGAAAGGCGAGATTTGGATTCCCAGAAGAATTGCGAGTAAAAAAATATTTCCCCTTTGTCTTGACATGAGTGTTGGCGGGCATGTTGGAAGCGGGGAGTCGTACGAAGATGCATTGAAACATGAATTGAGGGATGAAGTTAACATCGACATTGAAAAAATATCGTGTCGATATCTTGGCAGTTTAACGCCACAAAAAAATGGGGTCTCTTCTTTTATGAAAGTTTATGAGATAAGATCAGATGAAGCGCCCGATTATAACAAAAATGATTATTTTGAATATTTTTGGCTGACGCCGAAAGAATTGCTGAAAAGAATTGTAGAAGGAGAAAAGACAAAAGAAGATTTGCCGAAGCTGGTAAAAATATTTTATGGCGCCGATTAACAAAATAGCAAAGAAAGTATATGCGACTTATAATGTCGCAATGAAAATTCTCCTCAAGCGTGGTGAGAAATACTTGTTTCTTATTGATTCGCCGGGGAATAAGTATGATTTGCCCGGAGGCAGAATAGATGATGATGAACATCTTGTGCCGCTTGAAAAGATATTAGAGAGAGAAGTTAAGGAAGAACTGGGGAGTGACTTAAGATATAAATTGGGTAATCCAATTTTTCAATTCCGAAGATATATTAAAAATAAAAATATATATGTTTTTATTACTGTTTATCTAGCCGAATATTTGTCCGGAGGAATCAAGTTATCATCCGAGCATAGTGAATATAAATGGATTGATGTAAAAAAATTTAAATTTAAGGAGAAAGATTTTTGGCGCAAGGAAGAATATGTTGCATTTAAAAAATATTTCGGATAAAAATTAAAATACAGGCTTCGTTAGAACGGCCATTGTGGAGATCACTTTTATTAGTAGAATATGTTTAAATAAGAAATAATTATAAATTTATGAACAAAAAAATCAATCTCGCCGTTATTTTCGGCGGAAAATCCGGGGAGCACGAAGTTTCGCTTTCGTCCGCAAGGGGAGTTATGAAGAATTTGGATAAGGAAAAATATAATGTGATTCCGATTGCGATCACGAAGGGCGGAAATTGGCTGATTGGGAATAAGGGGGCGGAATACATGAAAATGAATGAGGATAAAATCGGGAAAGAAGGCGCGATCAGTCTTGATGATTCACAAAAACTGGTGACTATCAAAGATTCCGAAAAAAGCATTTCAAATTATACTGAAGGAGAACTCAAAGAAAAAATCGATTTGGTCTTTCCGATTCTTCATGGGCCATACGGGGAAGATGGTCGATTGCAGGGAATGCTCGATATGCTTGGCATGCCGTATGTTTTTTCAGGAGTGCTTGCGCATGCGATCGGGATGAACAAGCCGAAAGCAAAAATCATTGCCGCAAAGTTTGGGGTGCCGATACCTGAAGATATTGTGATCAATAAAGGAGAAAACTATAATCTCGACGATATAATGGAAAAATTATCTCTTCCCATGATGGTGAAACCATCGGAACTCGGTTCTTCGGTCGGAATATCTCTCGCGAAGACAAAAGAAAATTTGGAAAAGGGGATTCGGGACGCTTTTTCTCACGGAGACGAGGTGATTTTGGAGCAGTATATAAAAGGAAGGGAATTCACGGTGACGGTCATGGGGAATGAAGATCCGAAAGTTTTGGCTGTCACGGAAATTATTCCGCTCATTTCGGAATTTTATGACTACAAAGCCAAGTATGAAGATGGGGGATCAAAGCACGTCTGCCCGGCGGAAATTTCAAAAGATGATGAAGAGAAGTTGAAGAGCTGCGCCGTTTCCACTTTCAAATCAATTGGATGCAATGATCTCGCCCGCATCGATTTTCTCTGGAGCGAAAAAACGCACGAATATTATTTTACCGACATCAATACTATTCCCGGTATGACGCCTACCAGTCTGGCTCCCGAAGCGGCCAAGCTTGCCGGAATGAATTTCACGGAGCTTCTCGACAAGTTGATTGAAGGGGCGATGAAGCGAACGGGGATGTAGTCAATGCGATTATATGATAAACTTGCATTATGAAAACAACAATTAAGGAAAAAACTGTGCAGGAAGTTCAGGACAATATTTTCAGAAAAATGCCGGTTGGCAAAAAAATACGACTGGCTAGCAAATTTTTCTCTTTTGCCAAGAAATTAAATAAAACACTGAATCAAAATGGAACAAGAAGAACTGCTGTTTCGCATAGGAAATACGCTAAATAAACTCAAAATCCCTTATATTATAACCGGCGGTATTGCCGTGGTTGTTTGGGGCAGGCCCAGATTCACAGCGGATATTGATATTGTTATCGAACTCGTCCCTCAAAAGTTGGATGAAATTTTTGAGGAGCTGCGAAAAATTGACAAGGATTCATATGTGGACAAGAAAATGATTCAAGACGCGCTCGCCAGAGGCGGGGAATTTAATTTCATCCATCCGTCGAGCGGGGTGAAAGTGGATTTCTGGATACTCAAAGATGAACTGTTTGACAAATCTCGCATCAAGAGGAGAATTCCAAAAATAATCGCCGGAAAAAAATTGTATTTTTGTTCACCTGAGGATCTTGTTCTCATAAAATTGCAGTGGTATGAGAAGACAAAGTCCACGCGCCAATTGGAGGATATTGAATCAATAATCGCGATTCAAAAAAAACTTGATTGGAAATACATCAAAAGATGGGCGAAGATTCAGGCGACGGAAAAATTTCTGAACTTTGTTCTGAACAAAACAAAATAAAATATTTTTTTGATAATAATATGAGCCCACTGGGCTCTTTTTTCATTTCGAAATTTTCAGAAGTAGGAAAGCGGTATGCATTAATTGCATAATTGAACTGATGCAAAATATATTTTCAGTTATCCGGAAATTCCGGATAGTTGGTAAAAATATTGCGCTGATCGCGAATCTTCTTCAATAAAAAATTTCCTCTCCTTTTTTAAGGAGAGGGTTAGGGTGAGGTGAAAAGAAAAAAGGAAGTGCTGTATTAAACACTTCCCTAAAGAGTGGCTAACCAAAGAACAATTTGTTAATCTCGTTGATTACCATGTGAGATTGCTCCACGGAGAGTTCTTTCCCGGAGTCGAGCCCGTGGCGCTCAATTTCTTCGCATTCTCCTTGAAGGTCAACGATACGACGCGCCTTCTCTTCTTCGCTGATTGTCCGTGTTAAGCATCTGAGTTTCGACGTATTCGGCAATTCCTCGATGGCTTGGATGATGGCACGAGGCCAGAGGCCATTCACGGATACAAGTCCTTTAAGAACAGCATCTTGGCTTTCCCAGTTCCGGCGAGGGCCGTCAAACAGATCATTGAAGATAAAACGGGCGAACTTTTCCCAATCGGGATGCGTTTCGATATAGCGAGCAATAAACTTCAGCCCGTAAAGATTGCGCTCTGGTGTTTCATTTAGTAGCTTGTCCCAGAGCGCCTTAGTAACAGTGGGATACAGGTAAACATTCGCCTCTTCGAAGCAAAAGAGGAAATTTTCCAGCTCGTGGTCGAATGCCCGTCCGCGGCCAATCAATGCTATCGGAGCGAAAGAAGTTTTCCGGATTAGCTCAGTTATTTTGTCAGGGATTTCCTGCATCATCTCCTCAAGAACTTTTCCGGGCTTGTCCGGGTTGAGGTTAAGGTCCCGAATCTTACGAAAGAATTTTACGCGATCACTGACCGAAACTTCCTCAATAGTGCCTAAGATTTCTTCAATATTCATTATTTTTCTCCTTTTGCGCTCGATCGAGCGTGATTTTTAAGGTTCTGCGTCAAGCTTTTACTGGAATCCAATTTCAGCTTAACAGGGTATTATATATCAAAATTGATAATATGTCCATAGAAAAGTCATAATATTTGCAATATTGACAATTAAAGGCTTATATAATATACTATAAATGATGACCAAAAAGACGTCATTATGCTCGAAAAAGAACTCGAAAACCTAGGACTGGATGATAAAGAAGCTCAAGTGTATTTGAGCCTTCTTGAGGTTGGTGAAGCGAATATCGCCAAAATCTCCAAGAAATCGGGCGTGAAACGAACGACTGTGTATAATGCAATTGAAACGCTCAAAGAAAAAGGACTCGTCAGTTCGACCGTTAAAAAGCAAAGCACGCTCTATCTCGCTGAAGATCCAAGAAAACTTGAGCAGGAGCTGAATGAAAAGATGCTTTCGCTCAAAAGTATTTTGCCGGAACTTTTGTCGATTTCAAATTTCATCGACAAAAAGCCCAAGATAAAATTTTACGAAGGACTAGGCGGCTTGAAAGATGTCTACATGGATACTCTCAATTATCCAGATCAGGAATTGCTGGCCTGGATTTCGGAAAAATATATCGAATCATTCGACGAGAAATTTTTGTATGATTACTATGTGCCAGAGCGCGTGAAAAGAAAGATTTGGGTTCGGGCGCTGGCTCCCGATGATCCACGCATCATCCGCTTCAAAGAGGAAGACGAAAAATCTTTACGAAGAACAAGACTAATTCCGTCAGAAAAGTTCCCGTTTAGCGTCGAGGTAAATCTCTACGGAAAAAATAAAATCGGCGTCATAGCCTTTGAAGAAAAAATTGGGCTTATTATTGAAAGCGAAAAAATATATAGCACGCTTAAAAGCATATTTGAAATCAATTGGCTATGGGCTGAAGATAAGCAAATAAATTTGAAATAAAATCTTGTCGTGCTAGGATAAATTTATGATCAAGAAAATTCCAAAACCCATAATCGAAATTATCCAGAAACTTGAAGCCGCTGGTTTTGAGGCTTTTGTTGTGGGCGGGTGCGTGAGGGATCTTCTCATGGATGTTGAACCGAAGGATTGGGACGTGACGACGAACGCGAAGCCGGAAGAAGTTGCTAAATTGTTTCCCGATAGTTTTTATGAAAATGCATTCGGCACCGTTGGTGTGAAATCAGAAGTTGGTGTTGTTGAGGTGACGACATATCGTATTGAATCGAAATATTCGGACAAGCGGCGGCCGGATGAGGTGAAGTTTGCGAAGACGCTGGAAGAAGATTTGTCGAGGAGGGATTTCACGATCAATGCGCTAGCGTTGCGGATAGATTTTTCTAAGGTACGACCTTTTCCTTCCCCGACTATTCATCGGGAAATTCCTCAAGGTCGGATCTTGAAAAATCCCAGATATGAGATTATCGATTTATTCGGCGGTCAGGAAGATTTGAAAAATAAAATAATTCGTGCGGTGGGGGACGCGAATGAGCGGTTTGATGAGGACGCTTTGCGGATGATGCGGGCGGTGCGGTTTGCGGTTACGCTTGGCGGTGATATAAATATCAAAAGAACCACGGGGCCGAGAAAATTGAGCGAGAGAATTCCGTTTGTGATCGAAGAGAAGACAAAAAAAGCGATTGCGAAAAACGCAAAAAATTTGAAATTCATCGCGCTTGAGCGAATTCAGGATGAGCTGAACAAAATTTTGGTTTCGGACTTTGCGGCGGAGGGAATTGAACTGCTGCGCGAATTGAAATTGCTTCAATATATTATTCCCGAACTCGAAAAGGGATACGGCGTCGGGCAGAACCGGCATCATATTTATACCATCTATGAACATTCCATTTTGTCTCTCAAGAATTGTCCTTCAGAAAAATTGGAAGTGCGCCTTGCGACTTTGTTTCACGATATCGCCAAGCCTGAAACCAAAAGAGGCGAAGGCGCCTACTCAACATTCTATAACCATGACCACGTCGGCGCGCGGGTGGTCGAGAAAATCTTGAAGAGATTGAAATATTCTTCGGAAATTATCAAAAAAGTCCGGCTGCTTGTCGACAACCATATGTTCTATTATAACGTCGACGAAGTGGGCGCTTCGAGCGTGCGCCGGTTGGTACGAAAAGTGGGGCTGGAAAACATTGACGACCTGATTGACCTTCGTGTCGGCGACCGGCTTGGTTCGGGCGTTCCGAAAGCCGTTCCGTATAAGCTCCGACACTTCAAATATATGGTCGACAAAATTTCGAGCGACCCGCTTTCGGTGAAGATGCTCAAAGTGAACGGAAATGATTTGATGAAAGAACTGAAATTGCAACCGGGTCCGATGCTTGGCGCGATCCTGGACGTTTTGCTTTCGGAAGTCATCGAAAATCCCGAGGAAAATAAAAAGAATATATTATTGAAGCGAGCGAAAGAATTGTCAAAAGAAAATCTGCCGAAGCTGCGAGAAATGGCGAAAGAAAAAATTGAGGAGAAAAAAGAAGAGGAAGATAAGGAAATAAAAAATAAGTACTGGGTGAAATAGTTTAACGAAATTCAAATACAAAAGTTCAAATGCCAAATTAAGCTCAAAATCAGAAATCCAAAAAGTTTTGACATTTAGTCATTTGGATTTTTTTTGAAATTTAGATTTTGAAATTTCCGCTTATGGCTTCCCAAGTCGCGCATATCGTTTACGCAAAAAAATATCTCGACCGGCATCCGATGAAAGAGGCGGACAGTTTCATTTTGGGAAGTTTGTTTCCGGATATCCGGCGGATGTCCAAGGAGATCTCCCGGTCCCAGACGCACCATAATTTTGAGACGCTTGATCTGGACTTCAACGGACTCGCTCCTTTTGAAGCCGGATGGAAATTTCATATATGGTGCGATATGAAAAGAAACGAAATTTTGAATAAATATAATTTTTATTCGCTGAAATACGCCGAAGATTTTGGAGGCCTTCCGGCAAGGCTGCTGGAAGATGAATTGCTCTACGAAAAATATAGTAATTGGGAAAAGCTTGTCCACCTTTTGAATAATCCTCCGAACTTGAAAATAAAACTTAGCGATCAGATTGTTTCATATGAAACTCTGGAACATTGGTACGCTATTGTCGCCAAGTATTTTGAAAAAAAGCCGTCCGATAAAACGATCAAGATATTCCTTTGCAAGCAGTTGTCCCTCAAAAAAGAAGCGGATGGCATCATTGACGATTTGGGAAAGTTGAGAAATAATCAAAAAGCGGTGGAAATACTAAAAAAAGTCTCGGAAGAAATAATATAACGGGCTGTAGTGTATCGGCAACACGCGCGACGCGCCCCGCACCAAAAATATCGGGCTGTGGTATAGTGGCATTACGCACGATTCGGGTTCGTGTAATCCGAGTTCGATTCTCGGCAGCCCGAAAGCGAATTTTGGTGCGGGGTGAAGGTTCGTGAAACAGAGGGTTCGACTCCCTCCAGCCCGACCAATTTAAATAACTTTATGGAAAAACAAGTCCGAGTGGGCATTGGAGTATACATCTTGCGAAATGGAAAAATCTTGATGGGGAAAAGAATCGGTTCACACGGGAAGAATACCTGGAGCCCGCCAGGCGGATGGCTTGAATTTGGCGAAAACTGGGAGAAGTGCGCAAAAAGAGAAACACTGGAAGAAGCGGGAATAAAAATAAAAAATATCAGATTCGGAGCGGTGACGAATGATATTCCTGAAACAGAAGGAAAGCATGTAGTGACGATTCACATGGTTGCGGATTATGATTCAGGTGAGCCCAAAATTATGGAACCTGAAAAATGGGAGAAATGGGATTGGTTTTCTTGGGACGAACTTCCGGAGCCATTATTTTATCCCCTCTTGAAATTGAAAGAGCAAAATTTTAATCCCCTTGATATGGTAAATTAGCCATTTCATAAAGATTTCCTCTCTCCTGTTGTTTGCAAGAAACAACAGGAAATGCGATAATATAAAAGTAAGATAAATATATGACAGAGAAAAAACAAAGCGAAAATTTAGAAAGTCACGGAACAGACTGGAAGGAAAAAATCGAAGGCTATTTGGGAGAATTTGCCAAGAATTTAGCCGGCGGATTCGTTGAAAGGATCAAAACCCAGCTTCATAATATTTACCTTTCCATCCAGAAGCATGTTCTCGGCATGTTTCTGATTTTCATCGGATTTATCTTTGCCTTGATTGCGGTTGTAATTTTCATTAACGATTTTGTAAAAATCAGCAATGGAATCGGATACGCGGTGGTCGGATTCTTTGCTTTAATCATTGGATTGATAATAATTAAAAAGTAAAAATACCATGAATAAAAAAGAGGCCAAGAAAAAAGTGGAAGCGATGAAAAAGAATGTGAAAGTGTTCGCGCAAAAGGAGCTTGCCAAAGCGAAGGTTGAAATGGCCAAAGCGGCTAAGAAAGTGGAACAATACGTCAAAAAAAATCCGGAAAAAGCGGCGATCATATCGGCCGGTATTGGAGCGGCGATTGGCGCGGCTGTTGCGGCTTTGATTACCAAGAAAAGAAAATAGGTTAGTTTCAAATCCTGACATATTCGTAAAACTCCGTCCCGCTTAGCGGGACGGAGTTTTACATAATCCGAAAGATTAGCTAGTATTTTAATGTCCATTCATCAATGACTATTTGATATGAAATTCATCATCGAAAATCCATCTGCAAGCGTCGCGAATTTTTTCCGCCGGGCAGGGTATGCTTTTCAAAAGAGAGAAGGGGAAGAGATGGCTTTTGTGCGACGCCTCACTGACCAGCCTTTTCCGAGATTTCATCTTTTTTGTCGAATTGTGGATTTTGGCTTCCACGTCAATATTCATATTGACCATAAAGCGACGAGTTATGAAGGATCGAGCATGCATTCGGGAGAATACGGCGAGGATAGCCAGCTGCTCCAGGAAGAAGCGGACAGATTGAAGAAAATTACATAAAATTTATTTATGGGCCTGTAGTATAGTGGTAGTACGCAGCATTCGCATTGCTGAGACGGGAGTTCGATTCTCCCCAGGTCCAAATGGAAGCGTGGCTGAGTGGACGAAAGCAGCAGTTTCGAAAACTGCCGTGTCAGAAATGGCACCGGAGGTTCGAATCCTCCCGCTTCCGCATCAAAAAGTTAATTAAAATATATGCCAAAGAAAATTAATCTTGAAGAATATCAAAAATTCGTGAAAATTGTTTCCAAGAAATTCGACAACCCCAACGAAGAAATAATGACCTGGGGCCTGGGAATTTCGGGGGAAGCTGGAGATGTGGCAAGCTGCATCAAAAAAACTTTCGCGCATGGAAATGATCAAACTTCAGGAATTCGCGAAAACATTGGTGACACTTTTTGGTATATGGCGGCCATTTGCAATTTCTTTGGCTGGGACATTGAAGACGTGATTGGGGAGAATATAGCGAAATTGGAAGAACGCTATCCAAAAGGGTTCACGACCGAAAAGGCGAAAAGAAAAATGACTGATTGGAATGAAAAATAAATCTATGAAAATTGTTTCACGCGAATATGCGAAAGTTTTTGACAGTCCTGAAGGGCGCAAAGCCTGGATATACGGTTTTTCGGAATATGAATTTCAGTATGACGAGCAGCAGCCGAAAACCATTTTGAAATGGCACCACCATGCGAAAATCTGGGAAACGATATATATTATAGAAGGAGAGCTGGTGGCGAGATGGAAAGAAAACGGAAAAATAAAAGAGCAGACCGTGAAAACAGGTGATGTGATCGAACCGGGATATATTTCACACACTTTTGAAAACCGAACAGAGGAGGTGGTAAAATTCATCGCCTTCAAGCAAATTTTGGCTGGGAAAGATATGAGAGAGACGATCGAAAATGACAAAATTTACGATAGATAATTTTGATGAAATTTAAAAATCTGGATTCCCGCTTTCACGGGAATGACAATAAACATTTATCCTTCATAATTCGTAATTCAAAAAAATGATCGATCCTCATGTCCATTGCCGCGACGGCAAACAATCTTACAAAGAAACCATCAAACACGCGCTGGAAGTCGCGAGCGCTCAAGGTGTGACAAAAATTTTTGATATGCCCAATACTGATCCGCCGATCACGACCGAAAAGGATATCAAAAAGCGCTTGAAGCTTGTTCCGAAAAAAAGAATTAGCGACTATTACATCTGGATCGGGGTGACGGCGGACGAAGGCCAGCTCGGAGAAGCGGTGAAGTGCTACGAAAATTATAAAAATGTCATCGGCCTCAAAATGTTCGCCGGAAAATCGGTGGGCGATCTCACGGTGTTGGAAAAAGAAGACCAAAAGAAAGTTTACGCAATACTAAAAAGCTTGAACTACGAAGGTGTAATCGCGGTACATTGTGAAAAAGAAAGTTTTTTGAAAAATGATCTCTGGGATCCCAAAAATCCGCTCACGCATTCCCAATCCCGGCCTAACGAAGCGGAGGCGGAATCAGTTGAAGACCAAATCGAGCTTGTGAGAGAAACCGGATTTTCGGGAACACTGCATGTGTGCCATGTTTCTTGTCCCGAATCGATGGAATTGATCGAAGAAGCGCGCAAGGAGATAAAAATAACCTGTGGAGTAACGCCGCATCATGTCATATGGACAGATGAAATGCTTACGCGGCCTGATGGGTTACTCTACAAGATGAATCCACCGCTTAGGAGCAAAGAATCAGTCGAAGGATTGAGAAAATATTTGTTCGAAGGGAAAATAGATTGGATCGAGACGGATCATGCGCCTCATCAAGTCGGCGAAAAAATGTTCCCGCCGTATATGTCCGGGTATCCCTCGCTCTATTTGTATAAAGATTTCGTCGAAAATTATCTCCCGAGCATCGGTGTTAGCGAAGAGCTGATCAAAAAGATGACTTACGATAACATTTGGAAGATTTTTGAAAATAAATTGAAATAATATGGAGATAACAAGACACTTTACTGTCACAACCACAATCGTTCACGAAAACAAGGTTCTATTGCATTTCCATAAAAGTCTCAAGAAATGGCTTCCGATCGGGGGTCATGTTGACCGTGATGAACTGCCGGAAGAAGCGGCAATACGTGAAGCGAAAGAAGAAGCGGGGCTCGAGATAGTTTTGTATAATCCTGATGAGAATCTAGAAATGGATGGAACCAGGGATCTGATCCGGCCTCTACATATAATGCTGCAGGACATAAATGATTTTCATCAGCATATTGATTTTACGTACTATGCGTCTGCCAGTAAGTTTGAGCTGAAGCCGAAAGATGGCGAAACAAATGATCTGAGATGGTTTACGAAGGAAGAAATTGAAAAATTTGACGCTCCTCAAAACGTCAAAATCCGCGCGCTTGAGGCGCTGAATATCTTGGGAAAATAATTTCGGATATTGATTCCACAGGTGGAAAAGTGAAATTTTATTCCGATCTGATCTCGAACCGCTGAAAGCGCGGTAAAGGTTTACATATAGGAAAAACGGTGCTAATTTAAGATAAGGATAAAAAATCCTTATTTTTCTTTTATGAATGGCTTAACTTCGATCATCCAAAACAATTTGGGGATCAGCGTGATCGGCGCGGTTATTGTCGCGGTTCTTCTCCTTGTTTGGAATATATTCCTGCATTTCAGCATCAGCCGGATCAACAAAAATCAGCAACAGCTTTTTTCCGGAAAAGGCGCGGAGGATCTCGAAAAAATTATTTTGGGTCACGTGAAAGGAATCAAAGAACTTGATCGGGATATTCAGGATCTTTATGGAATATCCAATAAGATTCACAATTTGGCCAGCCGGTCGGTACACAAAGTCGGTGTGGTGAGATTCAATCCTTTCAAGGATCTGGGCGGAAATCAAAGTTTTTCAATTGCTCTCCTCGATGGTGAGAGCTCGGGAGTGGTATTCTCCAGTCTTCATTCCCGCGAGGGGAACCGGGTTTATGCCAAGCCTGTATCAAAAGGAAAAGCAATGAAGTATCCATTGACGGATGAAGAAGTCGAGGCGATCAAGAAGGCCGAAGTAGGAGCGGAAGGAATAGGAAAAAATGCATAAATTAAGTATCTACTATTTATAATGGAAGAAATTGTGAAGGAAAAAATAAAAATACCCTCACTTGTAACCGTGAAGCGCTTTGCGGAGCTTTTGGGTTTGCCGATTGTGGAGGTCATCAAAGAACTGATGAAAAATAAAATCTTGGCGACGATAAACGATGAGATTGATTTTGAAACCGCCGCTGTGATTGCTTCGGATCTCGGGATTGAAACGGAAAAAGATATTGAGACAAGCGATTCGGGAGCGATGACCCTTGAAAATCTTGATGAAATATTAAAAAAAGAGAAGGGATCAGGAAAAAATCTTCAACATCGCCCGCCGGTCGTGACCATTCTTGGTCACGTTGATCATGGAAAAACAACTCTCCTTGATGCTATCCGCAAAACTTCAGTAGTTGAAAAAGAAGCGGGAGGCATCACCCAGCACATCAGCGCATATCAGGTGAAGAAAAAAGGCGAAATTATCACTTTTGTGGATACGCCGGGACATGAAGCTTTTTCGTCGATGCGTGAACGCGGAGTCAGCCTTGCCGATATTGCCATCTTGGTCGTCGCGGCTGATGACGGGGTGCGTCCGCAGACGGAAGAGGTGATCCAATATCTCAAAGAAAAGAAAATTCCGATGGTCGTGGCCATCAACAAAATTGACAAACCCAACGCCAATCCGCAAAGGGTGAAACAGGAGCTGGCCGATCGGGAAATCATGATCGAAGAGTGGGGAGGCAATGTTGTCTCAGCGGAAATTTCAGCCAAGCAGAATATCGGGATTGATGAACTGCTTGATATGATTCTTCTAGTCGCGGAAGTTGAAGATTTGCGGGCGGATAACAAAAGGCCGCCGCTCGGAGTGGTGATCGAATCGCGTCTTGATCCGAAAAAAGGGAATATTGCCACGGTTCTTGTGAGAACAGGAACGCTGAAAGAGGGGCAAGACGTTGCCGCAGGATCAATAGTCGGAAGAGTAAGAAGACTTGAAGACTTCAAGGGAAGACAACTGAAAGAAGCCGGCCCTTCCACACCGGTAACGGTAATCGGACTCAACAGCGCGCCAAATGTAAACGATGTCCTACAGGGCGTGACGGATCTCAAGGCGGCGAAAGTCGCACAAAAAGAAATGCAAGCGGGGGGATTTGGCGAGACGAAAAAATTTGATTCCCGGCAAATGATGAAAACCATTGAGAACGAGAACATAAAAAAATTGAACATAATCCTCAAGACGGACGTGCAGGGTTCCCTTGAAGCTATTGAACAAATTCTGGGAACTATAAAATCGGATGAAGTCGGCCTTGATTATATCAAACAGGGAGTGGGAGATATCACCGAATCCGACGTAAAGCTCGGGCAAAACTCCAAAGCTGTTGTTTTCGGCTTCAATTCGCAACCGACCACCGTTGCCAAGAGGCTGGCTCAGATGAATAATGTGGAGATAAAAACTTATCGGGTAATATATGAGCTGGTTGATGAGATCAAGAAACGCTTAAGTGATATGCTGGGGGAAGAAATTGTTCGCACGGACCTAGGGAAGCTCAAAGTGCTGGCGGTCTTCATGACAGGCAAAAAGGACATGATCGTGGGCGGCAAAGTAACTTCCGGCAAGATGGCCAACAAAGAAAATATTGAAGTTTTGCGGGAGGAAAAATCTTTAGGGCGGGGGAAGCTTATCAATCTTCAACAAAACAAAGTGAATGTTGATGAAGTGAAAGAAGGTGTTGAATGCGGAATCACTTTTTTGGGGGAAACAAAGATAAAAGAGGGAGACGTGCTTGTTTGTTTCCATGAGGAAGTAGTCAAGAAAATTTTGTAATTGAGGACCATTAATCTTATTGCTTATGACTTTTTCACGCGTTGACCGTGTCAACGAACTGATAAAAGAGACTTTAGCCAAAATAATTGCCGAGGAGGTCGATATTCCCCTCGGCGTTTTTGTAACGATTTCGAAGGTTGACACTTCCAGAGATCTGCGCTATGCTAGAGTGTTTGCCAGTGTTTTCCCGGAAAAAAAATTCGGTGAAACTCTCCGGGCACTCGGCAAGAAAATATATTTTATCCAGGGAAAATTGAATAAACAACTCAATATGAGACCGCTTCCCAGGATCGAATTTGTCCCTGACAAGACGGAAGCCGAAGCAGACAAGATAGAGAAAATATTGAAAGAAATCAAATAAATATGTCATTGCGAGGGAGCAGAGCGACCGAAGCAAGCCCAAGCAATGCAGAAAGACGGAATTGTTTCGCTTCACTCACAATGACACATTGCATATGAATTATCCTTTTGCCAAAGAATTTACCGAAATAAAAAACGAACTGGAAAAAAGCCAGAGGGTTTTGCTCGTGGCTCACTCGGCGCCGGACGGGGATACGATAGGATCGGTGTTTGCTCTGAAAGAATATATATCCAGCTTCCTAGGAAAAGAAGTGAAAGTAACCTGCTCGAACGCTCTTCCCCAGCATCTCAAGGATTTTTTGGCGGGTGAAAATGTGACTGGCCCGGAAGAGTTGAGACTTTCCAGTTTCGACCTGATCATCGGATGTGACGCGGTTGAAAGGGGCTTTGAAAAAATTGTATCTTCAAAAAATGAAAATCAGAAGATAATTCTTCTCGACCACCACACGACTTTGAGGATGAAAAAGATAAAACCGGACATAACAGTAAGCGACGAAAAATACTCTTCAGTCTGTGAGATACTTTATGATTTTTTTGATTTTTATCGAATCGAGCTGAACCGAAAAATGGCAGAATTTCTCTTGCTTGGGATATTGGGGGATACGGGAATTTTTCAACACGCCAATACTACCCCCAAAGTAATGGAGATAGCAGCCAAACTGATGAGGAAAGGAGCCTCTATTTCAAAAATCATCCGTCTTGTTTTCAAAAACAAAAGGCTTGAAACCCTGAAGCTGTGGGGAAGGGCGATGGAAAGGGCTGAAATCAATCCAAAGACGGGAGCGATTATGTCTTATGTAACCAAACAGGATTTGGAAGAACTTCATGGCGACGCTGAAGACATATCCGGAGTGGCGGAAATTCTCAACACCGTTTCCGGAACGAAGTTTTCTTTGGTTTTGTCAGAAAGAGGAAAAGGCCGGGTCAAGGGCAGCCTACGCAGCGAAGAGTATAAAAATGTTGATGTTTCGGAAATTGCCCGGCTTTTGCGCGGCGGCGGACATCGATTATCCAGCGGTTTTGAGATAAAAGGAAAATTAGCAAAAGACGGAGATGGATGGAAAATAGAATAAAATAAGTTATATAATTTTAGATGTCTCGATACAAAAAACTTGAGGAAGAAATGAAAGCTTGCCGAAAATGCCATCTTCGCGATACTTGTCTCAATGTCGTGCCGGGCGAAGGAAATGAAAAAGCGGAAATCATGTTTATTGGCGAAGGTCCGGGAGAAAAAGAAGATAAGCTCGGGCGTCCCTTTGTCGGAGCGGCGGGAAAATTTTTGGATGAAATGATTGGGCTGATTGAAATGAAGCGGGAAGATGTTTTTATTGCAAACATCGTCAAATGCCGACCGCCGGGAAATCGCGATCCATTGCCCGAGGAAGCGGAGGCTTGCTGGCCATGGCTCCTCGAGCAGATAAAGACCATCAAGCCGAAACTGATCGTCACTTTGGGCCGGCACGCGATGGAGCGATTTTTGCCGAACCAAAAAATTTCCCAAATGCACGGGATGGCGCTTCGGCGCGAAATTACCGGGATCGGAAAACAAGTATTCTATGCCCTTTATCATCCTGCCGCCGCGCTTTATCAAGGAAGTCTTCGGGAAACGCTCAAGACAGACTTCAAAAAAATCCCGAAAGTTTTGAAAGCGATCGAAAAGGAGAAAAATATAAAAAAAGAAGTTCAAATGGATGCCGATAGATTTAGTGAAGAAAATAAACAAGAAGCGTTGTTTTGATTTAAATTATTAATTCGGAATTCATATCGTTGACCGTCACCCTAAATGGTGGTAATTTTTTATCAGTTGGCTCAATATGGTCCGGTGGCCGAACGGTTAGGCAAGGGTCTGCAAAACCCTGTAAAGCGGTTCAACTCCGCTCCGGACCTCAATATTGAATTGCCCGAGATAATTTTATATGGTATACTAATAACATAGTATATACTAATTAGTATGCCGTATGAGAAAAAGAAGCTGGACGGAACAACAATTAAGACAAGCCGTTAAAGTATCAAAGAGCTTTAGACAGGTCTTGAGGGAGTTGAATTTGAAAATGGCTGGAGGAAATTATGCCCAGTTAAAGAAATATCTGAAGTTTTATAAAGTCGACACAAAACATTTTACCGGACAAGGTTGGAACAAAGGCTTGCGAGGTATCGGCAAGCCGCTTATAAAGCTGGAAGATATTTTGGTGAGAAATAGCGATTTCCAAAGTTTTAAATTGAAGAAAAGATTGTTTGCCGAAAAAATAAAATCGCAACAGTGTGAGATGTGCGGTTGGAATAAAAGATCAAAAGATGGAAGGTTACCACTGGAATTAGATCACATAAACGGGGAAAGTAGTGACAATCGGCTGGAGAATCTTCGGGTGCTTTGCCCCAACTGTCATAGTTTACAACCGACTCATCGAGGAAGAAATAGGAAGAAAAAAATGCCAGCGTGACGGAATCGGCATACGTGCGACACTTAAAATGTCGTGGAGCTTGCTCCATGTGGGTTCGACCCCCACCGCTGGCACCTGAAAAGAAAATAACCTGGAAGTATTAAGGAAACAAGATAAGCTATGCTGGAAAAAAAAGAAAGGGAAAAGTTGATCATATCCGCTGATGATTTCGGCAAAAGCGAGCTGGCCAATAAGAATATTTTAGGACTGGTCAGGCTGGGAAAGCTTGATCGGGTATCGGTGATGGTCGAGGGCGATATCAGCGAAAAAGAGGCTGAAGAACTTCTCGCTACGGGCGTGAAGCTGGATATTCATTTCGAGTTGATTTGGCAAAAGAGGCGAAGAAATTTGCTCATAGACAACACTTTGAGGCAGGCAATTGTTTTTTTAGTAAACTATCTTTGGGGTGACTGGCCGGTACCGGAAAATCCCAGAAGCGGAACGCAAATGGTTAGCCGAGAATGGAAAGGACAGATTGAAAAATTCGAAAAAATTTTCGGCCGGACACCGGACGGGATAAGTTCACACGAACACACCCATTTTTTCCCTGCCTATTTTAAAGTCGCGCTTGAGCTAGCGAAAAAACATAGCATTCCCTTTATTCGTTTCGGAAAGAAAGATTTTTTGGGAGGATTGAATAGCGTAAACTTGATTTTGAAAAATATGCGTAGACTAAGTAGGAAAAAATTCTTTCGCTCAAAAATTTCTTCCTCGGATTATTTCGTAAGTCTTGATTGGGTCGGAGACATCGATGAATTCACGAAGAATCTTCCGGAAGGAAAAACCGAGCTAGCCTGTCATCCGGAAAGAAAGGAAGAATTTGATCTTATTATAAGATACCTCTAAAATTATTTAAGCTAGAATGTCCAGAAGATCTTGCCCCGTCATTTCCGGCGGGATTTTTATTTGCATGGAGCTCAAGATTGTCGGGGCAACATCGCTTAGGATGCCCCGCACGTTAGTCCTTTCTGCTGTTATTCTGGATTCTCCTTTTTGGCGTTGATTGCTTGGAGTAATGCGAATGAAAGGAACAGGAAAAGTTGAGTGTTCGGTATCGACTTCTTCAGTGCGGGGATTAGTCACTTCTTCGGCATTTCCGTGATCAGCGGTAATAAAAAGAGTTCCGCCCAGTTTAAGAACTTCGGGTATCAATTTTCCCAGGCACCGATCCACAACTTCAATGGCGGAAATAGTGGCCTTGAGATTTCCGGTGTGTCCGACCATATCCGGATTAGCATAATTCATCAGAATAAAAGAATATTGTCCGGTTCCCAGCTCCCTGATCACTTTTTCTGTGATAGGAAAAGCGCTCATTTCAGGGGCTTTGTCATAGGTTGAAACAGATTGCGAGGGTATCAATATCCTATCCTCATTTGGAAAAGGATCTTCCTCTCCGCCGTTAAAAAAGTAGGTGACATGAGCGTATTTCTCCGTTTCGGCGATTCGAAGCTGGCGCAATCCCTGCTGGCTGATGATTTTACCAAGACAATTTCCCACTTTTTCCGGAGGGAAAGCGACTCTTACGGGAAGATTATCTTCATATTGAATCATACAGGTGAAATCCAAATCAGACAGGTATTTTTGGCGCTTGAATTTGGTGAAGGTTGGAAGGGTAAAGGCTTTGGTCAGCTGGCGGGCCCGATCTTCCCGAAAGTTGAAGAAAATAAGGGAATCTTTTTCCTCAATGAAGTTTATTTCTCCTTTTTCATCTTCGATTAGTGTTGGCTCAAAAAACTCATCAGTTATATTATTCCTATATGATTTTTGAATCGCCTCTTTGGCATTTTTTTCTCTGACTCCCGCGCCTTGCGTAAGAAGATTATAAGCTTTTTCAAGACGGTCCCAGTTATCATTCCGATCCATGGCGTAATATCTTCCGCAAAGAGAGGCTATTCGGCCATTCGCATAATCTTTCAAGCGCATTTCTATGTCATCAATTATCTTAATTCCGGATTGGGGAGGGGCATCTCGTCCGTCCAGGAAAAGATGAAGAAATACCTTTTCCAACTTATGGTTTTTTGTCAGCTCCAAAAGAGCGTAAAGATGGTTAAGCGAGCTGTGAACACCGCCATTTGATGCCAGTCCCATCAGATGAAGAGCGCTCTTGTTCTTTTGAACATTTTCAATCGCGGCGTTAAGCGCGTCATTCTTAAAGAAGCTTCCGTTCTGAATGGAAAGAGTGATGCGGGGCAAACTCTGGTAAATCACCCGGCCGGCTCCCAAAGTGAGATGTCCGACTTCCGAATTTCCCACTTCCCCCCAGGGAAGACCGACGGAAATTCCGGAAGCCTGCAGAAGCGCCTGCGGATAGAAGCGTTGCAGCTTGTCTATTGTGGGAGTATTCGCTTGTGCGATAGCGTTTCCCTCAAAGGACGGATTGATGCCCCATCCATCGAGAACGATTAGAAAAGTTGGTTTTGCCATACCGCTAAATTTTAGCACATCCGATTCGATTTTGACAAAAAACGAAGGATGTTTTAATATAATCTTCGGTGATTGTTAATTTACAGCATCGCTTGATAACATTAAAATGGTTAAAATTATTGTCGAAGTAGAAGCGAATTAAGAACTATAAATTAATTCAAATGCTGGACAGGTGTTATCAACTGAATAGCTATCAAAAACATGGAATTAAGTTTCGGTCTTCTTGCTATTGGAGTTTTAAGTTTAGTAGCCGGTTCGTTTCTGGGGTATCTCGCCCGCCAATCGATTGCTAAGAAACAGTTAGGAACCGCGGAGGGAAAAATAAATAAGATGACAACGGACGCTGAAGCGCAAGCCCAGGCGATTTTGTTGGATTCAAAAAATAAAGCGGTCGAAGTTCTTGAAGAAGCCAAAAAAGAGGAGAAAAAGCGGCAGGATCAGATCTTCCGGCTTGAAAAAAGACTTGAGACGCGGGAGGAAACTTTGGACAAAAAACTGAACGAACTGGATCGCGGAAAAGATCTTCTTATTAAAAAGGCGGAAGAAATCAGAAAAATCAAAAAAGAAACGGAAGATGCCAGGCAGGAGCAGTTAAAAAGACTTGAAAAAATTGCGGGACTCTCGAAAGAAGAAGCCAAAAAAATTCTGTTGCAGCTGGCGGAAGAGCAAAATAAAGATCTGGTCGCGAGACAAATGAAAAAAATGGAACAGGAAGGAAGGGAAGAGCTTGAAAAGAAAGCGCGCAACATCATGACGATTGCCCTTCAGCGTTATGCGGGAAGCCATGCGGCAGAGACGACGACTTCCACTGTGGCTATTCCTTCGGACGAGCTGAAAGGAAGGATCATCGGACGCGAAGGAAGAAATATCAAAACTCTTGAAAGACTCACGGGAATAGAAGTCATTGTTGATGATACCCCGGAAGCCATTGTTATTTCCGGATTTAATCCGGTTCGCCGGGAAATCGCGAGATTAGCCCTTCAAAGGCTGATAGAGGACGGACGCATTCATCCGACTCGCATCGAAGAAGCCGTCAATTTTGCCAAAACCGAAGTGAACAACAAGATCAAGGAAGCCGGAGAAGCGGCGGCTTATGACGTCGGAATAGCCGGACTTGATCCGAAGTTGATCCAGCTTCTCGGTCGGCTGCGTTTTCGAACCAGCTACGGACAGAATGTTCTCCTGCATTCTTTGGAAGTGGCTCATCTTTCCGGAGCTCTCGCGGCTGAACTCGGGTTGGACGCGAGTTTGGCAAAAAAAGCGGGACTTTTGCATGACATCGGGAAAGCGATTGATCACGAAGTCCAGGGGACGCATATTGAAATCGGAATAACCATTCTCAAAAAGTTCGGGATAGAAAAAGCGGTGATTGACGCCATGAAATCCCATCACGAAGACTATCCTTTCGAAAGCAATGAATCCATGATTGTCGCGGCGGCTGACGCTTTGTCGGCTTCCCGTCCGGGAGCGCGAAAAGACACGTTGGAAGACTATATCAAAAGGCTCACTGACCTTGAAAATGTCGCCACTTCTTTTCCGGAAGTGGAAAAATCCTACGCGATCCAAGCCGGACGTGAAATTCGGGTTTTCGTGAAACCCGATCAAATTGATGATTTGGGGGCGCTGAAACTGGCCAGGACCATTGCCGACAAGATTGAACAGGAGCTCAAATACCCGGGCGAGATCAAAGTGAATGTTCTTCGCGAAACAAGGGCGGTCGAAATAGCTAGATAATTATCGCATAGCAGATAGCATGCCCGCCCGCAAACACATAACAATTTTGTCGCGCGTTGTCTAAAATTCAAAAAAATACTACAATACTTTTAGGCTTTAAACAAAGAGTAAATCTAGAAGGTGAGGTGAAATATGGCAACAGACATAAACAAAGAAGCTCTAGTGGAAATGGTCGCCGGGAAAACCGGCCAAACCAAAAAAGAAATCGAAATAACCGTGGATACGATTGTGGATGTCATTATGGATGCTCTTCACGAGGATCGAAAAGTGACAATCGCCGGCTTCGGGACCTTCAAAGTCACTCATCGGGCCTCCCGGGAAGGGATTAATCCCCAGACCAAGGAGAGGATAACAATCGGGGCGGTCAACACTCCCAAATTCACCGCCGGAAAACGATTGAAAGAAGCGGTGAGAAGCCAGGTGAAAAAAAGCGCCGAGCCGGAAGCAGCAGCGGCAGAAGCAATGTAACCGCAGAAAAAAGAATATTCAAAATATTTTTCGATATGCCGAATGCCCTTTGCTTTTGTATCGCAAGGGGTATTTGGTAGCCGCGGAGAATTTAAATTTATGTTATCGGGCTGTCGTATACCGGTAGTACGCACGCTTTGGGAGCGTGTCGACTGGGTTCGATTCCCAGCAGCCCGAAAATCAAAATTTACAATTTCGAAGATTCAATTTACAATAAGTTTAAAATCTTAACAGGCGGGTGTTGTATAGTGGCTATTACATCAGGTTTCCAACCTGAGGACGAGGGTTCGATTCCCTTCACCCGCTCAAAAAGTTTTTTGGCAGAGAGAAAAAGTTTCAATTTTGGCCGTAAGCACGATCCAAATTATGGAAAACAAAGAGCATGCTTCAGCGGCGTGTTTTTTTGTCCTTCAATATTTTTTTGCAAAATTTTTGTTTTCCTGATATAAAAAATAATCACAGTTATTTAAAATCCGAATAGAAAAAATAATTCAAAATCCAATAACTAAAATTGGGAGGGGGCGCCATGGCAGCACAACTCAAGAAACATCTCCAGGAATTCTTGACACGGCTTGAGAAGAAGTATTATTTGCCGTTCTATACCGACGGCATGAGTTTAGGGACTGATTTTCGGGATGTCTCGGTTGAAGTCGAGCCTTCGCTGAAAAAATCCATGCCGATCCTTCTCCTGACGGGTTGGGGTTCCGGCTGGGAAGGAATCCTGCCGCTGGCTTTTTCGCTGGCCTGTCTAGGCTACAGGGTTATCCTCATATCCCTTCCGGGCTACGGGGAATCGGAAAATCCGCCGCCGCGATACTGGCGAAAAGATCTTTGTAGTCATCATTCCGGTATTGTTTTAGCGGTTCTCCAGACATTTGCAATCCATAAGGCTTATTTTATCGGCCATTCGATGGGTGCGGAAGTTTTGGCCGAGGCGGCCCGGATAAATAGGGAGGTGTGCGAAAAACTCGTGCTTCTTCATCCCTCGGGCCTCGAGGAGGTTGGCTTCTTCGGAAAAATTGCCCTGCTATGGAGATTTGCGGCATCGGGCATCCGGCTACGCAAGGAATATTCTCGTTCAGCCGAAAGCCAGGACGACGATCTCGAAGTCTTGATCAATTTCTGCGGGGCGCAAAAAAGCCCTTGGTGGGGAAGATTGAGGCTGAGATGGGCTGAATTTCAGGAAATTTGCCGCGGAGGCCTCCTCGAAACTCTGAAGAGGGTACCTTCGCGGATCATCTTTCTTTCCGGCGGCCGGGACACTGTTTACCCTCCGTGGGGAAGCTTTGCCCTGATCCAACAAGCCGTACCGGATGAAAAGATCGGGTGGAATATAATTCCCGGGAATCATCACAACCCGACTTTGTTCCACCCGGGCATAACGGCAAAAGCCATCGATGACCTGCTCAATGAAGAGTTGTGAAACTGACTTATGCGCCAAAGGAGGGCGGGCGGTATGCCGGAAAATTCAGACCGTAAAGACGGTGGGAAGGCGGCTCAAGAAAAGCAGCCCCAGAAATTAGCTGCTGAACAGCAGCCTCTTCATCAGAGTGGCGGAAGACCCTCTGACGGTTCATCTTTCCAGTCTTATTGATCGAATTCTTCGATCAGCTTTACAGTTCCGGGGACCGGCCAAATGGCCTGTCCCTCTTTTATTTGAAAAAGCCGTGTGGCTACTTTTGAAATATGCCGGATAATTTTCGGGATCCGACATTTGATGAATTGGGAAATAATATAAAATAAAAGGCGGCTATCCTCGCGGATACCGCCTGTTTTTTTATTCAATCTGTTATCCGTATTACGGATTTGAAAATGCCTCCTGTAATTTGCGCTTCGCCCTTTGATAAGTTGAACGCGCATATGGCGGAGTGCCATATTTTTCGCGGGAAAAAGCAGTGAAACTATTTCCCTTCGCAAGACAAAACCGCACAACATCTCTTTCGGATCCAGACAAGCTCTGAAAGGCCTCTCTCCAATCCTCCTTGGAAACTAAGGCCTTTATCCCGAGCTCGTTCAGCAGAAAATCTCTTTTCCATCCATCAACGGGATTTTTCACGGCTTGAGCCAATTTTTTTTGATTCGCTTGTTCGGGTTTCAGCTGGGGAGCTTTGGCTAGTATGACCCTGCTCAGCCATTTGCGCTTTTTTCGAACGGGCCCCAAAAAAGAAAGTTCCTCACTGGCTGGCAACCAATCAAGCGCAGGGCGGAGAACCGCCGAGATCCTTGCCAGGCGCCGTCCCTTGTTTTCAGCGCAGCTTCTTCTGACTGAAGCTGGCCGAGCCGGGAGAAGACTGATCGGCACGCTCTGCGAGCCAAGTCTCTCTCCAAGGGATAAAATAAACGCCCTCTGATCGCTTATGGCAGTAGCCAAACGCCGGAAAGACTGTGTCCGGAGCGCGCTGGCGGAAGCCTCATGAATTTTCAACTCAGCCGCCAGCTCCCGGCCACTTTTTTCGAAGAAAAGAAGCATATTTCTCTGACGGGGATTGAGGAGGTATAATCCCTTGACCAGGACTCTTGGATGATACAGCAAAGCGATCTCGCTCTTCAAAAGGGGATATATCCTCCGAAAAAAATTTTCCGTCCAGAGAAGCTCCGCGAGTCGCAGCATCGCCTGGTCTGTCTCGGGATATTTTTGAACTCTCGGATGGCCGCTCTTTTCCGGAATTCCAATTGACTGCTCCTCAACAAAAGGAGCAGAGCCACCACATTGCGGGCTTAGTCCTTTCACCGGGAGCCTCCTGATATTTGGTTTTGTAAGAGCAATTTTGCGTTTGTTTAATCTAGCATACATTTCTTAATTGGCAAATTGGGCAGCCTCTTTATATTTGAAAAATAAAGGGGTTTTTGGTAGGATGAGGTAAGAAATGTGTTATGTAACAAACAAGATTCGCCAAGACTTAGCCTTAAAAAAATATGCGGTATCCTTTGAAAAACTGGAATAGGATCAAGCGGGGATATAGATTCGGCGAAAAGACTTTCTATTCCGCGCGTCATCTCGGCGCGGACTATATCGTGCCCGAGGGGACGGCGGTCTATGCGCCGGACGATTGCGAAATTGTTGTCGCTGGAAATTTTCCTGAAGGGGGAAATACGGTTCATGCCGCACTCGTTGATTCGCGCTATGGGAAAGTCATCCTGCGGTTCATGCATCTCAAGAGTTTTTCGAAAGTCGGGAGATACAAAAAAGGAGCAATTTTGGGCCTGACGGGAAACACCGGAAAACTGACAAAAGGTCCGCACCTGCATATCGACATCAGCCGGGGAAAAGTGGCGATCAAAAATTTCAAAAATTTCATCGATCCTGAAAAATTTTTTTCCAAAATGCGCGCTCAACCCGCTCCAAAATCAAATATTAAAAAACTGTATTATTTATATATCCTTGAATGCGCTGACAAAACTTTATACACCGGGATCACCACGGATCTTGGACGGAGAATTGCCGAGCATAACGACTCGAAGCTGGGCTCGAAATATACTTCGGCCCGCCGGCCGGTCAGGCTGGTATATTCGCGAAAGTTCAAAGATCAATCCTCGGCCTCTCGGGAAGAAGCCCGGATCAAAAAGCTGAAGAAATCTGAAAAAATGGAATTGATCAAAAAATCAAAGAAAATTTAAGCGAGCCTCGCTAAGCTTTGCTAATGTTGAACCTAAGATTAAAAATTAACGGCGTGAGCCGGGAAAGGAAAGCCATATGCAAAGGCGCATATTTGTCGGAATTTCCATTCCGGATGACATCAAAAAGCGCATTTTTCATTTCGTTGAAAAAGAGCTTAAGAAACTTCCAGTTGCGTGGTCGCGTAAAGAGAATTATCATATTACGTTAAATTTTCTCGGCTTTACACTGGAAGAAAAGATTCCGGAATTACGCGATGCAATCCGGGAAGCCACCTCGAAACAGAAAAGCTTTGAATTGGAATTTTTTTGCGTTGAAGCGGGTCCGAGCGAAAAATCAAAGCGGCTTATGTGGATTACAGGTAAAGAGGATCAAGAGCTTAACACTCTGAAAAGCAGACTTGATAAAAGTTTGGGCGAAGTATATAAGAAACGAAGAAAATATATTCCTCATATCACATTGGGAAGAATAAAAAAAGGCAGCCGAGACGTGATTCAACAGGATTTTGAATTAAAGAGAGAAATAAATTTCAGCGTTCCGGTATTATCTGTGGAGCTTTTTGAGAGCAAATACGAGAAAGGGAAGCGGATATATTACGTTTTAGAATCATTTCCGTTAGCATTCTAATACCAAAGAATGGTAAGTCTATCATAATATTTCCTAAAGTTGAACTTTAGGAATAAAAACCCGGAGCTCAAATTCCGGCGGGGGAAAGAAAAATTTGAAAAACAACAAAATAAACTTAAAAATCAAAACTTTGCCATAGTTTCCCTTCCAAGAAATTAAACCGGCGGTAAAATTTGGGCCGGCATAATAACCAGAACCGATGAAAAGACCAAAAAGCAAATACTGGTCCCGTTATGTGACCCGACATAGCTCTGCTCTTGATTTGGAAAAAGGCGTTTTCACTTGGGACGATCCGAAAAAAATTGCGAGATCCCTCAAAAGATCAGCCGAGGAGAGCATACATCGGAAAGGAACGCCGTTTCAATCGGCGATGTCAATGCTGAATTTTTATATCAACCGCGCCGGAAAAAATCTTGATCCGGAAAGGAAAGAAACTCTGGAGCAGGCAAAGGGAGAACTGCGAAGATTGTTCAAACTTTGATCAGGTCTTCGCCTAAGCGATGTTTATGAAGAAAATTGCAATAATTTTCCTGGTTTTAATGCTTGTTGCGCTTTCTTTCCCCCAAGTTCGAAGGGGACTGCTGGCTCTTTTGGTAATTCATGATCTTGTTCCCCAAACTAAAACCAAATGGCTGGATTATGCAGGAAAAGATATAGTTGTCGAACACCCTGAAATTGATTTCAACGGAGAAAAGATTGAAACCAATCTCTATCGGCCAAAAAAGAAAGGGAAGCAAGCGGCACTGGTTTATGTCCACGGAGTGAACGAGCTGGGAAAAGACGACCCCCGTTTGGACAGCCTGGCCAGGTCATTTTCTCGGGCGGGCTTTGCGGTCTTGGTCCCCCAACTGCCTGATATGAGTCCGGGCAAACTTAATCCAAAAGCAATTTCGGAAATTGAAAAAAGCATCGAGTACATCTCCCAGCGCAAAGATATTATCGCGCCGGAGAAAATCGGCGTCTTGGGATTCAGCATCGGTTCGGGACCGGCAATGATCGCCGTTTCGAATCTGCAAAACCAAATCCCGACCAAATTCATGATCAGTTTCGGAGGCTACTACGATCTTCGCGAGGTGATTGGCTTTTGCACCACCGGCCACTTCTTCTATCAGGGAAAGGACTATTTCATTGAGCCGGATCCGCAAAGCCGCTGGTTTTTTGTGAGATACTATGCCGATTTTATCAAGAATCGCGAAGATGCCGAACTTTTAAAACAAATTGCTCAAATTAAAATTGCCGACCCGGCTGCAGACACTTCTGATATGTCGGGCAGGCTTTCTGCCGAAGGAAAATCCATTTTTGATCTCATAACGAACACCGATCCCGCAAGAGTCAATGAACTAACCGACAGTCTTCCCCAGGAATTGAAAGATTTTATTTTGAAACTCGATCCCGCAAAACAAGTTGAAAACATTCCGGCTGATTTGTTTGTCGTTCACAGCCTCAACGACAATGTCATTCCCTTTAGCCAGTCGGTTGAACTTTATGATGTTTTTAAGAACAAGACGCGAACACAGCTTTACCTTCTAAAAATTTTCTCCCATGTAAATCCAATTTTTCCTCCCCTGACGTTTGCAAGTTTCTTCAAGGAATATTTGCCGGAAGTCTTTCAGCTTTGGAGGCTTGTTTACGAAGTGCTAGGATATCTGTAGTTCCTTTCTAGCCGCTTCCCAACATCGAATGTTGGAAAATAGATGTTAAAAAAACTAGCCTCCCCGAGTCTGTGTTACGTAACATGTTACGTAACAACTAACCTTCGCTAAGGCTTAGCCTTAGCAGAATTACAAGCTATGAATTATAAAGAAATATATAACAAAGAGTATTTCGATGGCAAGAAATCATTCTTTTATAAGCTGGGCTATGGAAATTTCGCAAAATTTTATTTTGACACTATCTTCAAACCGCTCAAACCTTATATCAAAAAACTTGGAGCAGGGAAGGTGCTGGACGTCGGATGCGCCTTTGGTTTCATACTGCAAAGATTTCCAGATTCATTTGAAAAGTTCGGGGTTGATGTGTCAGAATACGCAATAGGCGTGGCGAGGCAAAAGCTGCCAGATGCGAAATTTATAGTGGCTAACGCAGAGGACGAACTGCCATTTCCCGAAGAAACTTTTGATATAATCACGTGCAACGACGTTCTAGAGCACTTGGAGCACCCTGAAAAGGCGCTGAAAAACATTTTCAAGGCATTGAAAAGAGAGGGGATATTATATATCAATACGCCTAATCTTAATTCATTCAGAAAAAAAGTTTTCGGATATGCGGATAAAAAAGAACATCATATTGGCCTTTTTCTCCATAAAGATATGATGAAGCTTCTTGAAAAGACGGGATTTAAAATCGTGAAAAACTGGACATACATAAATCCCACTTATTTCTTTTTCATAAAATTTATATCCAACATTGGAACTGAATCCGCATTTATTTGCGCGAAATAAGCTTAAATAAGGTTGAACCTTGGCGGGCAATCCGGAACCTCAAATCCCGGCGGGGGAGAAATTGATAAGCATAAGTATGACCAAATACATTCTCCACGGCGGGGAAACAAAGAAAAATAATATTCATAATAGGCATTTTTTCAAAAAGATGTTGTCAGTGGCAAATGACAGTAAGGTTCTTGTGGTGTATTTCGCAAAAGCCAAATACCGTTGGTTGGAAATGCTCAGGGAGAACACAAATTGGGAAAATTGTCGATGAAATAGTTGACTTTTACTCGCAAGCCGTTGAGGCTGGCCACTTCCTAACATCCGATGTTAGAAAATAGATTCATTGCTCGAATTCCGGCGAAAAAAGGGGTACTTGACAAGAGGTTGAAAGCGTGATTTTTTTCGGAAAGGCGTACCCTCGCCTCTTCAGGTGAAAATTCAGTTTCGACGAGATGCCCTCCGTGCTCATGGGCTTCTTCCCTTATGAGAAGGCTGACGTGTCCAAAACCTACAAACAAAATTTTCAAAGTTTTTTGAGTATCCATTTTTTCCCTCCGGATTTCCAAACATTCGGCCAGCTTCTTTGATAGACCCAGACACTTTCAAAGTGTCAAAACAATTTAGCACAGCGCTTAAAACAATGCAATCCGGGCATGCGGACTTTTTTACGCCCGCCATGACAAGCGGACAAGTTTTTTTGGGATGCTGTATAATGAGAATAGGCAATATCTCTACATTCTTCGATGTCTTGATAGGCTATAATTTTAATCAGCTCTTATGAAAAAAATAATTATCATTATCGCGGTTTTGGCGCTGCTGCTTATCGCTGCCGCGGTTGTAGTTAAATTGAGAAGCGATGAGGACAAAAATAGCTCAGTGGACGTGGCTCCGTCAGCTGAAAACAAAGAAAACGCTCCCGAATCCATCGGAGGACAAAAAGACGAACACGGATGCCTCATCCCGGCCGGGTACAGCTGGTGCGAACAAAAAAAGAAATGTCTGCGAACGTGGGAAGAAAGTTGTCCTTGAATATTTTCTAATATCCGAGGTTGTTAGGCGGAATCATTGATAGCGTCTGGCCGATGTTTACGGGAAATGAATTTTTCTTTTTTTATTTTATGTAATACAATTAAGAAGCTAATTTTTAATAAAAAAAATAATGAAAGGATTCAATGCGAATATCGAAAAAGACACTTTGGAAAACAGCAATTTCCGCAAAGTGCTTTATACCGGAAAACACAGCCAGTTAGTGCTGATGAATCTCGCGCCCAAAGAAGAAATCGGCTTGGAAGTCCACCCGGAAAACGACCAGTTTTTCCGCTTTGAAAAAGGGCAGGGCAAATGCGTCATTGACGGCAACGAATATGATGTCACCGACGGATCAGCCATAGTCGTGCCGGCGGGAGCGCAGCATAATGTCGTCAATCTTTCCGAAACGGAAGAATTGAAGCTTTACACTATTTATTCACCGGCGCACCACAAAGACGGAATCGTCCGCGCGACCAAAGAAAAGGCTGAAGCCAACGAAGCGGAATTCGATGGTGCGGCGACGGAATAAAAGGAGCGCGCAGGAATTAAAATCCCCAAAAATGGGATTTTAATTTTGCATAATGAGCCAATTATCAATTGCTAAATCATGTCAATGCTTGAAAACAAAAGGTGATTGATTCGAGATGAAATGTGTGCTATAATTTAATCAGAAAAAGAAAGAAACGAAGACGGGTGATAGCCCGTTTTTTGCTGTTTTAAAGTCGAAAAAGAGCATTATGAGAAAAAAGAAAGTTGTCCGAACCGCCTCCAGAAACGAGGAAGGCGGAAATAAAAAAGAAAAAATAATAAAAATCACGGAAAAATATCTCAAAACTCCGGAAGATATTCTTTTTGGTTTTTTAATCGCTTTTTCATTGTTTTTTATCGCGTTTTGCTTTGAAAGCCAGAATATAGTTTATCCGGAAGCGATATCTCAAGTCCAACGGAGGGTGCCGACAAAACTGGAAAAAAATATCGGCAAAGTTGTTTCCGATTACCCGATTGAAAAAATGGCTCCCTATATCGCCAAGCAGGATAAAAAGGTGGCGGCGTTTCTGGTCGCAATTGCTAAAAAAGAAAGCAACTGGGGAAAGCGCACGCCCAAAAAAAACGGGAAGGAATGTTTCAATTACTGGGGCTATCGGGGAAGGGAAAACACAACGGCCTCCGGATATAGCTGTTTCAAGTCCCGATCCCAGGCGGTGAGTGTTGTCGGAAAGCGGATAAAAAACCTGGTCGCTGAAAATATAGACACTCCGCGGAAAATGCTTGTCTGGAAATGCGGGGGGAGCTGTTCCGGGGAGACCGGGCGGGGCGCGTCCAAGTGGATCCGGGACGTTGATTTTTATTATAAAAAACTATACACGGGAATGCTGTAGCAAGCGGGCAGATATTGCGAAATTAATGCGAGAGCAGGCTTCTGGCCTGCTTTTTCTGTTTGCCATTGACAGAATCCGGACATGGTTATATGATTAGGTAATCTAAATATTATAATATCTAATAATATGGCAAAAAGCCGGGAAGAAACAACCAACAGGGCGATCTCGCTCATTTTTTCGGTAAGCCGCATGATCAAGGAAAAATATCGCAATGAAAGGCAGGAAAATATTTCGGGGGTGAAACTTGAGACTCTGCGCTATATCAAAGAAAATAAGCCGCTGATGAAAGATATCGCGGAATATCTGTCCGTCGCCCCTCCTTCAGCGACCTCTCTTATTAATCATCTGGTCGAGGCTAAGCTGGTGGAAAGAATCCGTGACGGCAACGACAGAAGAATTGTTCGCATGAACATTACGAGTTTCGGAGAAAAAAAATTCACTCAGGGGATGACGATGGTCGCTGACCGGATGAAGAAGGTTCTTTCTCCGCTCAACGCCAGCGAAAAGGAGAATTTGATCAAGATATTGGAAAAAATTTCAAGGACTAATGATTAACGCATAACCGGAATGAATAGGAATATTTTTAGCGCAAGCCTGATTGCCGTTTTAGTGATCGGGGGAATTGTGGCCAATTTTCTTTATCAGAACATGTCCAAGCGTCCCGATTATTCGACTTTTCAGGTCGAAAGGGGGAATATCGAGCACTTGCTCGATCTGGACGGAAAAATCGCGCCTCAAAACGACGCCGAATTGGGATTTGAAAGAGGCGGAAAGATCACGAAGCTCACCCAGAAAGCCGGAGATTTCGTGAAATCCGGAACGGTTTTGGCCTACGCGAACGCAGCTGATCTCAAGGCGCAATACAACCAATCCGTGGATCTCGCGAAAAGTTCTCAGGCCGATCTTGACCAATATCAGGAACTTTATAAGAAAGAAAAAGCCGAGCTCGATTCTTTGAAGAAAAGCGCTACGGCCAATTCGGATGACAAAAAAGCGCAAAGGAAGCAGATCGAGGCTAGTGAAGCGCAAGTTGTTTCCCAGGAAGAAAAAGTCGCGGCCGCTTTTTCCAATGTTGAAAATGCCAGGGCGCAAATAGACAAAACCATTATCACTGCTCCTTTTGACGGTGTTGTGTCAAAGCAAGATGTCATTGAAGGGGAAGTGGCGCAGTCCAATGCTCCCATAATCACTCTTTCCAGCCGGGATTCGTTCAAGGTTGAAGCTTTTGCCTCTGAAATTGATGTTCGGAATATACATAGCGGCGACTCCGCTCAAATTTCTTTGGATGACGGATCGGGGCGCGTTTTTGACGCTGAAATAAATTCCATAGACCCGACAGAAGAGCTGATCAACAATGTTTCGAATTATAAAGTAACGCTCAATTTTCGGGAAAATGTTTCTGATCTGCGTTCGGGAGTTGGCGCCAGCGTGTCTGTCGCGGCCGAGAAGAAAAATGATGTTCTGCTTATCCCTCGGGATGCCATTTTCGAGGAGGGAGGAAAGAAGTTCGTGTATATATCAAAAAACGGCTTAAGAGAAAAGAAAGAAATCCAAACCGGCATATATGGAGCTGACTACACAGTCGAAGTAGTGTCGGGTCTTTCAGTCGGGGACAATATTTTTGAACTGAATAAATAAGCCTTTATTAAATTAAATATGGAAAACAACAATAACGAAAAACTGGCGGTCAAAAATAGTTCCGGCAGGAATAGATTGATGCTCCTCGCCCTTTTGGCTTTTTTGGTCGCCGGGGCGGTGGCGCTCTGCTATCTTTCCTTATCGAAGAGCAGAATATATGTCGAAAAATCATCGCTCGTTGCTCCGGCAACGGATCTGTCTTCGCGCATCGGGGGAACTTTGCAAAAGCTGTTCGTCAAATCCGGCGACAATGTCGAGGCAAACGAGCCCGTCGCCCAAATCGGAAATGATATCGTGAAAACAAAAAACAAAGGGATTGTCATTTCCGTCAAAAATAATATCGGAAAAAATTTTTCGCCCGGAGAAGCGGTTGTGAGTATGATAAATCCCGGAGATCTTCGGGTTGTCGCGAAGGTGGAAGAGAACAAAGGATTGAGCGATATCCAGGTCGGGCAAAAAGCCGTTTTCGCGGTGGACGCCTCTGGATCCAAAGAATATTCGGGGGTCGTTGACGAAATCAGCCCCACGGCCAGAAGCTCCGACATAGTATTTAATATTTCCAGCGCCCGCGAGCAGCAGGAATTCAACGTAAAAATCCGCTTCAGCGCTTCTGATTATCCGGAACTTAAAAATGGCATGTCGGCCAAAGCTTGGATCTATAAGGACTAGCCAATATGCTAAAGAAACTGAAAAGGGCAAAAGATAATCCTGACAATTTCCGCTGGTTAATCATGCTGACGGTCATCGTGGGCACGTTTCTCGGGAGGCTGGACCAGACGATCGTTAATCTGGCTCTGCCGAAAATAATCGGCGAATTCAATATCACGGTTTCATCCGCCGGATGGATTGCCACCGCCTATATCCTGGCTAATGCTATCTTTGTCCCTATCTGGGGGAAACTGGGCGACACGATCGGTAGAAAGAAAATCTACATCTTAGGTTTTTCCATATTTATTTTTGGTTCGGTCCTGGCGGGCCTATCTTGGAATTTCAGCTCGATGATAGTCTTTAGGGTTGTTCAGGCGGTCGCGGTGTCGGCGGATTATCCGACCGCTATGGCGATTGTGGCCGTCACGTTCCGGGAAGGAAAAGAAAGAGCCCAGGCCCTTGGTATCTGGTCGGCGTCTTTCGCGGCGGCGGCCGTTTTCGGGCCGCTTATCGGCGGACCGCTCATTGATAATTTTGGCTGGCGCAGCGTTTTTTTGGTCAATTTGCCAGTAGGCATAATCGGCCTTTTTATGGCTTTGGCCTTTATCCAGGAATCCGTTTCTGAAAAAAAGACAGCGAAATTTGACTGGTGGGGGGCGATCACTTTGGGTTTAGCTCTCTCGGCGCTGGTTCTGGTTCTCGACAAAGGCTTGGAATGGGGATGGTTTTCTCTCAATAGCTTTTTTTCTTACGCGGCCATTCTCATTTTCGGATATATATTTATTCAGATTGAAAAAAATCATAGCGAGCCCATTGTTGATTTGAAGTTTTTCAAAATCGGAGCCTTTGTGAACACGCTAGCCAACAATTTCATCGTATTTATGGGGATGATAGGAGGAGTTTTCCTCATTCCCATTTTTGCCCAAATGTTTTTGGGATATGACGCTACGCAGACCGGCTTTTTATTCATGCCCATGGCCTTTATGATAGTCTTAGCCGCGCCTCTCGGAGGAAGCCTGACGGGAAAAATTCAGCCTCGATACGTCATCGCGGCCAGCACGTTTGTCGCCGCGGTCGGACTTTTTCTTTTTTCTTTTTTAGATGCGCGTTCCGGTCCCTTGAGCATCATTATCCCGCTTTCGATCATGGCTTTCGGGATCGGTTTTGGAATGGCGCAGCGCACGAACATCATCGCTTCAATCGTTCCCACTGCGGAGATAGGCATCGCTTCCTCGGTTTTGGCTTTGGTCAGAAATATTGCCGGGGCTTTCGGGATCGCGATCTTCGCGACTATTCTCAACAATGCCACAAACTCGAATGTTTTGAGCGTCGCCCGGAACAGCTTCGTGAACATCAAAAATCCTTTTGTGATGAAACAGTTTGCGGGGCTCGTCATCCTCAAAGCCCAAGTCGCGGCCTACGGAACAGTCTTCGCGGTGGCTTCCATTTTTCTTCTTGTGGGGGCGGTAGCGGCGCTGGGTATCAAGGTGCACAAAGAAAATAAGCTGGAAGAAAATATTGTGATTGAGTAGGTTTCGGATTATTTTGGTGCTTGCGAAAAGCCATTTTTGTTTCTGGCGGCGGATGGTATAATGGAATTGCGGAAAATAATTATATAGCGCTTCGCTAAGGTTGAACCTTAGCGAAATTGATTTTTTATGCTAAATCTTCTCAAAAATCGTTTCGGTTTTGATCGTTTTCGTCCTTTGCAGGAGGAAATTATCAGCCAGGCACTTCTTGGAAAAGACGCGTTTGTTCTTATGCCGACCGGCGGGGGAAAGTCGCTTTGCTATCAACTTCCCGCGCTAAAGATGCCGGGAATGACGCTGGTCGTGTCGCCGCTTATCGCTCTCATGAAAGACCAGGTTGATGCTCTCAAAGCCAATGGTATTCCGGCCGCGTTTATTAACAGCACTTTGAGTCCCGCGGAGATCGACCGGACACAAACGGAAGCGAGAACGGGAGAGCTGAAAATTCTTTACGCCGCCCCGGAAAGATTGGCGAACCCCGGCTTTCAAAATTTTTTGTCGGAGTTGAAAATAAGCTTGATCGCCATTGACGAAGCGCATTGTATCAGCGAGTGGGGCCACGATTTCCGTCCCGATTATAGAAATCTGAAAATACTCCGAAATATTTTTCCGGGTGTTCCGGTGATGGCGCTCACGGCCACCGCCACGGAAAAAGTGCGGGAGGATATAATTCGCCAACTGTCACTTGGGCAAGCGAAGGTTTTCATTTCCAGTTTCAATCGTCCGAATCTTTCCTACGCGGTGCTTCCCAAAAAAGATTCCTATGACCAGCTGATTGGAATATTACAAGCGCACAAAAACGAATCAGTGATCATCTATTGTTTTTCCCGAAAGAACACGGAAAATTTGGCGGCGGATCTTCGCGAGGAAGGCTTTTCCGCTTTGGCGTATCATGCCGGTCTTGAAAGCGGGAAACGGAAAAAGAATCAAGAAAAATTCATTCGCGATGAAGCGCGAATCATCGTGGCGACGATCGCTTTCGGGATGGGAATCGACAAGCCGGATGTGCGCTTGGTCGTCCACTATAATTTGCCAAAATCAATTGAAGGATACTATCAAGAAACGGGACGGGCCGGACGCGACGGACTTCCAAGCCGGTGCGTTCTTTTCTATTCTTTCGGGGATACGATCAAGCAGCAATTTTTTATCCGGCAGATCGAGGAGGAGCGCGAACGGGACAACGCATACAAGAAACTCAATCAGATGGTTGAATACTGCGAGTTGTCAGCGTGCCGCCGCCGTCATTTGCTTTCCTATTTCGGCGAGGAGTACGAATCGGAAAAATGCGGCGGGTGCGATGTTTGCCTTTCGCCAAAAGTTGAATTCGACGCGACCGTAATCAGCCAAAAAATTATTTCGGCGATTGTCCGCACGGGGGAACGGTTTGGCGCAAGCTATATCATCGATGTGCTCACGGGAGCGAAGAATAAAAAAATATCGGAACGCGGCCATCAAAAATTGTCGGTATTCGGTATTGCGGACGATTTTTCGAAAGTTGAATTGAGAAATATCATCGGCCAATTGGTTTCCAAAAAATTGATCGCAAAAATGGGAGATGAGTATCCGGTTCTCGGACTGGGCGAACGAGGAAAGGAATTTCTCAAAAATAGGGAAAATATCCTTTTGTCTAAGCCCGAATCCGGCGCCGAAGCGATTCGAAAAAGAACTGCGTTTGAAGTTGACTATGATCGAGAATTGTTTGATCAGTTGCGGCTTTTGCGCAAAAAGATAGCGGACGAAAAAGGAGTGCCGCCCTTTGTCGTCTTCGGCGATTTGGCTCTCACTCAAATGGCATCGTATTTGCCTCAAAGCGAAGAAAGCTTTTCCAAAATAAGCGGAGTAGGCGAGGAAAAACTGAAGCAATACGGAAAAATATTCACGGAGGTCATCCGAACCTATGCCAAGGAAAATAATCTCGAAGAAAAAAATATTCCGGCGGGAAAACCAGCCACGGCGCGCCGAGCGATCCGCGCGGGATCAACCTACGAGGAAACCAAAAAACTCGTTCAGCAAAAAATGTCCATTGAAAAAATGGCGAAAGCGAGAGGCATGACTCCCGGGACAATAACATCGCATATCGAAAAGCTGACCAGTGCCGGAGAAGAAATCAATATCAACTATTTGCGTCCACCGGCCAAGAAAATGGAAAAAATAGCGCGCGCCTTCCAAAAATCCGGCGGATCAGCCCTGTCGCCCGTCCGCGAAATCCTCGGTGATGAATTTTCATACGAAGAGTTGAGAGTGGCGAGGATGTTTCTGAAATCGTAGAGGTTGAACTTCTGCGGGTGGAACAAACCGCCCAAAACGAAAATACTGCTTTTTAAAGCAGTATTTTTGCTTTTCGTATATATTCTTGATAGTATATGGGCAAGGCGATAGAAACAAAGGAATACGCCAAGTTTATCGAAAAATTGCGAAAAGCAAGGTTGGAAGCCGGACTTCGGCAAATCGAAGTCGCTAAAAAAGTTAAGCGCCCCCCCAATCTTATATTTCAAGAGTTGAATCAGGAGAATATAGACTTGATATTTTGGAAGTTAAGAAGTTTGCGAAGATTTATAAAAAGAGTGTTGAATATTTCATAAAGTAATAATAAAAAATATGAGCATAATCATTTGGATAATTATTTTAGCTGTAATCTTCTATTTTATTTACATAAAACATGGGAATTTGTCATTTTGGCGCAAAGCCGCGAAAAATCCCAATTTTGTTTATGAGCAATTATTAAAAGATGACGCTTGGATAATTGATGACGGAGTTTCTATTCTTGATAAAGGTAAAGATGAACTTGATGGTCCATTTTTACTCCATGTTCCTAGTATCGGCAAAACAGTCAAGTTTTATGGGAAAGTTGGCAAATACGAAGACAGTCAAAAAAGGATTGGGAATGAACTATAAAAATTTTGCAAAAAAATATGTCAAATGTTAACATTTGGATAATTTTTGGAGTAGTAGCAGTTGTTTTGTTGATAGTCTTTTGGCGAAAACGAAATGCGGTTTGGGGCGGTTTAACGGCTGGCATAATCATTGGAATTATAGTTGCTATCTTCTATCTGTTTAAAGGAAATAAATTTGATTGGTTTCTCATCGGAAAAGGCGCAATAGTAGGCGCAATTTTGGGTTTTATTGCGGAATTATTGGGTAAAATCTCTGATCATATAAGAAGGAAAGGATAAAAATCTTTAATTACTTTCCACTTTTCGACGCTCTGCGGATAGCTCAACAAAAAATATTCGATTCGTAAGCTGAATTATTTTTAATTTATTCGACATGCAAACATTCTTTGAGCCAAACTCCTATCAACTGACTAATGGTAAATGGATTTCCAGTTATAAGAAAATCACACATAATGGTTCTGAAACTGAAATTCAAAAAAATTCACTAGACAAGCAATTCGACAGTCAAGAAGAAGCAAATAAATATTCTATTAGCTACTGTTCAGAGCAAGGATATATTCCAGATGTAAAATTTCCTAAAGTTTAACTTTAGGAATAGTAGTATTTTTTGGTTATTTTGTTTATAAAGAATATAAAAAAAGAAATGTCTAAAAATCTAAGTCATCATGACTGGGTAGTTCAACAGTTCGATAAATATCTAAGAAAGCAATATCGCGATGTTTTTATTCATTCATCAATTATTGAAGGCGTGTTAGTGAATGAAAGTAAGGAGCGTTCATTTGATTTAGCAAATAAGCGTTTGCTGTGTTCCAAAAAAATATACTCTTCAGAGTTCTGTGTGTTTAACGAAATAAGAGATATTAGAAATAAGCTCGCCCACGATATCTTTAAGAAGGATGGTCTTACTCAAAAGGACATAGATAAATTACGCGACGATCTAATGGAAAAGATACATAAAGCATATAAGATAAGTAGTTTTTTAGAAGATAAATTATTCAAAAAATACAAAATAAATCGGTCATCTATCATTACATTTAATCCAACAAATTAAAAATAACCCACCCCAACATTGAATGTTGGGGTATATTGGCGGAAAAATGCTTGACAGAGGTCAAGATAGTAACCATTCCTAAAGTTAAACTTTAGGAAAAACCTCTTATTTGTATACAAATGAACAAAATCTTATTTATCATCATTTTTCTGCTTGCTTTCCCAGTGAGAGCCGAAACTGTCGGTTGGATTTCTGATATTCATGCAGGGAAGGAAAAGGACAAAGTGAATATGGATAGCAGGATTGTTTATCCGAATATGTATCAGTCTCTTCTGAAAAAAACAATCAGGATATTCAGAGTAAAAGGAATTAAAAATGTTATTATTACTGGAGATATTATCGAGAGCAAAAAATCATACAGGAGGAAAGTTCTCAATATTTTCAAGAAAAAAAGAATAAAAGTCATTGCGGTCAATGGGAATCACGACGGGATGAAAATGAATTATTTCACAAAGGATGTCGGAAATACGAGAGTTGTTGTCCTTGATACGAATTACTGCGGTCCGGAAAAATCATCCGGTGGAATCTGTCCTGCTCAACTGCGATGGTTGAATTACGTTCTGAACACAAATAAGGATGTTCTGATCGCCTCTCACCAACCGATATTCGATCATCGAAACGGATATGGTCTTTTCCCTATTTATAATGATTTCAAAAGAACTATTGAGTTTCATCAGAATGTTAAAATGATGATCTCTGGACACCAACACAAGGAACATCAGATTGATGAAAACGGAATCACTTATCGAATCGCAAATGCTTTTTCAGATGGAAGGCATCCTAATTTTTATTTTCTTGAACTTTAGTCTCCATCTTCTCTAACCGTTCCTAACATTTAATGTTAGGAAAATGCTTGACAGGAGTCAAGATAGTGATATAGTGATAGTATGCCATTCGGACGTGCTATTTTTTATTAACGACAAAAGAAAAACAAAACGATGGAAAAAGAGCAAAACAATAAAATAATTCTCTATAACACGGAAGACGGAGAAACCAAGATTGAAGTGAAATTGAATCAGGAAACAGTCTGGCTTTCGCAAAAGCAAATGGCCGAGCTTTTTGATTGCACTACGGACAATATAAGTCTGCATTTGAAGAATGTCTTTAATGAAGCTGAATTAAACGAAAATTCAGTTACCGAGGAATACTCGGTAACTGCGGCTGATGGCAAAAATTACAAGGTTAAGCACTATAACTTGGATGCCATAATTTCCGTAGGATATAGAATTAATTCTTTGCGAGGCACGCAATTTCGCATTTGGGCGACGCAAAAATTGAAAGAATATATTGTCAAAGGCTTTGCGATGGATGATGAAAGACTGTCCGAAGGCCGAGTGAAGAAAACCTATTTTGAAGAGTGGGAAGAGCGGATCAGAAGAATCAGAACTTCCGAAGCTAATTTCTATCAAAAAGTGAGGGATGTTTTCGCGACCAGCGTCGACTACAACCCAAAAACCGACTATGCCCAGAAATTTTTCGCCACGGTTCAAAACAAATTCCATTTTGCCATCACCGGACTCACGGCGGCGGAAATAATCGTCAAAAGAATCGACAGCAAAAAAGAAAGTTTGGGGCTTACGAATTGGAAGGGAAAAATTATCACGCGCGAGCAGGCGCAAATCGCGAAAAACTATTTGGCGGAGCTGGAACTCGAGAGGTTGAATTTATTAGTAGAGCAGTTTTTGTCTTTCGCTGAATTGCAAAGCGTGGAACAACGGGTGATGTAGATGAAAGATTGGATTGAAAAACTGGATGGATTTTTGGTTTTGAATGAAAAGGAAATTTTGAAAAATGTCGGATCTGTTTCACATTTGGAAATGGAAAAAATAGTCAGAGAGAAGTTGAGGGAATACAATCAGAAGCAGTTGAAATAGCAGTTCGAAAATTTCCTATTTGTGTTAAAATAAGACTGATGAAAATAATTCTCACAATAAACGAAGACAATAGCATCAAACTTTCTCTTTTTGAAGGGAAAAAGGAGAAAGATAGTATTGAGTGGGAAGACGAGAACTCTCTTTCGCGCTTTTTGCTTGTCAATTTGGACAAACTTTTGCGAAAAAACAAGATCGGACTTGACAAAATTTATGGATATAAGATAATGAGTCAAGTGCCCGAAAACTACACCAGTTTCCGGATAGCAAAAATCACTCTTGACAGCCTGATGATCGGAAAAAAAATCAGATCAAGCCGCAAACGGGCTTCAAGGATAAAGAATATCGGATTTGCTAAAAAAAGGGTCTTGTGATAGAGTATTTAGACGCGCTATTAAGTTCTGGGGAATTTGCATAATCTATCTATCCAAATTTAAATATTCTTAACTAAAACCACTTGTCCAAAATTATTTGCTTCCTAGAAATTTTCGAAGCAAAGATTGGTTAGGTGGCGTGTCTTTTATGTCTTTAGGGCCTAAAACTCTCGGGGTGAAAGAGTCTTTCAGCCCGCAATCCTCTCTTCATAAGAGGAAATTTTTTAAGCGTTTGCCGATGGTGTCCTTGCCGAATCTCATCGAAGCGCAGACGAACTCATACCAGTGGTTTCTCAGGGAGGGGCTGCGCGAGCTTCTGGACGAGATAAATCCGATCAAGGATTTTACCGGAAAAGATCTGGAGCTTTCTTTCGGCGAGTATTATTTGGATGAGTCGAAGTATGACGAGAAAACCTCAAAGTCCAAGAATATCTCATTCGAAGCGCCTCTCCGATCCAAAGTGAGTCTTCTCAACAAACAAACAGGAGAAGTGAAGGAGCAGGAAGTCTATTTGGGGGATCTTCCGATCATGACTGATCGGGGGACCTTTATCATAAACGGGGTGGAAAGGGTCGTTGTCAGCCAGCTTATTCGAAGTCCGGGCGTGTTTTTCACTATGGAATACCAAAAGGGACAAAAACTTTTTGGAGCCAAAATTATTCCCAACCGGGGAGCCTGGCTCGAGATGGAAACGGATCTCGACGGGGCCATTTGGGTCAAGATTGATCGCAAAAGAAAAGTGGCTATTACTTCGCTGCTGCGCGCTTTCGGAATATCAAGCGATGAAGAATTGTTAAAAACATTTTCCGATGTCAATACGGGTGAGATAAATCATATTGAAGCCACGATCAATAAAGACGCGTCCAAAACGCAGGGAGAGGGATTTATGGAAGTGTATAAGAGGATAAGGCCGGGCGACTTGGCATCGGTTGAAAACGCCAAACAGATGATAGAGGCTATGTTTTTCAATTTTGAACGTTATGATTTTGGAAAAGTGGGGCGTTATCGCTTGAACCAAAGACTCGAGATGGATTGTCCTAATGACGAGAAGCATCGAATTCTGCGACCCGAGGATCTCATTATGATCGTAAAAGAAATTGTAAAACTAAACAATGATCCGATGGCTATTTCGGATGATATTGATCATCTCGGAAACCGAAGAGTGCGCTGCGTCGGAGAACTGGTGCAAAATAAGTTTCGGGCGGGACTCGCAAGGCTTACTCGAAACATCAAAGACCGGATGAGCACTTGCGACTTGGCGCTGGTGGTTCCGGGTCAGCTTATCAACTCCCGGCCGGTAGCCGCGGCGGTAAAAGAATTTTTTGCTTCTTCCCAGCTTTCTCAATTTATGGATCAGGTGAATCCTTTGGCGGAACTGGAACACAAAAGGAGGCTTTCGGCGATGGGTCCGGGCGGGCTCACCCGGGAGCGAGCCGGATTTGAAGTGCGCGATGTCCACCATTCCCATTACGGGAGAATTTGTCCCGTTCAGACACCGGAAGGACCGAATATCGGGCTTGTGAACCACTTGGCTTGCTACGCCCGCATAAACGAATTTGGTTTTGTCGAAACGCCCTACCGCAAAGTGGCGTTGAAGGCCAAAAACAATCCCAAAGAACTGGCGGGGAAGGTGCTGGCGGAGGAAATCAAGGACGAAAGCGGAAAAACACTGGCCTCAAAGGGAGAAAAAATAAGCGAAGAGCTGGCAAAAGCAATTAAAAAACTTAAAATATCGGAAATTCCTATCCGTCCTTTTATAACGAAAGAAATAGAGTACCTCAATGCCACAATTGAAGACAGAAAAAGCATTGCTCACGCCGATATAGAAGTCGACGAAGATGGAAATATTTTAAATGAACGAGTGGAAGCTCGGGTGAAGGGAAAACCTTCGATGATCGAGGCGGAAAAAATAGATTTTGTGGATGTTTCCGCCAAACAATGCATTTCAGTCGCCACCGCCCTTATCCCGTTTTTGGAACACGACGACGCCCATCGGGCTTTGATGGGTTCAAATATGCAGAGGCAGGCTGTTTCCTGCATCATGCCCCAATCGCCGTATGTCGGAACGGGGCTTGAGGATAAAGCGGCCGCTGATTCCGGACAAGTCGTCATGGCCCAAAATGAAGGCGAAGTTATTGAAGTTGACGCCGATCACATAACCTTAAAAGAGCAAAAAGAAGACGGAAAATCGGTAAAAAAAGTATATCATCTGCAAAGTTTTGAGCGGTCAAACGCGTTTACTTGCATGAACCAAATTCCGCGCGTCCGAAAGGGCGAACAGATAAACAAGGGCCAGCTTCTGGCTGATGGAGCTTCCACTGACAATGGAGAATTGGCTTTGGGGCAAAATATTCTAGTGGCGCTTATGCCTTGGGAAGGGTCGAATTTTGAAGACGCGATTATTATTTCAGAGAGATTGCTTGAGGACGACCGTTATACTTCAATTCATATTGAAGATTTTTCGATTGATGTCCGCGACACGAAGCTGGGGCCGGAAGTGGTCACGCGGGATATTCCCAATATTGGCGAAGAGAGACTGAAAAATTTGGACGACACCGGAATAATTCACATCGGAGCCGAAGTTTCTTCCGGCGATATTTTGGTCGGAAAAATTTCTCCCAAAGGCGAAGGAGATCTCACTCCTGAAGAAAGGCTACTCCGGGCGATTTTCGGAGAAAAATCAAAGGACGTAAAAGACACTTCTCTTTATCTTCCGCACGGCGAGCACGGAAAAATTGTTGACATTAAAATATTTTCGCGTGAACAGGGAGACAAACTTTCCGCCGGGGTAATCCAGCAAATTCAAGTAAGCGTGGCGCAGCTGCGAAAAATTTCCGTGGGCGATAAGCTGGCCGGAAGGCACGGAAATAAAGGGGTAATTTCAAAAATAGCTTCTATTGAAGACATGCCTTATCTTCCGGACGGAACGCCGGTGGACATAATTTTGAATCCGCTGGGGGTAGCCTCCCGAATGAATATCGGCCAAATTCTTGAAGCCCACTTGGGTTGGGCGGCTTCGAAACTCGGCTATAAAGTGGCCAGCCCGTCTCTGGCCGGAGTAAGCGAAAAAGATATCAAGGTGGAGCTTAAGAAGGCCGGTCTTCCCGAAGATGGAAAATTAAGGCTTATAAATGGCAAATCTGGCGAATTTTTCGATGAAAAAACTATGGTGGGATATATGTATATCATGAAGCTGAATCACTTGGTGGAAGATAAGATCCATATGCGTTCAATCGGCCCTTATTCTCTTATCACCCAGCAGCCGCTGGGCGGAAAGGCTCAATTCGGCGGACAGCGTTTCGGAGAAATGGAAGTCTGGGCGCTTGAAGGCTATGGCAGCGCTTATACGCTTCAGGAGATGCTTACGATCAAATCGGATGATGTTTTGGGACGCTCAAAAGCCTATGAGTCTATTATCAAAGGCGAGCCGATAAAGAGTCCGAATGTGCCGGCTTCCTTCAATGTTTTAGTCAATGAACTTAAAGGACTATGTCTCAATGTGGAACTGTCAGGAGTGAAGGAAGAGGGAGAGGGCGACAAGAATCAAGAGACAGCGGACAAAGAGCAAAAAAATTAGAATAAATTAATTTTATATACTGATCATTGGTCGCCGATCACTGGTCATTGAAAAATATGCATCAACCTCCCACTACCAAAGTCAGCGACTTTGATTTTATCCGGTTAAGGCTGGCCAGTCCCGATAATATTCACAGTTGGTCTCACGGGGAAGTCACAAAGCCGGAAACAATAAATTATCGCACCCAGCGTTATGAACGGGACGGCCTTTTTTGCGAGAAAATATTCGGACCGGCCAAAGATTGGGAATGTTATTGCGGCAAATACAAAAAGATCCGGTACAAGGGAATTATATGCGATAAGTGCGGAGTGGAAGTAACCCGGTCAATTGTCCGCCGGGAGCGCATGGGCCATATCAAATTGGCTGTGCCGGTTTCGCATATATGGTTTTTGAGGGGTGTGCCTTCGAAAATCGGCCTGGCCCTTGATATGTCCGCCCAGGAGCTTGAAAAGGTCGTCTATTTTGCCAGCTACGTAGTTTCAGAAGTGAATGAAGAGTCAAGAAAAGAAGCTTTGGAAAGTCTGGATTCGGAGTACAAAGGGAAGCAAAAGAAAATCAATAGCGAAGAGGGAGACGGCAAGGAAAAAACTGAAGAACTGAAAAACGCTTATCAGACCGGTAAGGAAGAGCTAAAAAATTTGAGAAGACTTCAAATTTTATCCGAAGTGGAGTACTTCAATCTTTCCATGAAATACGGCCATGTCTTTAAGGCCGGAATCGGAGCGGAGGCGGTTCGCAAGATTCTTGAAGAGACGGATTTGGAAAAAGAAATAAAATCAATTGAGGCGGTTCTCAATGACGAAAAGATCTCTGATAAAAAAAGAGCCTTCAAGCGCCTCAAGCTTTATCAAGGAATGCGGCAGTCCGGAATCCGGCCGGAATGGATGCTCCCGACGGTTATTCCGATCATCCCCCCCGATTTGAGGCCCATGGTCCAATTGGACGGAGGAAGGTTCGCGACCTCGGATCTCAACGACTTGTACCGGAGAATTATCAACCGAAATAACCGCCTCAAGAAACTGATAGAAATCGGAGCGCCGGAAGTCATATCGCGAAATGAAAAAAGAATGCTCCAGGAAGCGGTGGACGCCCTTTTCGACAACAGCGCGAGACGCGGCCAAACATCCGTGGCTGCTTCCACCGGACAGAGAAGAGCTCTCCGATCGCTGGCGGATATGCTTAAAGGAAAACAGGGCCGTTTCCGGCAGAACCTTCTCGGCAAGCGCGTTGATTATTCCGGACGCAGCGTTATTGTGGTCGGACCGCAGCTCAAATTGCACCAATGCGGACTTCCGAAAAAAATGGCTCTTGAGCTTTTCAAGCCGTTCATCATCAATAAATTAATCGAAAAAGAATACGCCCATAATGTCCGGAGCGCCGGCAAGATGGTTGAGTTTGAAACGGAAGAAGCGTATGAAATATTGGATGAAATAATCGAACATCATTTTGTCCTGCTGAACCGCGCCCCAACCTTGCATCGCTTGAGCATCCAGGCCTTTCAGCCGGTGCTTATAGAGGGAAAAGCCATCCAGATCCATCCGATGGTCTGCGCGGCTTTTAACGCGGACTTTGACGGGGATCAGATGGCGGTTCACGTGCCGCTTACCAGCGAAGCCCGATCTGAGGCGGCCAATATAATGCTGTCTTCGAAAAATCTTTTGAAACCGGCCAGCGGAGAGCCGATAACGATTCCGACTCAAGATATGGTTTTGGGCTGTTACTATATGACCCACATCCGAAAAGGACTCAAGGGAGAAGGGAAGATATTTTCCGGGCCGGAGGAAGCGACAATTGCTTTGCAATTCGGAAAAATTAATTTAAGAGCCGAAATCGAAGTAAACATCTCGGGAGAAAGAGTCAAAACTTCAGTGGGCCGCGTTCTCTTCAATGAAATAATTCCCGAGGAACTTGGATTTATCAACGGCGAAATGGACAAGGGGAAGCTGCGGGAGATAACCGCCAATTGCCTTTCTATTTCAGGTAAAGAAAAAACGGCTAAATTCGTGGATGATCTCAAGAATTTAGCCTTCTCGCTGGTTACCGAATCGGGAATCAGCTGGGGTATGGATGATTTGAAGGTTCCGCCTAAAAAGAAAGAAATAATGAGTTCAGCCGAAGAAAAAATAGAAATTATAAGCAAGCAGTTTGAAATGGGGCTTCTCACGCCGCAGGAAAGAAAAAGCCAGGTGATTGAAGTTTGGAGCGAAGCGAAGAATAAGATTACCGAAGCCGTAAGAGAAGGGCTCGACAAGGAAGGGCCAGTTTACGCGATGGTTTATTCCAAAGCGCGCGGGACGGAAGCGGTCGTGGTGCAGATGACAGGAATGAAAGGCCTTGTAGCCGGTCCGACCGGTGAAACAATCGAACTTCCGGTGAAATCTTCATTCAAAGAAGGATTTAATGTTTTGGAATATTTCATATCCACTCACGGAGCCCGGAAAGGAATGGCGGACACGGCTCTTCGGACAGCCACGGCCGGATATCTCACCCGTCGCCTGGTGGACGTGTCTCAAGACGTGGTAGTGAGAGAATCCGACTGCAAGGACAAAGAAGGAGGCTATCTTTATCGCGAAGATTCGGCCGCTATCGGAATCGGCTTCGCCTCAAGGGTTGCCGGAAGAGTTCTGATCGAAGATTTGATTGATCCCAAAACAAAGAAAGTTATTTTGGAAAAAGGCGAGATCGTAACAAAAGAAAAAGCGGAAGAGATAGACGGAAAAGAAATTGAAAAAGTAAAAATAAGATCTATTATCACTTGCAAAACCAAGCGGGGAGTCTGCCAGAAATGCTACGGGATGGATCTGGGAAGAAGTGAAGTGGTCCAGATCGGCCAAGCGGTCGGCATCGTGGCCGCCCAGGCTATCGGCGAGCCGGGAACCCAGCTTACTATGAGAACCTTCCATATCGGAGGCATCGCCGGAACGGATATCACCCAGGGTCTTCCCCGGGTGGATGAAATTTTCGAAGCCCGTCCTCCGAAAGGAGAAGCGGCTATTTCGGAAATCAACGGCCAAGTCGTCGAGATAAAGGAAACGGAAAAGGATAAAATAATCAGGATTGAAACGGAAGGGCTGAAAAAGAAAAAAGATATTCGGGAATACGTCGTGCCGGCGGTTATGAATCTCAATGTTTCCGAAGGGGATCTCATCGTCCGGGGGCATGTTTTGAGCGAAGGGCATCTCGATCTCAAAAAACTATTCAAGATTGAAGGCGTGGAAACAGTCCATCGCTATATAGTGAGAGAGGTCCAGGAAATTTATAGCGCTCAGGGGGAAGGCATCAACGACAAGCACATCGAAGTTATTGTCCGGCAGATGCTCTCGAGAGTGAAGATTTTGGATTCAGGGAGCACCAGCCTTCTTCCCGGAGACATAGTCGAAGATGTCCAGTTGATTGAAGCCAATGAAGAAGCTAAAAAAGCCGGAAAGAGCCTAGCGGTCGGTGAAAAATTGCTGCTCGGAATCTCAAAAGTGGCCCTTTCGACGGAAAGCTTTCTTTCGGCGGCGTCATTTCAAGAAACGGCCAAAGTTCTCATCAACGCGGCCGTCACCGGAAAAGAAGACAAACTTCGTGGCCTCAAAGAAAACGTCATCATCGGAAAATTGATCCCGGCCGGGACGGGGTATCGAAATAGTTTAAAGTAATAAATATCAAGCATAGAGTATAAAGAAAAGTCCCCAAAGAGGGGATTTTTCTTTTGACAGGAAATATGTAAAAATAAATTGAGAGAATATACGCGGATACTCAACAAACTAATCTAACGACCCAATGTTGGAAAGCCTATCCGAATGGATAACCCGAAATTTATTTCACATCGCTCCCCAAACACATCTCGCCGATGCGGTTGATTTTTTCATCGCCGACACGATCAAGATCTTTCTTTTGATGGCGGTGATAATTTTTGTTGTTTCGATCATTCGCACATATCTGCCGCCGACAAAAGTCAAAAAAATATTATCCAGCAACAACGAATACGCCGCTAATTTTCTGGCTTCCCTCATCGGCATTGCGACCCCCTTTTGCACCTGTAGCGCCATCCCTCTCTTTTTGGGATTCATCGAAACGGGCGTTCCTTTGGGAGCCACTTTTTCTTTCTTGGTGGCGTCGCCAATGATCAATGAAGTGGCTCTGGCTATGCTTTGGGGGATGTTTGGAATAAAAATCGCCCTTCTCTATATTTTGAGCGGCCTTATCATTGCCAATCTGTCCGGGATCATCATCGGCAAGATGAATGTCGAAAGCCTGCTCGAAGAATCGGTTTTGAAAAATGGCGGCAGGCTTGGCCACCTCCGGTCGATCACCTGGAAAGAACGTTTGATATATGCCAAGAATTATACCGGAAGCATTCTGAAAAAAGTCTGGCTCTATGTGATTTTGGGAATCGGCCTTGGTGCTTGGATCCATGGCTACGTGCCGACTGGCTGGCTGGCCCAATACGCCGCGAGCGACAACTGGTACGCCGTTCCCCTGGCGGTGCTGGTCGGCATCCCGCTCTATTCCAACGCCGCCGGAATCATTCCCATCGTCGGGGCGCTCACGGAAAAAGGGGTGAGCCTCGGGACGAGCCTGGCCTTTATGATGGCGGTAACCGGACTTTCCCTTCCCGAATTTTTGATTCTCAAAAAAGTGATGAAGGTGAAACTGATCATCATCTTTGCCGCGGTTGTCGGAACGGGAATCATCATCACCGGGTATTTGTTCAATGCGATCTTGTAATTTGTGAAGACTGTTAATTAGAGCCCCGTAAAGCATAATTTTTGTTTTTTATAAAAATATTCATCTATAAGAAACAAACAAAAATCATTATTTTATCGTGCTTTCTTAAATTACAAGTAGCACAAAGCAACCTAATATTTTTCTCTGTCAAACTTGTTCCGCCTTTTGCATATGGTAAATCATGATCATAATGTAAATTTTCTACTGAGCCACATAAAACACACCTCCCTCTGTCTCTTTCCCAAACTTTTACTTTTACCGCTGTTGGAATCAAACGATTGAATGGTAAATCTTCAACTCGGTTAAAAATTTTAGTCAAAACTGGATTTAAATAAAACTTGAAAACATTTCTTTTTCCGCCAGATACCTGTTTAACATCAATAAGTTGGAAAAATCCTTTTATTGACTAAACTCCAACATCAATTTTTTCATAAACTTTTACAAGTTCCGGATCTTTTCTTATTCCGCTTTTAAAATCCATTGCAGCTTTATAAAATTTCCCGTTTTCAGTCCAAGTTCCTTTTGGTGTTTCAAATGGTTGGTCTATCTTTTTTGGGTTAATGCCATTTTCAGCTCTTGCATCGTGTCCTTCATAAGTTAAATTTCCATTTTCATCAAAGCCATCGTTGTAGACCGCGTCTTTTCTTTGCGACATTAACAAAATTGAATATTTTCTTTTTCCATCTGAAAAAACCATGCCTCGCTGCAAGGGCATTTTTTCCATTCCTACCATTTCGTGATATGAAATTATTTTATCGCTATCTTGCATATTAATTTAGACTATCAGTGATATCCGCCGTTTTAGAAAAATAAAAAAGTTCCTTTTATGCTATATAAATACCTTATATAAAGCAAATATTGTTTAGTTATCCACATTCAGGTTGAAATATTCTCCCCCGTATGATAGTATTATAAGTACCAAGACCTGTATTCCGAACTATCACCGGATGGTGGTGTGGCTGGGACAACCAGTCTAGGAACGTGGTTGGAAATAGCCCTTCGGGGCTGTTTTTTGTTATTTAAATGGCCATTCATCTTCAATATGCTTCTTTATGATATTTCTGTAAATAGCATGATCGGTTTTTGCGGTGTCGCGATTCCTTCTGATGCTTCCCGCTATCATATCGGCCATTTGGATCAAAACATTGCTTTTTGAATTTACAAGGCGGCACTGTTTTATAATTTTTGTCTGGCGAGAATTAAGTTGTTTTCTCAAATACGCAACGAAACTTCTCCGAAACACTCGGTCGCCGCTCCCATCTATTTTTATGGATGCATCCGAAATAGTGGTATTATTATATTTCAGAAGCGTCTTTATCATATAGCTATAAAACGAATCCTTATTATTCTTTAGCTCATCGCTTCTGATTATTTTTTTGTCAACAACTAGGGAGCGTATTCTGAATTTAAATTTATTAACAGTCTGCAAAAAATTCTCTCTGACTTTTTTCTTTGATTTATTAAATTTGAATTCGACTTTATCGGAAAATCCTATATTTCTTCGCAATTCTTTAATGGCAACGGCAGTTTTTTCAGCTTCAAGATTGTCATCAAAAATAACCGCACTAATCACAAAATATTCCGTTGACCCCTTATTTAGCTTAAATCCAGCATCACCAGAATCATCAATAAAGACCAGCATATTTTTATCTCAATTTTTTATCTCTTACTCCTATCTTACCAAAAATCCCTTTATTTTTCCAGAAACTGGAAAGCAATTGAATTATATGTTAAAATAACAAAGTATTAAGCTTCAAAAAAGATGGGGAAAAAAAAGAAAAAAGAAAAAGACAGTGAAAATGGAAACGGGAGGGGCAGTTATTATAAGAAAAAAGGCTTGAGCGGCGATACAAAAAGAAGCATCGTGGCGGTTTTTTTGATTGTGCTGGCGGTTCTGGCCATTTTCAGCCTGTTTGGCGGAGCGGGAGTTTTTGGGGGTTATTTGAATAAGATTCTGGCGCTGGCTTTTGGAGTCGGAAGATTTTTACTGCCGGTTCTTCTGATTGCGGTCGGATTTCTCTATTTCAAAAAAGATTCGGAAAGCTATTATGTTTTTGTCGCGGCTGGATTCATTATTTTCTTCGCCGCAATTTTGGGGATTATCCATATTTTCAATCCGCTTGACCGGATGATGGCGGTGGCTGAAAAAGGGCTTAGCGGCGGATTCTTGGGCGCGGCCGTGGCCTATCCGACTTTGAAATTATTTGGTTTTTCAGCCGGGATGATAGTACTCCTCGCGGTAACTCTCGCAGCTCTACTTCTGGCTTTCAATATTCCTCTCCGGGCTCTGACGCGCCCGATTAATTGGTTCAAAGAAGCGGAAGAGGACGAAGAAAAAGAAACTTCAGAAGAAGATGAAGAAAAAGAAACCCGGACTTCGGATGAAGAAAAAATCAAAAAAGCGGCCGGACTGGCTTCGGCAATAAAAAATAAAATGACAAGAGATCTTCCCGAAAGGAAACCAATGCCGCAGAGAAACTCCGTCAGCTTGGGCTGGAAGTTTCCGCCACTTGATCTTTTGGAGCGGACAACCGGAACCGCCAAAGCGGGCGATATCGAGACGAACGCCAAGATTATTCAGAGAACGCTCAAAAATTTTGGGATTGATGTTGAGATTGGTGAAATCAGCGTCGGACCTTCGTTTACCCAATACAGTTTTAAGCCGGCCGCCGGAATGAAATTGAGCAAGATTACGGCTCTTCAAAACGATCTCTCTCTGGCCTTGGCGGCCCATCCTCTAAGGATAGAAACGCCTATTCCAGGGAAATCGCTGATCGGAATTGAAGTGCCGAACAAATCATCGACGCTGGTGCGCCTGCGCGATATCCTTGAAAGTCCTGTCTTTGAAGAAAGGAAAACCAACTTGACTTTAGTCTTGGGGCAAGACGTGGGAGGCAATTTTATTCTGGGCGATCTCACGGAAATGCCCCATCTCATGATTGCCGGATCGACCGGAACCGGAAAAAGCGTTTCCATAAACACGATCATTACTTCTTTGCTTTATCAAAATACGCCGGATGATCTCAAATTAATTCTTATCGATCCGAAGCGGGTGGAGCTTACGGCCTTCAACGGTATTCCGCATCTTCTCACTCCGACGGTGGTGGATAACGGTAAAGTGGCCAATTCCCTCAAATGGTCAATCGGCGAAATGGAACGCCGCTATAAATTGCTCCAGGAAGCTGGAACGCGGGATATCTTTTCATACAACAATAAGATAAAAGAAGGACAGAAAAAAACATACACTAATGAAGAAACGGGAGAAGTGATCGAAGAAGAAATAAAACGCCTGCCTTATATCGTAATTATCATTGATGAGCTGGCCGACATCATGGCTTCGCATTCGAAGGATGTTGAAGCGGCTATCGTGAGACTGGCTCAAATGGCGCGGGCGGTCGGAATCCATCTTATTGTTTCAACCCAGCGGCCCTCGGTTGAAGTGCTGACGGGACTTATCAAGGCCAATATCACTTCCCGAATCGCTTTTCAGGTGGCGACTCAAATTGATTCGCGGACCATTCTTGATATGGCCGGAGCGGACAAGCTTCTGGGGAACGGCGATATGTTATACCTCTCCGCCAAGTCGCCCAAGCCGAAAAGGGTGCAGGGAGTGTTTGTTTCGGAATCGGAAGTGAAGAGAGTGGTAAAATCGATAAAATCGCAGCTCGAAGAAGATGTTGAATATAATGAAGATGTGGTGGCGCCGCAAAAAACTGTTTTCGGAGGAAGATGGACCGGCTCTTCTTCTTCGGAAGGAGAGGAAGAATTATACGAAGAAGCCAAAGACACGGTCATGAAGGCAGGGAAGGCTTCGGCGTCACTGCTTCAAAGGAGGCTTCGGGTCGGATATGCGAGAGCGGCTCGGCTTCTTGATATTCTCGAAGAAAACGGGATTATCGGCCAGGCGGATGGGTCGAAACCGCGGGAGATTTTAGTGAGTGTCGGCGAAAGCGGCCCATCGGAAAAAATAGGCTACGAGGACGAGATAATCGATCAGAAGGAAAGGGATAAATGGCAGATGATGTAAGAGGGGATAATCTGGTAAATCCGAGGGAAAGAGGTTATAATAGAAAAAACAAAAATACAAACCAAGGACAGGATTTCACCTGTTTTAATTGTGGCAAATTTATAATTTTATGTTTCGCGGTTTTACCCAAAAAAAAATCAATTCCTATACGCTGGGCGAACAGCTGAAAAAAATACGTTCCGAAGGAAGGATAACGCTCTCGGAGATTTCCAGGGAAACCAAAATACCTGTCCGATATTTGACTATGATCGAGGAAAGCGACTATGATTCGCTGCCTCCAGACGTTTATGTGAAAGGATTCCTGCGAAACTACGCTGAATATCTCGGTGTTGATTCGAAAAAGTTGATCGAACTTTATCAGCGGGAGAAGGACATTAAAAATAATCTGACAAAAAGAGGAGATGCCGGATCAGCGCCTAAATCAGTCCGGGTTCCGCGCTTTGTCATTACTCCTAAAATTATTACGGCAGCCGCTATCTCACTTGTGGTGCTTGGCGGGTTCCTTTTTTTGTATAAAGAAATTGGCCGGTTTGCCGCCGTGCCGAGGCTGGCGATCACCGAACCGTTGGGCGACGAAGCTATTGAGGGAAATTCCATCGACGTTATCGGTTTTACCGACCAAGATGCCAAACTGACCATCAACGATCAGTCGGTCTTGGTAAACGATAACGGAGAATTTCGAGAAAGTATTTTATTGCAGGAGGGACTCAACGCGATCACCATCTCTGCTACAAACAGGTTCGGGAAAAATGTTTCAAAAAAGATCAATATAAAATCTGATTATCAAAAACCGGATCTGGCCTATAAGCCGAATCTGGAAGAAAACGGAAACGGGCAGGTAGACGGCGATCAGACGGAAAATAAAAAAGGAGTTGAGGTGGCGGTTCGGGCGGAATCTCTTCCTACCTGGCTTTCAGTCGAGTCGGACGGGAATCTGGTATATTCAGGCACGATGCTTCCGGGAGCGGCCCAGAATTTCAAAGGAGAAAAAGAAATTCGAATCACCAGCGGCAAAGCCAATCAGACTTTTATCAAAGTTAACGGGAAACCCGAAAAGATTTTTGCCGACAATCCCGGGATTGTGAGAGACGTATTGTTCACGCCCAGCGATTAATTTTATAAGAAAATATATGACCAAAGAAAAAGATCAAGAAAAAGAAAGCAAGCAAAATGTTCTCGAAGAAACCGTCAAAGAAATAAAGGATCGTTTCGGCGAAGGATCGATTATGAAATTGGGGGATGTGAAGAGGGTGGATGTGGCGGCCTTTCCCACCGGTTCGCCTTCGCTTGATATCGCTCTCGGGATCGGAGGAGTTCCGCGGGGGAGGATCATTGAAATTTACGGTCCGGAATCATCAGGAAAAACAACGCTGGCTCTCAATATCGTGGCGAACGCCCAAAAAGAGGGGACGGCCGCTTTCATTGACGCCGAACACGCGCTGGATCCGGTCTACGCCAAAAAAATCGGCGTGAATCTGGAAGAGCTTCTGATTTCCCAGCCCGACAACGGGGAACAGGCGCTGGATATCGTGGAAACATTGGTGCGCTCGGGCGCGGTGGACGTGATCGCGGTGGATTCTGTTGCGGCTCTCACGCCCCAAGCCGAAATTGAAGGAGAAATGGGTGATCATCATATCGGCCGCCAAGCGCGTCTTATGTCGCAGGCTCTGCGCAAGCTGACAGCGATCGTGGCCAAGGGCAATGTGACCGTGATTTTCATCAACCAGATCCGAATGAAGATCGGAGTGATGTTCGGCAATCCGGAAACGACTCCCGGCGGAAACGCGCTCAAATTCTATTCCTCCGTCCGCATTGAAGTTCGCCGGATGGCGCAAATCAAACAAGGAGATGTCATTGTCGGAAACCGGGTAAAAGCCAAAATAGTGAAAAACAAGGTGGCTCCGCCTTTTCAGGTGACGGAGTTTGATATCATATATAACGAAGGGATCTCGAAAGAGGGCGATCTTATTGATACCGGAGTGAAATACGAAGTGGTTGCCAAAACCGGAAATTCTTTTTCTTTCGGCGAGGTGCGGATCGGCGTCGGGCGCGAAAAAGCGAGAACTTTCCTCAAAGAAAATCCGAAAGTGTTTGGAGAAATTCTGAAAGCGATAAAGGAAAAGGTGAAAGAATAAATGCAGAAAACAAAAATTGGATAAAGAGGGAAAAAGAAAAAGCGGCGCTTTGGGTGAAAGCAGCCGCTTTTTTGTTATAAAAAAACTACAGTATATTGTAGCGAAAATATAAAATATTTTATAACGTGATATTATTTATTTGCCCTCTCCGCATATTCTCCCGTTTCGGTGTTGATGCGGAGAATGTCACCTTCTTTTATAAAAAGCGGAGTGTTGACTTTGATCCCGGTTTCGAGAGTCACGAGTTTCGTTCCGCCGTCGGCCGTGTTGCCGCGGATGGCGGGCGGGGCTTCCACGACCTTGAATTCCATTTTGACCGGAAGTTCGATGTTGATCGGCTGATTGTTGTGGTTCAGGACCGTGACTTCGGTATTTTCCACCAAATATTTGGATAAATCGCCGATGACGGATTTAGGAAGAATAAACTGTTCAAAGGAAACGCTATCCATAAACGCGAAATCAGATCCGTCCAGATAAAGATACTGGGCTTTGGTTTTGGCGATGTCGGCCTCTTCGATTTTATCCGCGCCTTGGAATGTTTTTTCAAGAACGGCTCCGGTCTTGAGATTGCGAAGCTTGGTGCGTAAAACCGCTCCCGCCCTTCCGGTTTTGGAATGCTGGTGAAAAGTCACCAAATAAGGTTCGCCACTGAAAGCGATGGCTTTTCCGGTTTTGATATCGGATAAATTCAGCATAATTTACTTTATCGTATACGAAAGAAGCGCCATTGCCCTGGCCCGTTTGATGGACCGGGTCACCATCCGCTGGTGTCTGGCGCAATTGCCGGATCGGCGCGGCGGGACGATCTTGGCTTGCGAATTCATAAATTTTCGCATCAAAAGAGTATCCTTGTAATCGACAGCATCAATATTATTGCTGCAGAAGTAGCAAGATTTTTTTGGAGCCTGAATCTGTTGCTGGTTCATGTTTTTCATTAGAACGGTATATCTTCAATTCTTACTTCGTCCTGGTTTTCGTCGATTTGAATGGTCGGAATTTCTTCCGGTTGAGATGGAGCGGGCTGGGCGGGAGCTTGTGATCCGGAAGCTGAAGCGGCCTGTTGCGGCATGTTGGATGAGGGCGGAAAGTCTCCCTGCGGTTTTCGATCAAGCATAATCATATTCTCCATAATGACTTCGGTCATATACCTTTTGTTTCCGTCCTGACCCTGCCAGTTGCGAGTCTGGAGCCGTCCTTCGACATAAACTTTGCTGCCTTTTCGAAGGTATTGCCCGCAAATTTCAGCCAACTTTCTCCAAGCGACAATGTTATGAAATTCAGCCGCGCTTTTTCGTTCTCCGGAAGACGGATCTTTCCAAACCCTGTTTGTGGCGAGGCCGAAAGAAGCCACAGACTGCCCTGAAGGAGTGCTTCGCAGCTCCGGATCCCGGGTAATGTTACCGATTAGCATTACTTTGTTTAGGTCCATAGTCGTGAATTTAAAATTTAAAATTCTAAATTTAAAATTGTCTTAGCTCGGTGTTTCGTCCAGCAGTTCATTCAGTTTTTCGTCCAAATCATCCATATTGGCCTTAGGCTTTGATTCACTGGCTTTTTCTTGAGGGATTTCTTCAATCTTTTTTTCTTCGGCCATAATTTCTTGCGGCGGTGTACCGCTGGCGGAGACAGGCTTTCCGACTTCGGAGGCTTTAACGATCAAGTGGCGCGTCACTTGATTATTGAGGCCAATGCGCTTATTGATTTCCGGTAATTTCGCCGTGTCTTCCAGCGTGAGGCGGACAAAGCTGTAATATCCGTGCGTTTCCCGTTTGATTGGATAAGCGAATTTCCTTTTTCCGATATCGGTAAAATCGCCGGATAATTTTCCGCCGTGATTAGTGAGAATTTCTTCCAATTCCTTTTTGATGCCAGGAACTTTGTTTTCGTTGGAAGCGTAGGTGAAAAACAATAACTCGTACTCCATAAGAATATCAAAAAAATTTAAAATCCGCTAAAGAAAATCCTGTCTTAGCGGGGTGTTGTCTTCTTATTCCCGCCAAGGCGGGACGAGAAGACGTAGGACTTTCTTTTTTTGTATCATTAGTCTAGCAAATAACCTATTTTTTGGCAAGTTTACCCTGTTAAATTGCGGCACGTCCGCACCTGTTTCGCAGGATTTAGCAGGGTGAACCTCAATAAAGTTCCTAGTAAATCGTAAATTTGTAATAATTTATGATTATATGTTAAAATAACAATAATAACATTCATTTATACTCATTATGTTTGACGAAGAAAAAGCGAAAAAGGATATAGAAAAGATGAGGAAATCTTATGACGAAGCTCTGAAAGAGCTTAAGGATATCGAGGCAAGACAAGAGGAGATTGCTAAAAAAATTTATGCAATTCCTAAAAGTAATAAAAATAACAGAAAAATATGGTAAAATTAGAAAGAGAAAAGGGAAGCGAAAGCCCGGTGCAATTAGTTGAGCATATGAAGCAAGAAGCTCGTAAAGAATTTTTTAGGATGCGTGCCAGAAATAGGCAGCTAAAAGCCGAAGCCGAAGATAGACCAGGTGCAGAGATATATTTTCCAGGACTTGAAAGGATTGCGGATGATATAGAAGGGGTTGAAAAAAAAGTCTAAGTCGGTTCTAAAAAAGAGTAAATTATATCTTAAACTCCACCACATCCCCGTCTTGGACGATATATTCTTTTCCTTCTGTGCGGAGCGTGCCGAGATCGCGGGCTTTCGCCCACGATTCGGCCTCGAGAAGTTTTTTCCAGTTGATGACGTCGGCGCGGATGAATTTTTCTTCAAAATCAGAATGAATGGCTCGGCCCGCAATCGGCGCGGTTGAGTCTTTTTTAATAGTCCAGGCGCGGGTTTCGTCTTCGCCGGTGGTGAGAAAAGTGATTAAGTTGAGAATTTCATAAGATTTCAAAATTAGCTCATCGAGATTTGATTTCATACCAAGCTCCGCGGCTTCTTCCGCGGACATTTGGGAGAGTTCTTCTTCGATTTTTATATCCATTCTCACTGAAGGTAAATTTTCCGTAAACTTGGAAACCGAGTTTCCAAGTGAATTATCTTTTGTATTTAAAATATATAGCACGGGTTTCCAGGTGAGGAGCTGCATATCGCGCACCAACGAAAAATCCTCGTCGCTTAATTTCAGTTCGCAGGCCAATTTTCCCTGATCCAGAATATCTTTTATTTTTTTCACAATTTCCAGAGTTTTGATAGCTTCTTTGTTTTGTCCGCGGGCTTCTTTTTCTAGCTTCGACATTCTCTTGGCCACAGTATCGAGATCAGCAATGATGAGTTCCGTGTTGATTATCTCAATGTCATTTTGCGGATCGATTTTATCGTGGACGTGAGTGATATTTTTATCCTCGAAGATACGCACAACCTGCGCGATGGCGTCCACTTCGCGAATGTGAGAGAGAAATTTGTTTCCCAATCCTTCGCCCTCGGCCGCGCCTTTCACAAGCCCGGCAATATCGACAAATTCAATAACCGTCGGCACAATCTTGGCCGACTTCGACATTTTCGCCAATTTTTCCAACCGAACATCCGGCACTTTCACAATTCCGACATTGGGTTCAATCGTGCAAAAGGGGTAATTGGCGATATCCACCGGATTTTTGGTGAGGGCTTTGAAGAGGGTGGATTTCCCCACATTCGGCAGCCCCACAATTCCGACTTTTAGGCTCATACGGATAAATGCTAGCAGACAAAAAGATATTTGTTAATAGCGGATTATTTTAAGCAGATTGTGCAGACTTTTCCACTCTTTATTTTTTCTTCGTCTCGTGATTTAATTACAAGTGTAATATAACCGTTAATATAAGCTATATGAAAATCGTCATTTTGGCGGGCGGTACGGGGACGCGTTTTTGGCCGATGAGCCGGGCAGATTTGCCCAAACAGCTTTGCAAACTCGTTTCCGAGAAAACAATGCTGGAGGAAACTTTGGATCGTTTCAAAGAGTGGCCCAAAGAAAAAATATTCATTTCCACCACCAAATCCCTGGTCGAGAAAATAAAAAAAGCCTTGCCTGGCTTTCCGGAAAGCAACTATATTGTGGAGCCGGCTCTTCGGGATACCGCTCCGGCGATGGGATATGTGGCCAACTATCTTTTTACCATTGATCCGGATGAGCCGATGGCTTTCATTCCGGCTGATCATCACATCGGACAAGTGGATAAGTTCTTGCGCTCCATCCGCGAGGCGGAAAAAGCCATTCTTGAAACCGGAAAGCTTCTCGACATTTCCGTCCATCCGACCAGCCCCACCACGACGCTAGGATACACAAAAGTGGGAAAACGCATTCGTGAGTCGGATGGGGTTGAATTTTTTGAATTTTTGGGACACAAGGAAAAACCGGATCGCGAAACAGCGCAGCAATATCTGAAAGAGGGAAACTATTTGTGGCATGCCAACTATTATATGTGGACGCCCAGGAAATTTCTTGAAGCTTATGAGAAATACGCGCCGGAAACGCACGCGGTGCTGATGAAAATACAAAAACTGCTGGGAGAGAAAAGCAAGGAAAAGGAAATCGAAGATCTGTATGGAACTATGGAAAAAATTTCCATTGATTATGCCATTACGGAAAAAATGGATCCTTCGGAGCTTCTCATTATTCGCGGAGACTTTGATTGGGATGATATCGGCGCCTGGGATACGCTCTATCAGAATATGCTTGTTAACACGGACGAGAATAACAACGTGGTTTTCGGCGAACGGATAAACATTGATACTTCCGGGTGCCTTATTTACGGCCGGGAGGGGAAAATGATCGCGACCATCGGCGTGGACGACCTCGTGATCGTTGATACTGACGACGCGCTTCTCGTTTGCACAAAATCCCGCGCGCAGGAGGTGAAAAAAGCGGTGGAGAAGTTGAAGGAAAAGGGGAAGAAGTATTTATAAGGGGAATCCGAATAATTTTTAAATTAAATTTATGAAAATCAGCCCCCATATCTTTCGTGCGTACGATTTAAGAGGTTTAGTCGGAACGGATCTTAGCCCAGAATTCATGGAACATCTCGGCAAAGCCCATGGAACTTACATGAAGCGGCATGGTATTTACGAAGCAGTTGTTGGCTACGACTCTCGTGCAACGAGTCCTGAATACGCGGACGCGCTTATTCGTGGTTTTAGTTGGGCCGGTGTTGACACGATAAATATAGGAATGACCATGGTGGGCACTTTTTATTGGTCACAATACTATTTCAAAAGGAAAGGCGGAGCTTTTATAACAGCATCGCATAATCCAGCGGAGTATAACGGCGCAAAAATCGCCATCGATTTTTCGGAGACTTTAGTTAGTGATGGAATGAATGAGCTTCGACGGATGGTCGAGGAAGAAGATTATGAAAAGAGTGAAAAGAAAGGAAAAGTAGAGCAACAAGATATTCTCGATGCTTATATCAAAGATTTAAAAGAAAGAATAAGCGTTACAAAAAAAATGAGAGTGGTTATTGATCCTAGCTGTTCGACCGCTGGAGTTATTGTTCCAAAAGTACTTAGGGCATTTGGAGTCGAGGTTATTGAGAGCAACTGCAATCTTGACCCGACTTTTCCCGTTGGAACACCGGATCCGACGGAAATCGCTGTTGCAGAACGCTTAAGAGAGAAAGTCCTGGAAGAGAAAGCCGATCTGGGTTTTTCTTATGACGCGGATGGGGATAGAATCGGAATAGTAGATGACAAGGGGGGGATTATCTGGAACGATGTTCTCGTAGCTTTGTTTTCTATTGATGTATTAGATAAGCATCCGGGCGAGAAGATTATGTATAATACTCTTTGCTCAAAGGTCGTCGAAGATACCATAAAAAAATATGGAGGAGTTCCATTTATGTGGAGGACCGGCCATTCTTTTCTAAAGAAGAAAAACCAGGAAGTAAAAGCTGCGTTCATCGGTGAGCTATCCGGCCACTTTTTCTTTTCGGCAGATTTTTTCAATCATGATGACGGTTGCTATACCACTTTGCGCCTTCTTGATTATCTTTCCCGAAGTAATCAGACGCTTTCCCAGGCTGTTGCAGGTCTTCCTAAATATATTTCCAGTCCGGAAATTAAACTTGGATGTGCTGATGATAAAAAAGCGGCGTTAATTGAAAAGATGAGCCAAGTGCTGATAAAAGATTTTCCTCAAGCTGAAGTGATATCCGACGAACGAGCGGGGGATGGCGTGAGGCTTGACCTCCCCGATTCAATGTTCGTTGTGCGTTATTCTCAGAATGGTCCATATCTGACTATTAAATTCGAAGCCCAGACGCAGGAGCGTTACGACGAATTAAAAAAATATCTCAATACCTTTCTTCACGGTTATCCAGAAGTCGATTGGAAGAATAATATTGTTAATGAAAAAAGCTTAGAATAAAAGGACTTATTTTAGTAGCTTATCTTGGTAATCATCTTAGACACAGAACCGGTTTTGCGCCTCAATCTCGAAGCCAACACAGAAAAGATGATGGAAGAAAAAAAGGATGAAGTGCTGGGGATAATTAGAAATTAGATTTATTTTTCTGGATTCCCGCTGGAGTTTATCCTCGTGAAAACGGGGACGGGAATGACAAATTGTATAAACTTCGGCAAATAAAAAAAGCCTGGTCAATTGACCAGGCTTTTTTGCATATAATTTTAAAACTATATCAATCCCATTTTTTCCTTCACTTCCCTCATTTTATTTTCGGCCATCGGCCGGACTTTTTCTGCGCCTTCCCCCAGGATCTTTCGGACTTCTCCGTCATCAATTTCGTTATATTTTTTCTGAAAAGGCTCCAAAAAGCCGATTATTGTTTCAGCGAGATCATTTTTGAATTCGGAATAGCGTTTGTCGCGATAAATGTCTTCGATTTCTTGAGGCTTGATGTTGTCGAGGAGGGAATAAATATTTATCAAATTCTTGATGGCGGGTTTTTCGTCCGAATATCTGATTTCCTTTTCGCTGTCGGTGACGGCTTTTTTGATCTTTTCCCGGACAGTGTCGGGATCGTCGGTGAGGGAAATATAATTGAAAGCGCTTTCGGCGGATTTGCTCATTTTTTTCGCCGGATCATCCAATCCCATAATCCGCATTCCCTCTTCCACCACATAAGGTTCGGGAACCGTGAAAGTTTCACCGAACATCTGGTTGAAACGGCGGGCAAGGGTGCGGGTGATTTCAATATGCTGGACCTGATCTTCGCCGACGGGAACGACGTCGGTATCGTATAAAAGAATATCCGCGGCCATAAGAACCGGATAATTGAAAAGGCCGGCGTTGATATTTTGATTATGCTGTTGGGACTTATCCTTGAATTGCGTCATCCGCTCCAGCTCGGGAAGCTTGGTGATGGTATTCAGGATCCAAGCCAGTTCCGTATGCTCCGAAACGTGCGACTGGACAAAAATAGCTGATTTTTCCGGATCCACTCCGCCGGCAAGGTATATTTTCGCCACCTCAATAGTTTTTTGGCGAAGCTCCGCGGGTTTTTGGGGAACAGTAATCGCGTGCAGATCAACCACGCAAAAAGTAGAGTCATATTTGTCCTGGAGCGCTACCCAATTTTTGATGGCGCCCAGGTAATTCCCCAAATGGAGCGTTCCCGAAGGCTGAATGCCGGAGAAAATGCGTTTTTTCATATAAAGTTGATATTAGTTTATTCTAAAGGTATAATGTAGTTAAATAGTAAATGGTAATTGACAAATAGTAAAGAGGACGATGACATCCAAATCAATAATTAAATTTTCTTGACTAGCTTATTTTTGCTTGCTAACATATTTTAGCTTTCACATATGCTTCGTTTACTGATACATGTTCTTTCAAACGCCCTTGGAATCTGGGCGGCGGTGCGGCTGGTCGCGGACATTCATTTTTACGGCGATTGGAAATGGCTGATTTTGGCGGGAGCGGTTTTGGGATTGATAAATTTCCTCATAAAACCGATTGTAAAAATAATCTCCGCCCCGCTCATTTGGGTAACGCTCGGACTTTTTACCATCGTAATCAATGTGCTGATGCTTAACCTGGCGGCCAAGATAGTGGGAGCCCTGGTAATCGATACTTGGATCGCGGCGTTTTGGGCGGTAATCGTGATAAGCGCCATAAATTTTCTGGTTTCATCCTTAATTCGCGAAAACGAATGACAAAAAGATAATTTTTTTCTTATCGTAATATGGAAAAGATACTGACAATCGTTCAAATAGTTATTTCGGTTCTTCTCGCGACGGCTATCCTTCTCCAGAATCGGGGGGCGGGGTTAGGATCCACTTTTGGCGGAGACTTCGGAGGCTATTACACAAAAAGAGGCTTTGAAAAATTCCTTTTTTCGGCCACGGTTGTTCTGGGGGTATTGTTTTTGGGAGTGGCGGCGGCTTTGATTTATCTTACGTCAAAGGGCGTGTGAAATATCGCGTAGTTGAGAAGAATTTCTCTTTATTTTATAAATTTCTTTTTAGCAAAATTACAAAAGAAGGATGATTACTTGGCGAAAAATTTCCCAAAATCTTTCCAATAAAGAACGGATAATAGTCGGCTGGCTTATTCTAATCGCGGCGGTTTCGCTCGTTGTTTCGGCCGCGGCGTTTTATTATCACTACACAAAATCCGTGCCGATTGCCGGAGGAGATTATACGGAAGGCATTGTGGGCCAGCCGCTTTATGTGAATCCGGTGCTGGCGGCTGGAAATGACGCGGACGCCGATCTTTGCGCGCTGATTTATTCCGGCCTTTTTAAATATGACGCCGACGGAAAAATTGTTCCGGACCTGGTTGAAAGCTACGAGGTGTCGGATGACAAGCTGGCCTACATCATGCATCTTAAAAAAGATATTAAGTGGCATGACGGCGAGCCTTTCACGGCGGAAGATGTTCTCTTCACGGTTCAAGCTATCCAGGATCCGGCCTTCAAAAGTCCGCTTCGCCAAAGCTGGCAGGGAGTGGGGGTGGAAATGGTTGATGACAGCACTATCCGTTTTTTGCTTCAGAGTCCGTATGCTTTTTTTCTCAATAATTTATCCATAGGAATTCTGCCAAAACATATCTGGGAAACCATTGCTCCGGGAAACTATCCGCTGGCGGAATATAATCTTCGTCCGGTGGGGACAGGGCCTTATAAATTTATTAATTTCGAAAAAGACGGAGAGGGGAATATCCTTTCTTATGAGCTTAGGGCTAACGAAAATTACTATTCCGACCAGCCCTATATCAGCAATTTCAATCTCTCATTCTATTACGACGAGGATTCGATAATTGAAGCTTATAACAACAAACAAATTTTCGGAATGAGCTATGTTTCCCCGTCTAAAATAGCGGAAATCAAGAGCAAACGCAGCAGTGATATTCATTCAATCAACATACCCAGATATTTTGCCGCATTTTTCAATCAGCAAAAAAGCAAAGTTCTCGCGAATCGCGAAGTGAGAAAAGCGCTCTCAATGGCGGTTGACCGACAGGCTCTTATAAGAGAAGTTCTCTTCGGCGAAGGGAAAGAGATATATTCGCCGATACCTCCCGGCGCTTTCGGCTTTACGGATGACGTCAAAAAGTTTTCTTTCGATATCGAAAAAGCCAACAAAACTTTGGACGACGACGGCTGGAAGAAAGGAGACGACGGATTCCGGAAAAAAGATAATCAGGCACTTGAATTCAAGCTGACGACAACGGACTGGCCGGATTTGATTCAAACAGCGGAACTCTTGAAGAAGGAATGGGAAGCAATCGGGGCAAAAGTTGAATACGAAGCTCTTCCGGTGGCTGATATCCAGCAAAATTTTATCCGGCCGCGCGAATACGAAGCTTTGCTTTTCGGCCAGATGCTCGGAATCGATCCTGATCCGTTTGCTTTCTGGCATTCGTCCCAGACGCGCGACCCGGGAATGAATCTGGCGCTTTATAGCAATCCCGACGTCGACAAGATTTTGGAGAAAACAAGGCAGGAAATGGATCCGGCCGGCCGCCTGGATTATTATAAAAAATTCCAGCAAACCATAGCGGATGACGTGCCGGCGACTTTTCTCTACAGCCCGAACTATCTTTACGTGACCAGCAAAAAAGTGCAGGGAGTGAGCATAAATTCCATGACGACTCCGGATAAAAGATTTTCCGGCGTGGCCAAGTGGTATGTGAAGACAAAAAGAGTGAAGAAATAAATACTAAATTAAAATGCAGATGCAAAATAAAATCGACAAAGAAAATCTATACTCGGACATTGAAAACTGGCCGGATCAATTAGTCGAAGGACTCGAGATATCCAAGGGCGTGAAAGCTGACGGAAGATTCCAGTCAATTACTGTTTCAGGAATGGGCGGGTCTGCTTGGCCAGCAAACATTTTGAGAATTTATATTAATGATTTATTCCACAGCAATCCCGGTGCAAATCAAAGATTCGCGGTATACCAAAACAGATTTTACAGCCTTCCCCCGGAAGCCCATAAAGATTCTTTAAACATCATATCATCTTATTCGGGCACCACGGAAGAAACAGTATCTTCATTTCAGGAAGTGATAAAAAATGGTTTGCCCTGCGTCGCGATAGCTTCCGGCGGAAAAGTTCTTGAAATGTGCGATAAGAATAAGATCCCCTGTGCGATTTTACCAAAAGGAATCCAGCCTCGCATCGCGAGCCCGTATAATTTCGCAGTGCTTTACGGAATTCTCACGAATTGCGGCCTGGTTGAGGACAAAAAAGAAGATTTCGATAAATATTCATCTGAGCTTAGAGAAAATCTTGATAAGTTTAGAACTCAAGGCAAAGAAATTGCCAAAATTATAAGAGAAAAAACTCCCGTCGTTTACGCTTCCACAAAATATAAATCGCTCGCGATGATTTGGAAGATAATGTTCAATGAAAATTCAAAGACGCCCGCGTTCTGGAATTATTTTCCAGAGCTGAACCATAACGAGATGATTGGCTATACAAATCCTCAAGGAAAATTCCACCTTCTGGTTATAAGGGATAGCTTTGATCATCCCAGAAATCTGAAAAGAATCGAAGTTACTTCGAACATTTTGAAAGATTATGGAATTGAGACTACTGTTATTGATATGCCTGAAGGCGACATACTTTTCCGAATTTTCGGAACGCTGCAGATCGGATGCTGGGCTTCGTACTACTTGGCGCTGGAATATGGCGTCGATCCTACTCCTGTAGAAATGGTAGAGAAATTGAAGGATCTCTTGACAAAATAAGGCAATAGTACTATACTACATTCTTAATAAGCTACTTCTTTAAATAACACAAAAAGCCAAAAAAATTGGTAAATATTTCAAGTTTCCTTATTTTAAGCCCTTTTTAGGGTGTTTGGTTTCTTTTGGGTGAGTGATCTAGCCTAAAGCCTGCCTTGGTGGCGGAATTGGTATACGCGCATGGTTCAGGACCATGTTCTCGCAAGGGATTGGGAGTTCGAGTCTCCCCCAAGGCACTAATTTAATAAATCTTCTAAAAAACTATGTTTAACAAAACAAACGCGCTGTCTCGTTCGAGGCGGCAAAGACCTTTGGCGCGAAACGCCAAAAAAAGAGAACAATCGAATAAAATTCCGACGCCCCAAAGCGATTCAAAAAGCGGTTTGCGCGTCATTCCTCTGGGAGGGAACGAAGAAGTCGGACGCAATATGACGCTGTTTGAATATGGCGGCGACATAATAATTTTGGATATGGGACTGCAATTTCCTGAAGAGGATATGCCGGGAATCGACTATATCATTCCCAACATCAACTACCTTAAGGGCAAGGAGAAGAGAATCCGAGGGGTGATTTTGAGTCACGGGCATCTGGACCATATCGGCGCGGCGCCGATACTCCTTCGCAATTTAGGCTATCCGCCGGTAATCGGACGAGATATGACTATCGCCATGGTCAAGAAAAAAATGGAAGATTTTCAAAAAGGCTCGGCGCAACATCTCAAAACTATGCGGGTCAAATCCGCTTCCGACAAAATTCGCCTCGGCAAGTTCGGAGTTGAATTTTTTGAAGTGGAGCACTCCATTATGGATGCCGTCGGAGTGATCATAAAAACTCCTGACGGGACGGTCATTCATCCCGGAGACTGGACAATGGAAAAAAATCCTGCCAGCGGAAAGCTGGTCACGTATAATCATCTTTCAAAGCTTCCCGGTCCGCGGATTTTGATGCTGGAAAGTTTGGGCGCCATAGTGACCAATCCCAGCCGTACTACCGAGGAAGAAATGTATCGCAATCTGGAAAAATTGATAAGTGAAGCCGCGGGAAAAATTATCATCGGCACTTTTTCTTCGCAGATAAGAAGAATCGGCTATATCCTGGAATACGCCGAAAAAATCGGCAAAAAAGTGGCTCTGGACGGTTATAGCATGAAAATGAACGTGGAAATCGCCAAAGAGCTGGGCTATATCAAAATGCACAAGGAAACTTTTATTTCCGTTTCTGAAATTCAGAAATATCCGGAAAATCGGATCATAATTGTCTGCACGGGCGCGCAAGGGGAAGTCAATGCCGTACTCTCGCGCATCATCACCGACAACCATAAACACATTAGGATCAAAAAGAACGATACGGTAATCTTTTCTTCTTCCGTTATCCCGGGAAATGAAAGAACTATTCAGCGCCTCAAAGACAATCTGTACCGGAAATGCGACAATGTTATCCATAGCGACATTATGGATGTGCATACCAGCGGTCATTGCAGCGCCCAGGATATCCAAGAAATGCTGCGCCAGGTCAGGCCCCATTTTTTTCTGCCGGTGTACGCCAACCACTATATGCTGAAAGAAGCGGAGAAGCTGGCGGTGAGGATCGGATTTCTTAAAAATAATATTTTTGTCCTGGATAACGGGAACATCCTTGAAGTGCAAAAAGGCAAGGCTAAAATCCTTCCCAAGAAAGTGGACACCAGCTATGTGATGGTGGACGGGCTGGGAGTCGGGGACATCGGGCAAGTGGTGCTGCGCGACCGCCAAGTTCTTTCGGCGGACGGAATGTTTGTGATCACAGTTCTTCTTGACAGCAAGACCAAAGAAGTGGTGGGAAATATTCAGATTACCTCTCGCGGTTTCATTTATGTCAAAGACAATTTTGATCTGGTGAACGAAACCAAGCGCCGGGTGCAAAAAGCCATCAAAGAAACGACCTCCAGGAACACTTCAGCTGAAAGAAAATTCATCGAAGACAACATCCGGGAAGTGGTCGGAAAATTTCTCTTCCAAAAAACCGAACGCCGCCCGATGGTCCTGCCGGTGGTGATTGAGGTGTAAGACATATAACATAAATTTATCGAGTAAAGCCCCGTCTTATTGCGGGGCTTTACTTTTTTTATTTTCTACTATACAATTAGCAATTAGCTGTTTTCTTTTTACCTCATTTCAACAACCTCGCTCATCTTTCCTTATTAAGAAGAGGGAGGCGGATAAAATATGGACAAATCGCATCTTATAGTGAAAGGCGCGCGGGCGAATAATCTGAAAAACGTTGATGTCAAAATTCCCCGCGACAAGCTGGTGGTCATCACCGGACTTTCGGGATCGGGGAAATCGTCGCTGGCTTTCGACACGATTTTTGCCGAGGGACACAGGCGCTACGTGGAAAATTTATCGGCCTATGCCCGGCAGTTCTTGAATGTAGCCAGAAAGCCGGAAGTGGACAAAATTGAAAATCTTTCTCCCGTCATCGCGATCAACCAGACCAATGTGAATCGCAGTCCGCGCTCAACTGTCGGCACCATGACGGAGGTCTATGATTATCTCCGGATTCTGTACGCGAAAATCGGAAAACCGCATTGCCCGAAATGCCAAAAAGAACTGAATGAAAAACAATCAAACGAAGTGGCGGACGAGATCATCGCGGAAGCGAAAAATAGGAACGCGCAAATCGCAATCCTGTCGGAGCCTTCCGGATCCGGAAAAAATGTCCGGGAAATGCTAACTGAATTCAATCAGCTGGGATATGCCAGAGCGAGGCTGGACGGCAAGATAATGGCCATAAGGGATGCGATGCGGCAGGATGATCTTTTGAACGCCGCTAAAACGGCGGAGCTGGTGATTGACCGGATAACAATAAACAATAAATTCCAGGATCGGGAAAGGCTGATAGACTCAATAGAAACGGCTATGAAGCTGGGCCGGGGAGAAGTCATTATCCGTTTCGAAGACGAAATGGAAGACAGAAAATATAACCGATATCTGATCTGTCCGGATTGCAATTTTATCCTTGAAGAAATAACTCCCCGCCTTTTTTCCTTCAATAATCCTGAAGGATCATGCCCAGCCTGCTCGGGACTCGGAACAAAGCTTGATGTCGATATAGACCAGGTCATTCCCAACCGGAATTTGAGCCTGAACGAAGGAGCGATCCGTCCCTGGAAAAATATGGGTACGCGCAATCTGGGCCAAAATGGGCACCTCAAAAATTTGGAGAAATTATCTTCTAGATACGGATTTTCCCTGAATCAGCCGCTGAAAAAAATAAAACCTGAAGCGCTGGAAGTAATCATTTTTGGAGAAAAATCGGGGGAAGAAAGAGGAGGGGCTGGCGGCGCGATTGGTTTTGAAGGGGTGGTTCCGATGCTAGAGCGAAAATACAAAGAAGCCGGCACGGAATATATCCGAAGCGAAATCGAAAAGTATATGATAATCAAAACTTGTCCCAAATGCGGCGGAAAAAGACTGCGCGAGGAAGCCCTGGCAGTATTGATAAACGGAATGTCAATCGATGATCTGTCCAATATCAGCCTCGACCACCTGAAAAATAAATTTCTGGCCATAGAAAAAGAAACCGATATTTCCGAAAACGAGAAAAATATAGTAAGAGAAATTTTCAGGGAAGTGGAAAATACGATCGAGAACCTTTGCGAAGCCGGTTTGGGGTATCTCAAGCTATCCCGAAACGCCAATTCTCTTTCCGGCGGGGAAGCGCAACGGGTGCGCCTTGCCACGCAAGTGGGATCCGGACTCACGGGAATTCTTTACGTGCTGGACGAGCCATCCGTCGGTCTTCATGAAAGAGACACGGAAAGGCTGATCGAAGTTTTGCAAAAACTCAAAAAAGAAGGAAACAGCGTTATTGTGGTTGAGCATGATCCCCGAATAATGCGGTCGGCGGACTGGATAATCGATATGGGTCCGGGAGCCGGAGAAGAAGGCGGGGAGATTATTTTCTCGGGAACATACAAAAAAATATTTTCCTCCAAGACCTCAACCGGAGAATATCTCAAGGGAAAGAGAAAAGTTTTCAGGAAGAAAAAATATCGCATTGGAAACGGAAAAAAAATGACGATTGAAGGAGCGGAGGAAAACAACCTCAAAAATATCAATGTCTCAATTCCACTCGGGAAACTGGTGGTGATGGCCGGAGTTTCCGGTTCCGGAAAGAGTTCCCTTATGCAGGATATTCTGGCCAAAGCTTTGAGCCGGCATTTTTATCGGAGCAAAGACTTGCCGGGAAAGCATAAGAGGATAAGGGGCGTGGAAAATATTTCAAAAGTCATCAGTATCGACCAGTCGCCTATCGGACGCACGCCGCGTTCCAATGCGGCGACCTATACGGGAATATTTTCGCATATTCGGGACATATTTTCCGAAATGCCGGAAGCGAAAAACCGCGGTTATGCCCCTTCCCGGTTCAGTTTCAATATGAAGGGCGGACGCTGCGAGATTTGCCAGGGGGAAGGCCAGAAAAAGATTGAGATGCATCTGCTGCCGGATATTTATACTCCTTGCGAAGCCTGCCGGGGAACAAGATATAACCAGAAAACTCTCGATATTGAATACAGGGGAGTCAATATCGCGGAGGTGCTGGATATGAGTGTCAGTTACGCCCTCACATTTTTCTCAAATTATCCGTTGGTGGCTGAAAAATTAAAAAAGCTCAATGAAGTCGGCCTTGGATATTTGAAACTGGGCCAATCAGCCATGAATCTTTCCGGCGGGGAAGCGCAAAGAGTGAAGCTGGCGACGGAACTGGCGCGGCGCACGGACGGAAAAGCGCTCTATATTCTCGACGAGCCGACCGTGGGGCTCCATTTTGACGACGTGGCGAAACTTCTCAAAATTCTGGACGAGCTGGTGGAAAAAGGAAACACCGTTCTGGTGGTCGAGCATAATCCGGATGTGATCAAGGCGTCGGATTGGGCAATCGAACTTGGTCCGGAGGGAGGAGATGAAGGCGGGGAGATCGTTTTTGAGGGAACGCCGAAGGAATTGGCGAGAGCGAAGACGTGGACAGCGCGCTATATGCGCTAAGCGCAAAGCTAAAAGCGCAAAACAAAAACGCAAAAATAAAAAAACTTCGAGCTTTACGCTGTGATTTTCCGCTTTGCGCTTTAAGTTTTGATCTTAACGTTTGTGCAATCTCAGCTTTCTAAAAATATACTTCATACGATTACCTACTGCGACATCCTCAATCATCCCTTAACTTCTTTCGAACTTTGGAAATATTTGATCGTGGAAGCTAAGCTTCCACGGGGGAAGCTAAGCTTCCATTGCACGCTTGGGAATATTATCGAAACGCTAGAGAATAAAGAATTAAGAAAGCACATCGAAGAATTTCGCGGCTTTTACTTTTTGAAAGGGCGGAAGAGTTTAGTCGGAAAGAGAATCCAAAACGACAAGAATTCCATCATGAAGTTCAAAATTGCGGAGCGAGTGGCTTGGTGGTTGCGCTTTGTCCCGTTCGTCCGGATGGTCGCGGTGACAGGAACTCTCGCGATGAAGAACCCGGAACAAAGCAGCGACATTGATTTTTTTGTGGCACTAGAAAAAGGAAGAATATTTACCGGGCGGCTACTGGTTACGTTAGTTGTGCATCTGCTTAGCAAGCGGCGATATGGAAAGAGAATAAAAAATCGGATCTGCCTAAACTACTTTATCACGACCGGGAGCCTTGAAATCCAGCGCCAAGACTTATTTGGGGCGAACGAATATAGCTTTGTATATCCCATTTTTGGATTTAATGTTTTTCAAAAATTCTGCGGGACAAATGCCGGCTGGATCAATAAATTCAAGCCGAATTGGGAAATGCCGCAACTGAAGCCAGCCAAATATTATACGGAACATAGCAAGATAAGCCGGCTTATTCAAAAAACCAAAGAGACCTTGATAAATTTTCTGGGAGGCGATATAATGGAAGCCTGGCTAAAGCAAAAGCAAATCATAAGAATTTCGCGCAATCCGTTAACCAAAAAGGAGGGCGCATATATCGAAGCAACGGACGATAATCTAATTTTTTTGCCGGAGCCGCAGGGGGTGAAAATATACGAAGAATATAAAAAGAAATCAAAAGAAATATTTCCGCCCGGGGTTGCATATGATGAGTCGTTTGGTTAACTCATCAGAGGTTGACAGAAAAAATATTTTCTATAATAATTGCGATTAGCAGTCGCATCGTGAGAGTGCTAAATAATAATTAATTCAAAAAATATGGCAAAACAAATTTTGTTCGATGAAGACGCTCGTCGAAGAATCAAAAGCGGAATCGACAAGGTTGCTGACGCTGTGCGGGTGACTCTCGGTCCCAAAGGCCGAAATGTTGTTCTTGATCGGGGATTTGGATCTCCGATGGTGACGAACGACGGTGTGACCATCGTCAAAGAAATCGAACTCGAAGACAAATTCGAAAATATCGGAGTGGAATTCGTGAAAGAAGTGGCGAACAAAACCAATGACGCGGCGGGGGACGGAACAACAACGGCGACGATTCTCACTCAATCAATCGTGGAATCCGGCGCAAAATTCATCTCGAAAGGCATAAACGTAATCGAGCTAAAAAATGCATTATTAAAGTTATCTAATCGCGTTTCAAAGGATCTCATATCTTCAGCTAAAGAAGTTTTGGGTGACGCGATCGAACAGGTTGCAACAATATCCGCCCAGGATCCGGAAGTCGGAAAAATGATCGCCAAAGTCATCGCGAAAGTCGGAAAAGAAGGCGTGATTACAGTTGAAGAATCGCAAACTTTCGGTCTCCAGGATGAAATTGTCGAGGGTATGAAATTCGACAAAGGTTATATTTCTCCCTATATGATCTCAAGCGCTGAATCGATGGAAGCGGAGCTCAAAGACCCGCATATTCTCATTACGGACAAAAAAATATCATCGATCCAGGAAATTCTTCCCATTCTTGAAAAAATCGCGCAGACTGGCAAAAAAGAAATGGTGATAATCGCCGAAGATGTGGAAGGTGAAGCTCTCGCGACTCTTGTTGTGAATAAACTGAGAGGAATTCTGAATGTTCTGGCGGTCAAAGCGCCAGGATTCGGCGATAGCCGAAAAGCGATGCTGGAAGATATCGCCGTTCTCACGGGCGGACAGGTCATTTCCGAAGAGCGGGGAATGAAAATGGAAAATGTGACGATCGAGGATCTCGGAAAAGCGGGAAGAATCGTTTCGACCAAGGATGATACGACCCTTGTTGACGGAAAAGGCAAGAAAAAAGATATTGACGCGCGTGTGGCGCAGCTCAAAGCCCAAATTGAAAAAGCCACTTCCGATTTTGACAAAGAAAAATTGCAAGAAAGACTGGGAAAACTTTCCGGAGGTGTGGCCGTCATCAAAGTCGGCGCGGCTACTGAAGTCGAACAGAAAGAAAAACAACACCGCGTGGAAGATGCGGTCGAAGCGACAAAAGCGGCGCTTGAGCAGGGGATCGTTCCTGGCGGTGGTATTGCCCTACTCAATGAATCAGCAAAACTTAGAGGAGATTTACAAATAAATCTTTCCAACGAGGATAAAATAGCTGTACAAATATTTGTTGAATCCCTCTGTATGCCTTTAAGGCAGATTGCAACTAATGCAGGGCAATCTCCGGATATTGTTATCTCAAATATCGAAGGTCTACAAAAAACCTATTTGGACGAAAAAGTAGAGGTGAAGCAGAGAAATATTGCAACAGGAAAAGACGAGGATGTTATCTTGCATGTGAAGAAGATTAATCCTGGAGCAAAATTTGAAATGGGATACGATGCAAATCGTGAATTGCCACACTATGATGATATGTTTAAACTGGGCATCATTGATCCAGCTAAAGTAGTCATTAGCGCCCTCTCAAACGCGGTTTCCGCGGCGGCTATGCTTCTCACGACGGAAGCGGTTGTCACCGACATTCCGGAAAAGAAAGAAAAAGGAGGCATGCCAGGTGGAATGGGTGGCATGGATATGGGTGGAATGATGTAGATCGGTATGCTCGCCCGCCAAAGCTTTAGCGTCGGGCGGGGGAGGAATGGGAATGCAAGTGATTAAATAGGATTTTTGTGTTTGACAGGGGTCGTTCGCGCGGCCCCTGTTTTTTTGTCTCCAAGTTTAGTATATTAATAATATGCTTTAAATAATGATAAAATAAGCCTTATGAAAAAAACCGCATTAATTTCAGTCTACAATAAGCAAGACATCGAAAAGTTTGCCAAGAATTTGGTTGATTTGGGCTGGGAGATTATTTCTTCGGGCGGGACGGCGAAATATTTGGCGGAGCACGGAATAAAAGCTAAAGATGTTTCGGAGATTGCGGGAGGAAAGGCTATTCTTGGCCATCGGGTGGTGACGCTTTCGCGGGAAATTCACGCCGGGCTCATGGCAAGGCCGGAAGTTGTGGAAGATTTGGAAGAGCTCGCAAAACTAAAAATACCGTTTATTGATCTGGTTTGTGTTGATCTGTATCCGCTGGAAGACGCGATTGCAAAATCGGATGCGAGTTATGAAACAGTAATTGAAGCGACAGATATCGGAGGACCGGCTATGATCCGATCCGCGGCCAAAGGCGGAAGGATTGTTATCTGTGATCCGAGCGACAGGGAAAAAGTGGTTAAGAAGCTGAAAAATAATGGCGATATTTCAAAGGAAGAAAGGATTGAGCTGGCGGCGAAAGCGGAATACGTTATTTCCAAATATTGCCTGGAGTCGGCAAAATTTCATTCAAAAGAAAAGTATAACGGAGCAGTTGGTGAGCAGGTTGCTGAAACTTTGTATGGCGAAAACGCTTATCAAACGCCGGGAAAACTATATTCAAACCTCACTCCAACCCTCTCCTTGTCAAGGAGAGGGAGTGATTCGCTGGCTCTTGATAAATTCAAAGTTCTCACTGAAATGGCGCCGAGTTATAATAATATCTGCGACATTGACCGCATGCTTCAGACTTTGACGCATATTGCGGCGGTGTTCGAAATAAATAGTGTTTCCGCGAAATATTATGGGGTGGCGGTAAAGCACGGCAATTGTTGCGGGGCGAGCTACGGCGACGATAAAATTGAAGTCATCAAAAAAGTCGTCGAAGGCGATCCGCGGGCCATTTTCGGGGGGCTCTCGATGTTTAATTTTGACTTTGACGAGGCTGAAGCGGAAATACTACTTACGCATTTAATGGAAAATGGAAAAAGAAGATTATTGGACGGAATCGTGACAGCCGGATTTTCAGAAAAAGCGCTGGAGCTTTCGAGGCGCAAAAAAGATAAATGCCGTTTTATTGTTAATCCGGCGCTGGAAAATTTGAATAAAAATAATTTCGATACTACGAAGAGACTCCGTTATGTCCGTGGAGGGTTTCTAACTCAGCCGAATTATACTTTTGTTTTAGACTACAACCATCCGGAAATTAGAATTCAGGGCGAGATAGATGAAAAAAATAAATCTGAAATACTCCTGGCCTGGGCGATTTCAGCGACTTCAAATTCAAATACGATAACTTTAGTCAGAGACGGAAAACTTATCGGAAACGGGGTTGGCCAGCAGGACAGGGTGGGTTGCTGCGAGCTCGCCATCAAGCGCGCCAAAGACGCCGGCCATGAATCAGAAGGCGCGGTAGCGGCGAGCGACAGCTTTTTCCCCTTTTCCGACGCTCCTGAAGTCCTGATCGATGCGGGAATTAAGGCTATTTTTGCCACTTCCGGTTCCGTCAATGATGGCGAAATCCAAAAACTTTGCGCGGATAAAAGTGCGACTCTCATTCAAATCCCCGACAAACTCGCCCGAGGCTTCTTCGGGCACTGAAATTGTGATATAATAAAAGCGCCTAATCTTCGGTTGTTTAAACTTCTTAATAATAAAAAAACAAAAAAATGTTTTTAAAATTTATTGATGAGCTGGATTTCGTTTCCTCTTGCCGAAGATACAAACTCGGTCTTTGGCAGTGCCCCAACTTCCTTTTTTTGGTAATGGCCATGATTACCATTTCGTCTATGATTGGCACAAATTATATCGCCCGGCGCTACGATGATGAAACAGTGACTGTCATAAGCGTAAGTTTAGTGACAGCTTTGATCATGATAATCGGGGGTTTTATTATTCGCGGGGTGGAAAAAATCGCTGAAGCGAACATCATGAAAAGCGAGTTCATTTCAATTATCTCGCATCAGCTTTGCACTCCTTTGTCGGCCATTAAATGGAATCTTGAAGTGCTGGAGACGGAGAAGGGTATGGGGGATGATAATAAGCTGACTCCCAAACAGCTCATATTTCTCAAAAATATCGAAAAGTCGAACGAGAGGATGCTCAAACTCGTCAATGATCTTTTGGAAGTGATTCGCATTGACCAGGGCCGGTCCGTTTTCGTGAAAGAAAAGGTGAGCCTTGTCCAGCTGACTCAAGAAGTAATCGAAGATTTGGGATATCTTAAGGCAGCCAAAAAAGTGATTGTCAATCTTCGGGACAGTTCTCCGCTTCCGAGGGTCTTTATTGACCCAAAAAAGATGAAAATTGCGATGGAAAACCTGATTGGAAACGCCATTAAATATTCGGAAGAAGGCGGCGAAGTTAATGTCATATTGAAAAAGGAAAAGAAAAAAGTTATGTTTATCGTCGAAGATCATGGAGCGGGAATCCCTCGCTACCAGCATAGCCAGGTTTTTGAAAAGTTTTTTCGTTCTGATAACGCTTCCAGATATCGAACTGAAGGAGTCGGTCTGGGACTTTATCTGGTGAGGGCCATTCTCAAGAATTTCAGCGGGGAAATTTGGTTTGAAAGTGAAGTGAATAAGGGATCGACCTTCTTTGTCAGTTTGCCGATAGTCGACAGATAGCCTTTTACGCGCCGTGAAAAGCAATAAGCAATAAACAATAAATATAAGCGCATGAACGAACAAGTGAAAAGAAAAATACTCATAATCGAAGATGACAAATCTTTGCAGAATGCTTTGTCTGAAATGCTTGCCCAGGAGGGCTATGAAACCAGCTGCGCTCTCGACGGCGAAGAAGGGCTGCAAAAAATTAAGGATGAAAAACCCGATCTGGTTCTGTTGGACATAATACTTCCTAAAAAAGACGGTTATGAAGTTCTGGCTGAAATTAAAAAGGGAGAGGAAAAAAATACCCCGGTCTTGATTCTTACCAACCTGGAGGAAGTGGATAACGTCCAGAAGGCTCTCGATCTTGGAGCGACCACTTTTATGGTGAAGTCAGATTTCAGCTTGAAGGACGTGCTGGAAAAAGTAAAAGAAAACTTAAAATAATGAGAGTCGACAACGAAAGGCTAAAAAGTTTCATACTGGACGCGGGTTTTCTGAATGAAGAAATAATTGATCAGGCTATAGCGGAAGGCGGCAAGTCCGGAAAACGCTTGGGCGATGTTTTAGTGGAAAAAAAACTTTTGGATTATAACCAGATTCGTCAGCTGTACTCATATATTCTCGGAATACCCTTTGTAAATCTGGAAAAAGAAATCATTCCCAAAGAAATTCTTCAAATTATTCCGGAGCCGATCGCGAAAAAATACCAAATAGTAGCTTTCAAGAAAACCGGAACGGAGCTTAAGGTGGCTATGCTAAATCCGGAGGACTTGCAGACGATTGATTTCATCCGAAAAAAGACCGGCCTCAAGATTTCCCCCTGTATCACTACGGAAGAAGGAATGGGCAATGCCCTTAAGCAGTATGAGCAAAGCCTTAAGGCTGATTTCGGAGATATTATTGAAAAAAATTCCCAAGAAGTTTCGGGTGAAGGCTCTCTTGAGAAAGTGGCCCAGGATTTGCCGGTCATCCGAATCGTTGATACTCTCCTCAAACATGCCATTTTGCAGGAGGCAAGCGATATTCATATCGAACCGGATGAAAAAGAGGTCCGGGTTCGCTATCGGATTGACGGAATCTTGCATGATGCCATGACCCTTCCTAAGGCGGTAATAGACGGGATAGTGGCCCGGATAAAAATATTATCAAATTTGAAGCTCGATGAACATCGATTGCCGCAAGACGGCCGGTTTAAGATCGAGCAGGATAATCGCCGCGTGGCTTTTCGCGTTTCGATCCTCCCCGTTTATTCAGGCGAAAAGGTGGTAATGCGCCTTCTCGACGAATCTTCCAAGGGGCTCACGCTTGAAGGAATGGGCTTATGGGGCAATCCGCTCGAGATTATTCATCAGGCCATAAAAAAACCGAACGGGATGCTTCTCGTGACCGGGCCGACGGGTTCAGGGAAAACAACAACGCTCTATACGATGATGGATATTTTGAACACGCCCCAAGTCAATATTTCCACCGTGGAAGATCCGATTGAATATAAAATGTTCAGAATTAATCAGACCCAGGTCAACCCGACGATCGGCCTTACTTTTTCCCAGGGGTTGAGAGCCCTTCTTCGCCAGGATCCGGATATTATTATGGTCGGAGAAATTCGAGATAAAGAGACAATGGAAATTGCCATTAATTCCGCTATGACCGGCCATCTTGTCCTTTCCACGCTTCACACCAACAGCGCGGCGGGAGCAATTCCAAGGCTTCTCGACATGGGAGCGGAAGCATTTCTTGTCGCCTCAACGATAAATGTCGTTATGGCGCAAAGACTGGTCAGAAAACTATGTCCGGATTGCCGGCAAGCCTACAACCTTGACGAAGAGCTTGTTAATTCTCTCAAGGGACAGCTTGATCTAGACCATATTTTTGATTTGGCGGCCAAGAATAACCTGCTCGACAAGAAGCTGCTGGAAAAAAGGGATTGGATGCAGGCCGTTTTTTATCGCCCGGGAGGATGTTCGCGCTGCCGGCAAGAAGGGTATAAGGGAAGAGTCGGAATCTTTGAAGTTCTTGAAATGAACGATACGATTTCGCAGATGGTTGCCAAAAAAGCGACCAGCGACGAAATCGAACAGCAAGCGCAAAAAGAAGGAATGATAAAAATGATGGAGGATGGTATAATAAAAGCCATTCAGGGGATCACCTCGATTGAGGAGATACTAAGAGTGACAAAAGACTAAAATTCACAATTCTAAATTTATGCCACAATTTGCTTTTGTTTCCAAAAATAGCAAAGGAGATGTGCGGAGAGGAGAGCTGGAAGGGAAAGATAAACGATCAATAGTCGAAGCTCTTCGATCGGAAGGTTTTTTTGTCACGGCGATAGAGGAAAAAAAAGAAGCCAAGGAAAACAAGAAAGCATCGTGGATTAAAATATTTTCCGGAGTTTCGCTCAAGGACAGAATGATGTTTGCCCGCCATCTCGGGGTGATGCTTTCTTCCGGCCTTTCTCTTCCGAAATCGCTCCGGGTGATCAGCAGCCAGACAAAAAACAAGAGATTCCGCCGAATCCTTGTCGAATTGGAAAATGACATTAAAACAGGAACTAATTTGGCCGACAGCCTTGAGAAATACCCGATTTTCGATGAGCTTTCCGTAAATATGATTCGAGTGGGGGAGATGGGGGGAAATATGGAAGAAGTGATGGCGCTTCTTGCCGACCAACTGGAAAAAGAGCACAAACTATTAAGCAAAGTAAGGGGGGCTATGTATTATCCCTCGGTTATAATTTTGGTTATGATAGGAGTCGGAATAGCCATGATGACCTATGTGGTACCCAAACTCACGACTATCTTTGCAGATATCAAAACAGGCCTGCCCTGGTCCACCCGGATGATCATCGCTTCAAGCGATTATATGGCTAACCATCAGTGGATGGTTCTTTTCGGTACGCTGGGATTGGCGATAGCTTTAATAATATTTTTCAAAACGTCAACGGGAAAAAAGTTTTCAGGCTTGATATTTTTCAATATCCCGGTCATAAAAAGCGTGGTTATCAATGTAAACAATGCTCGTTTTGCCAGAATCTATAGTTCTCTTACAAAAAGCGGGGTGTCTGTTGTCGAGTCCCTAAAAATAATATCCCGAACTCTTTCCAACAATGCTTATCAAAAAGCTTTCCGCCAAATTGGGGAGGAGGTTCAAAAAGGGAAATCGCTTCATGAGGAATTGACGAAATATCCAAGAATTTTTCCGGTTCTTACCATACAAATGGTTGAAGTGGGAGAAGAAACGGGGAAAACCGTTGAGGTTCTCGTGAATCTTGCCAATTTTTATGAAGACGAAATCGATCAAGTGACAAAAAACTTGTCTTCGATCATCGAGCCGGTGCTGATGGTGATTATCGGTTCCGCCGTTGGTTTTTTTGCCATTTCAATGATTCTTCCGATGTATTCGGTAATGGAGAATATGTGATATGAAAACTCAAAACTTAAAGCTAAAAGCGCAAAACTTTGGGAAAAAAGGCTTCTCGATTTTGGAGGTTGTTGCGGCGATTTTTATTTTTTCAATAGTAACCGTAACGATATACGGTTCCTTTAATGCAGGTTTGAAATCGATAGCTCGATCCAAGCATCGGGTAGCGGCTACGGAACTGGCCAACGAAAAAATGGAAATTGTTCGTAATATGCCTTACAGCGATATTGGCACCCAAGACGGTGTTCCCAGCGGGGTTCTGCCCCAAAACGAAACGGTCTGGAAAAGCAACCAAAAATTCAATGTGCGAACGACAATAATCTATATTGATGACTCTCTGGATGGAGTGGCAGGGGGAACTCCCAATGACAAGGTTTCAAGAGACTATAAAGAAGCGAGAATCGAAGTGACCTGGGGAGATATAAAATTTGGGAGAGGGGTGGTTCTTGTTTCGCGTTTTGTTCCCAATGGCGTTGAAAACGAAAGCGGAGGAGGAACTTTTGTTTTAAATGTGATCGACAGCACCGGCCAGGGAATATCAGGAACCGAAGCGCACATTGTAAACAGTCATTCCAACCCACAAGTTGATATCACCCTGCAAACTGATTCGACGGGAAGCATTTTGTTGGCTGGGATGCCCTCGGGCGACCGAAATTATGAAATTAGCACTTCTAAAGATTCTTATGAAAGTGTTTCCACGCTGCCCCCTTATCCCGCGACGGCCTATGATCCGACGGACATCCATGGTTCAGTTGAGGAAGGAGGCTTGAGTAGCAAATCCATCATTTCCGACCAGACTGGGACAATAACCATCACCTCTGAAGACCTCAACAGCAACTTGGTTCCCAGTATGCATTTTCATCTGAAGGGAGGAAGGATTCTCGGAACGACAAGAGACACTCCTTCGCAATCGGTTTTCAATTGCGATCAAGACCTTTCGACCGACAGCGGTGGAAACTTGGTTCTGGAAAATATGTCGCCTGGAAATTATACGGTTGATTTCACTGAATCAGGATATACTCTTATCGGAACCGAGGCGCCGCTCCTTCATTTCTCTCTCTCGCCGGTTCAAAGTCTTGGGGTGACGTTGCTTGTTGTAGACAACAGTATCAACTCTCTCATTGCCACTGTCAAAAATCCGATCACCGATGAGCCGATTAGCGGGGCCAGCGTTCGCGTTTATAATGGAACTGATTTTGACCAAACTCTCACGACGGGAAACTCGGGAAGAGTTTATTTCCCGCCGAATTTGGATCCGCCGGTGGCAATGATCTCGGGACCGTACAGTATCGAAGTGACAGCCAGCGGTTATGATAATTATTCCGGATCGATTGAAATCAACCAACTCACCCAAAAAGAAATCGAAATGGTCCTAACGCCAGTTCCATAATCTTAAGCACGGATTTACAACAGATGAAAAAAAATTTTTTCTGGAAAAAAGGAATGACGCTTGTCGAGATGCTGATTGCGATGTTCGTTTTTATTTTGATAATGTTCGGATCGACTTATCTTCTGGGGCAAGTTTACAAGCGTTATGGGTTTGCCATGGAGCAGGGAATGTCGACTCATGCGGTTCAGCACAGCCTCAAGGTTGTGCTTGAGGAACTGCGGGGAATTCGGCAGTCCGACGCGGGATCATATCCAATTGAAGAGGCCGGCAATTTCAGTTTCACTGCTTTTACCGATGCAGATAAAGATAAAACAACGGAAAGAATCCATTATTTTCTTGAAAACGGAGAAATTAAAAAGGGTCTCACCGAGCCGAGTGGCACGCCTCCTTCCTATCCGGAGGGGGATCAGACGGTTGTAACCATAGCCGAACACGTGATCAATACCGCGGAGCAGCCGCTATTTTATTATTTCGACACGAATTATCCTGTTGACCAAATAAACAATCCGCTTTCCACTCCTGTTTCACCGATAAGTGGCATACGCCTCGTTAAAATTGATATTTATTATAATCTCGATCCTTTCCGCGCGCCCGACAATGTTCGGCTGGAATCGTATGTGGAGCTTAGGAATTTGAAAGATAACTGGTAAATTATGTTAAATCAAAAATATGGAAGTCAAGGTTCGGTTTTGATTTTTATTGTCATTATCGCTGCTATCGGAGCGACAGTACTTTTGGGGCTGGCTACTTTTGTGGCTTCTCAAGATAAAAACAGCCGGAAAGTGAGCGCCCAAGAGCAATCTTTCGGAGCGGCGGAAGAAGGAATATACTGGTATCGCTGGTATTTGGCTCATACAATTGAAGGAAAAACGGCTCGCGAAGTTGATGAGTTTTGGACAAGCGGAAATCCAATCGGTGTGACGGAGCCCTATGAAGCGGAAGTGAAAGATCCTTCAGGAGGAGTGCTGGGAAAATACAAACTCGAAATCACTCGTCCGCCGACTGGCTCAACAATAATCACTGCGAAGTCAACCGGCTGGACAAACAAATACCCGAACGTAAAAAGAACAATCCAAGTCCGCTTCAGAAAGCCGGCTTGGTGCGAATACGTCGTTTTGGGAAACAGCGACATCAGGTTCGGCGTTGGAACGGAAGTTTATGGCATGATTCACTCAAACGGCGGAGTGCAGTTTGACGGCATTGCCCATCATCTGGTGACGGCTCTTCCGGAAACATACTATAGCAGTGACAACGACGTGAAAGGATGGCACGATGGAGTTTGGACGAACAATCCTCCGGAATCGGAAAGGTTTCTCGCCGGAAAAAAATTTCCCGTTTCGGAAAAAAGTTTCAATTCCGTGATTGCCAATCTGAATTTGGCGAAAGATTATTCCGCGCCGGGCGAGGGCGGACTTTATCTCGGGCAAGACAAAGCTGATATGCAAGTTTGTGACTGGGTGACGCATAACAGAAAGAAAGTTTGGGAATGCTGGACGGAAAACAAAAAGGTGAATGGATACCACATCATTTTCAATCCCGTTCCCGGCGAAGGAAACGACACGCTATCGGTTTCAATGGTGGTTGCTTACGGATCAAAGAGCTACAAAATCGAAGAAGAAACTCCGGCGGTGACATACGATGTTCCCGATAACGGGCTCATTTTCGTGGAGAATCATATTTGGGTTGAGGGAATGATAGACGACGAGCATCTCACCGTTGTCGCGGCTGATCTCATGGAAGACGTGCCTGGCGATCCGGAACCGCCCGGACATGACAAAGATATTTATATCAACAGCGATATATTGTATACTAACAAAGACGGCCGCGATATTCTTGGCCTTCTGGCGCAAGACAATGTGACGGTCGGCCTTTACAGTGAGGACAATCTTGAAATTGATGCGGCGGTTTTGGCGCGGAGGGGAAGAGTTGGGAGGGATTATTACAGCAGTAGCGAACCGACATACTATAAAAGGGACACCATCACCGTTTTCGGGGCGCTCATCACCAATGGGCGCTATGGATTTTCCTGGGTTAACGGAAGCGGGGAGTGGGTTTCTGGATATGACAACCGCAATATAATTTTTGATAATAACCTATTATATTACCCCCCGCCGTTTTTTCCAACTGGGGACAAATATCAAATTGATTTGTGGGAAGAATTATAGGAGGATTTTTATGAATTTATTGACATACAACTTGCTGGGAATCAAGCCCAAAAGCTTTGGCCTTGAAATAGAAGATAGCTATATCAAGGTTTTTCAGCTGAAAAAAAACAAAAGCGGCTTTTCGATGGCGGCATGCAATCTTCGGCCCCTGAAGAAAGGTATCATACGAGACGGGCAGGTCGTTCAGGCTGAAGAATTAGCAAAGGAGATAAGGGAACTGCTGAAACTATCCCGGCCAAAACCGATCAAAACGAAGTTTGTGGTCTTTTCCGTTCCCGAAACCAAGTCTTTTATCAGAACCATTCAAATTCCCAAAATGTCCCGGGAAGAAGCCGCGGAAGCGGTGAAGTGGGAGACAGAAGCTAACATTCCCGTGTCTCTCGATAAAGTATATTTGGATTGGCAAATTATTGATTCAAACGAAAAAAATAATAATGTGCTGGTGGTTGCCGTTCCGAAGGAGGTGGTTGACGGTTATTATCAGGCCGTATCTCTTTCCGGACTGATTACATTGGCCGTCGAGGTTGATATTATAGCTACGATCAGAAGTCTAACCTCCAAAGAGAGCAACAAGGAGCCCATACTGATCGCTGATATCGGCGCTGATAAGACAAGTCTCGCGATTTGTAAAAATCAAATTCCTTATTTTTCTTCCAGTATTCCGCTTTGCGGAAAAACCTTCACCGACGCCTTGCAAAAGGGTCTGGGAATCGGCTATGAAAAAGCGGAAGAGCTGAAAGGAAAATACGGCTTGGGAAAAATGAAGAAGGATGACATGCTGTATAATATCTATAATCCGCTAATTGAAAATTTAGCGGTGGAAATAGACAGATCAATCAGTTTTTATTCGGAGTCTATCAATGCTCAGGAAAAAGTTGAGCGGATTGTTCTTTCCGGAGGAGGATCACTTCTGCGCGAACTGGCGGATTATCTTTCTTTGCGGCTGGGGAAGACGGTTATCGTAGGCAATCCGGAGATGGGCCTTGGAATCAAGCAAAATACGGCCATAAATATCGCGGGAGACTTGTCTCCCTTTTCCACTCCAATAGGTTTAGCAATGAGAGGATTCGATTATGAAGATTAACGTGAATATTCTGCCTGATGAGCAGAAAGAAAAAAGAGAAATAGATAAAATAGTCGGGATAATCGGACGTTTCGGAGCTTCGTTTGTTTTTGTTCTTCTGGTTCTTGCCGCAGTTCTTTTCTCTGCTCGTCTTATTCTTGATATTGGCTCTCGTTCCGTCCAGGATACGGATAGCGGCTATGCCGATAAGGAGATAAAACAGACGGAAAAATTTTTCAATGAGGTGAACTTGTCCGCCCGGAAAATAAATAAAATATCATCCAGCGTTCCGCATTGGTCGAAAGTGATGAAAAAATTATCCGAAATAGCTCCTTCCGACCTGCGCTTAACGATTATCCATGTCGAAAAAGAGCATATTAAGCTGAACGGATTTTCAAAAAACAGAGACCCTTCCTTTTTGGATTTTCAGGAGAGACTGAAAGCGGAAGGTTTCAAAAACATCAATTCGCCAAACTCCAATCTCGTGTCAAAAAAAGATTTCAATTTTGAGATCGAAATGGATGTGGACAGCAAATACTTAAATCAAAATTAATTTCCCTTTGATGGTTAAGAAGCCTGACAAGAAAATAATCATAACAATTGCCATAGTGGCATTATCCGTGGCCGCTCTCGGATGGTTCACTTTTTTTTATGAAACGAAGCTGATAAGAGAAAAAGCCGAAACTATTCAGGAAAAAAAGCTTGAGTCGCTGGTTCTGCAGGAAAAAAAAGATAAGATTTCCAAACTCAAAAAAGAACTTGAAGATATAGAAAACAATAAGAGCGAAATGGATAAGATGCTGATCAAGAAAGATGATGTTGTGCCTTTTATCCGTTCGCTTGAGGAGATAGCCGATGATACTTCAAATTCGATCAAAATTGAAGCTGCCGACCTCAATAAGCTGAAAATAGGGGAACCGAAAAAAGCGGCGAAAAACGATGAAGAGGACGCGGCAAAACCGAAAACAAAAGAAGAACAGGCGGCGGCGGATCAGGCGGCTGAAAAAGAGAAACAAAATTCAGCCGGAAACATCAAAAAAAATATCGGTTTTTCCGTGGAACTCACGGGGACATTTCCGGCAGCGATAAATTTCCTTGATAAAATGGAAAATCTTCCCTATTTCATCCTGGTTTATAATATGGATTTGACGGAAGCCAACAAGTCCAAGCCGCCTGTGGCGGCGGGAGGAGGAGTTCTTTCAGCAGGCAGCCCGTCCGTTAGTCCGGAGGCGCTTCCGGAAAGCAAAAATATTAAGATGACAATGCTCATTATCGTGAATACAAATGACGGAAATTAAAAAGTCGAAAAAAATCGATCGGGGAAAAGAAATCTTGCGGAAAACAAGCGTTTTCATTTTGCGCTGGCTTTATCTCATTTTTTTATTGGGAGTTGCGGCATACGCCGTTTGGATATGGGAAAGCTTTGTTTATAATGCTGATTGGAGCGAAGAAAAAAAACAGGAGTATATCAAAGAACAGGCCGTATTTTCTTTTGATGAGAAGAGTTATCGACAAGTTACCGATCTGATCAAGTTGAAAAAGGAAAGACTTGAGAGCGATTATAAATTTACCGGCAAGGACATTTTTTATCCAGAAGGTTTTTAAAAAAGCTAAGCTTTGAGGAATTGCGAGCGAATAGCGAGTAAGGGAAAAGCTTAGCTTTAGATAAGAAAAACATTGACCATCCGGTCGTTTTTTGTTAGATTAGTTTAGTATTTGCGCCCGTAGCTCAATTGGATAGAGTGTCTGGCTTCGGACCAGAAGGTTGTAGGTTCGAGTCCTACCGGGCGCACCAGAAAAAAATTATAGCTTCAGCCAAAAATAGGCCCGCGAGGGTCTTTTTGCGTCGCGCTTTATACTTTATCTGAACTGCGATAGAATAAAGTTATGACAAATCTTAATTCGCCCATAAAATATATTTCCGGGATCGGGACGAAATATGCCGAAAAATTAAAATATCTCGGCATCGAAACGGTCCGTGATTTTATATATTACCTTCCTTTTCGTTATGACGACCTTTCAAACATCGAAAAGATCGGGAATCTCAAAATCGATGTTGTTTCAACGGTCGAAGGGAAAATAATCGACGCGAAAAGCATCCGGACCTACAGGAAAAAAATGAGCATCACTGAAATATTGATCCAGGACGATTCGGGTTCAGTCCGGGCGGTTTGGTTCAATCAGCCCTACCTCGAAAACTCTCTCACGAAGGATAAAAAAATTCGTTTGAGCGGAAAACTGGTACAGGACGGCAAAGACGCCTATTTTTCCAATCCGACTTATGAGCTTGCCAGTCGCGCACCCACCAATACGGGCCGGATTGTTCCCGTGTACCCGGAAACTCGAGGAATTACCTCGCGCTGGATCCGCTGGAAAATGCAGGAAATCCTGAAGTCCGCGGCGGCTCAGATTGAGGATATCGTTCCCATCGCGATACTGAAAAGACAAAAATTGACGGGGCTCCGGGAGGCATTGCGCCAAGTTCATTTCCCGGACTCATTCGAAAGGCTGAAAGAAGCGCAGAAAGGCATCGCTTTTTCCGAAATGTTTTTGATTCAGCTCAACGCCATACGGGCCCGAAAGAACTGGGAAGAGTCAAAAGCGATTGCCATAAAATTCGACGAAAAGCTGATCAAGGATTTTGTCGGGACGCTTTCTTTCAAACTGACTACGGCTCAAAGAAAATCCGCTTTCCAGATTTTGCGGGATTTGGAAAAATCATATCCGATGAATCGGCTACTCGAGGGCGATGTCGGTTCGGGAAAAACAGTCGTCGCGGCGATCGCGGCGCTGGAAGCGATGATGGCCGGATATCAAACCGCCATTATGGCGCCGACGGAAGTGCTGGCCAAACAGCATTTTGAAACATTCGGGAAGGTTCTCAAAGGTTTTTCGCAAAAGGTAGGCCTTTTGATCGGAAGTGAAATACGGACGGTTTGGAAAAAAAATACCCGGAAAAATTTTTTGGGAAAAATCCGTCGAAGCGAGATAAAAATTTTGATCGGCACGCATGCGCTCATTCAAAAGGATGTGCAGTTCAAAAATCTGGCTCTGGTCATCATCGACGAGCAGCATCGTTTTGGAGTGGAGCAAAGAGCCAAACTTCAAAAACAGGCGAGTGAGCTGAAAGACGGACTGAAAAAAAGCGTTCCCCATCTTCTCACCATGACAGCTACTCCCATTCCGCGAACGCTGGCCCTCGCTTTTTTTGGCAATCTTGACATTTCGCTTCTCGACGAGATGCCTAAAGGACGAAAAAAAATTATTACAGAAGTAGTTACGACCGAGAATAGAAACAAAGTCTATGAATTTATACGATTAGAAATAAAAAAATGCCGCCAAGCTTTTTTCATTTTTCCGCTTATCGAAGAATCGGAAAAAATAGCCGGCAAAGCGGCGATGGAAGAGCACAAAAAATTGTCGGAAATAATATTCCCGGATCTTAAAATCGGACTCCTTCACGGCCGGATGAAGCCAAAGGCAAAAGAAGAAGTGATGGCGCGGTTTAAAAATAAAGAGTGCGATATTTTGGTTTCCACTTCCGTTATCGAAGTCGGCGTGGATGTTCCGAACGCGACGATTATGGTCATTGAAGGATCAGATCGCTTTGGGCTCGCCCAGCTTCATCAATTCCGCGGACGCGTCGGCCGGAGCAAAGCGCAATCGTACTGCTTTTTGCTCACGGATTCGACTTCGGAAACGACGAAAAAAAGACTGAAAGCCCTCATCGAGTCCGAAGACGGCTTCAAGCTGGCCGAAAGGGACCTTGAAATCCGCGGTCCGGGCGAATTCATCGGAAAGCGCCAATCCGGAATCGCCGACGGAGCAATGAAGCATTTGGGAGACGTGAAGCTCATCCAGCAAGCCCGCTTGGAAGCCCAATCCGTTTTCGCGCTCGACCCGAAACTTGAAAAATTTCCGGTGTTGAAAAGCGCTTTGGAAAAAATGGATAAAGAAGCGCATTTGGAATAAAAAAACAGTAGCTTTTCAGCCGCTGTTTTTTTTCACAATTTCCCTCATCTGAATTCGCCAGACAGCGATAACGCGCTGGCGAACTCGGATGAGGGGGGAGCGAGGTGGAAAGTTTCCCGCAAAATTTCTCGATTTTCAAATCAACTATCTATTTTATCATATAAAAAGCAACCTGTCAATGGTCGACAGATTGCGTGAAACAATTGATAAATATTGCTTTATACAAGCGACATTCCTAATCTCGTTGATTAGGAATTTAAAGTGAACCGCCACAAAGATTCCCGGCAGTGTTGGGCGTAGTCAATGCCTATACGCTTAGACTTTTTTATCTTATCCAGCTTAATTTTTGAGCCACGGTGTTCCAGCCATAATTTATCTTTTTTTGTCAGATCCCATTTATTGAGTTTCCTGTCTATTTTCAGAAATTTGCAAAGTTTTCCGGGGCCGTTTAACCTCACCCCAACCCTCTCCTTATTAAGGAGAGGGGGATTATCTATAATTTCCACTGCGCGTATCAAAACCGCGGCGGGGAAATCTTTTTTTTCGGTCACGATGTTGAGACAATGATACATGCCATAAATCATATAGACGTAAGCGTGGCCGGGCTCGCCATACATCACTTCCGTCCTTGGAGTTCTTCCTTTTGAAGCGTGGCAGGCCAGATCTTTCTCGCCGACATAGGCTTCGGTTTCGGTTATCATGGCGCGCCATATTTTTCCGCGGTATTTGCGGACAAGAAAACAACCGAGGAGATCCTGGGCGACTTTCAATGTAGGGCGGGAATAGAATTTGCGGGGGAGGATTTTCATTTCTTCAGACTATGTTTTGTCATCCCCGCAAAAGCGGGGATCCAGAAATTAAACTTTTATGCATAGAAACTAGATTCCCGCGTTCGCGGGAATGACAATAAAAAAATATGGCAGTAAATTTTATTTTAATAAGGTACCTTTTCTTGTTTCTATTGCATTATTATAAACTTCAAGCATTTTTTTTGCGCAAACTAAAGAAGTATATTTTTTTCTTGCCACCTGCTTCGCTTCCTCGCCGAATTTATTCCGCAAGCTTTCGTTATCAATCAATTTTTCCACCGCGGTTTGAAATTCATTTTTATCCTCCGAAACCAAAAATCCCGTTCTGCCGTCTTCGACAATATCTTGCACTCCGGTTGCCCGAACCGCGACAATCGGAAGACTAGTGTACATCGCCTCGGTGAGACTCATTCCCTGCGTTTCCGATTTTGAGGCGTAAACAAAAATATCCCCGGCAGAAAAATAATTTTTCTTGATATCATCCGGAACCAAACCGGCGAAAAATATTTTTTCTGCCGCGGCGCTTTTCGAAGCTTGCTCTTCCAGTTTTTTTCGCAGATCTCCTTCGCCGCAGATCAAAAATTTTGCCTTTGGATTATTTTTCAAAATTTCAATCACGTAGCCGAGAAGAAACTCGACATTTTTTTCTGCCGTCAGCCGTGAAAATAAGATTAAGAGAACTTCTTTATTCTGGATATTATATTTTTCCCTTATGCTTTTCCGATCGGGATCGGCGAATTGATTTTCCTCCACCCCCGTCGGAATAGCCGTGATATTTTTATTTGTTACGCCCCATTTTCTGATTATTTCGATCACTGACGGCGTGGGCGTGATTACCGCGTCGCACCGGTTGGCGTAAATTCTCGCGTTGCGGATCGTCCACCATGCGGCGATGCGCCGCGGGACAAAAGGCGCGAAATGCGCGTATTGGTCATAAAGCGTGTGCCAAGTGAAGACGAGGGGAATATTTTTTTTCTTTGCCCACTTCATCGCGGCGCTTCCGAGAAGATTCGGATGTTGGGAATGAATGATATCCAGATCCAAATCTTCTAAAATTTTATCAATTTTCCCGGAATAGGGGATTGCCAAAGGAAACCTTATTTTCACATTTGTTTCAAAGGAAGGGTAACGAAAAACACGAGGGCTCTTGGAAGCTAAACTTCCATCGTGGAAGTTTAGCTTCCATTCATCAATGAATCCCTTCCAATGTGGCGCGAACACATAAACCTCATGGCCCAATTTTTCGAATTCCTTGCGGAAACTTTCGACAGACCCCGAAACGCCGTAGGGATTTGGAAGATAGTTGTTAGTGAAGATGGCTATGCGCATTGTATTTCCTAGCACCCTAACATTGAATGTTAGGTGCTCCTAACATTGAATGTTAGGAAATAATCCGCGAAATAAATTCTCTTATCTTTTCAAACGCTTTTTCCTTTCCCTCGCCGTTTATAAAAACATGATAGGCTTTCTCCGCCCAAAAAATATTTTTTACTTCGGAATTGACGCCGTCATAAATCATCTTTGGCGATTTGTGGGAAACCAGGTGGTCGGTGGTCGACTGCATAATGAGTATGGGCTTTCTGATTTTTGAAAGATTGTTTTGCGTGTATTCTGCGAGCTTCACGACTTCCTTGGCGCTCTTGACGGGATAATAGGGATAAACATCGTGCTTGCCCATTTTTTTTCTCACCCACGGGGGATAGTATTTCTTCCTGTAGGTTTTTGTCAGTCCCATAAAAAAAAGGCCTATTTTCACCAAAACTTGAAAGTGAAATTTGACTGAAGCGCCCATAGTGATCACTCCCGCGACATTTTCATCTTCAGCCAGAAGCATCGCCAAATTTCCTCCCATCGAAATCCCTCCGACAAAAATTCGAGGTGTTTGCTTCTTCAGATCGCCAAGATATTTTTGGGAATCTTGCATCCACTCCTGCCAAGTCACGCCTAGAAGATCTTCCGGCTTTGTCCCGTGTCCGGCGAGTAGGGGGGCAGAAACAGTGTAGCCGAAAGAATTGAGATATTTCGCGAGCGACAAAAATTCATCAGGCGGAGAAGACCAGCCATGGAACAATAAAATGCCAATCCCATTATTACCATTCATGAAGAAGGGCTCGCTTTTGTATTTTTTTTCGTCTTTCATCGCTATTTTTCAATTTCTAATTTACTCAAACAAGTCTTCCCACAACACCCTCTCTCCCTTTTTCAGTCCCTTTTTAGCATTTTTCTCTGTTTCTGATTCAATCCTGGGCTTTTTTAGGCTTTCTTTCTCGCTTTCTTTAGGCTGGATTTCCTTTAGCTCAAGCTCCTGAATGGCCAGTTTTTCAAAAGTTTTATTTTCAATCAAATAAAACTTCGCCTGATAATGTTTCGGCAATGATTCGAGTCCGCCCCCAGCCGTACTAATTGAAAAATATCTTCCGGAAAAATCCCTGGTTCGGTAGCCGATGTATGCGTAATCAACTTCGGGATTTTTTCTCTCGAGAATGTAAAGCACCGGGTTGCGAAGCTCCAGGTTGCCGTAAAAATAAAGCTTGGCCTGGTTTTCCCGCCATTTGTTATTCACCGCTTCAGCAGCTTGTTCGAAATCGGAGACAGTAATGGCCCTGGGGTATTGAATAAATGAAGGTCGGTTGCCCCAGACGCTGAATTTCCCCCCGTTTCCCAGTTTGTTAAACCAAGCCAGGGTTGCTTCAACGTTGAGGGCAATCACTGCCAATACCAAAGTAGCCGTTGCAAATAAAATTAATTTTTTATGCTTTTCCTCTTTTAGCAGCCATTCCATGCCCATGCCGACAAAAATAAAAGGAATGAATATTTCAAAAAATAAAAAGCGCGGCTTGATCTGAAATGCAAAGGGAATAAGAATCAGAAACGAAACAGCTGCCCAAATATAAATTAGCTTAATAAAATTTTTTCTCTTTTCATTTTTTTCTTTCTGCAAAGCATAGCTTAGATATCCTAAGCCCCAAAGTGCAAGTATAATCCCTGCGGCTAGCGAGGCTTTGCCTGTCGGACTGATGTAGGTGGTTAGAATCAGTGTGTAGTAGTTGGCATGCATCAAGATATCAGTTTTTATATTTTGAAAAAGGCTATGATCCTGCGGTTTATACTGGAAAGCCCAAAGAAACTGCTTGACGTTGTCTCCTTTCATCTTGATATCCGAAAGAATCACCGGAGAAAACAGGATAAGGATGATGAGGATTGCCAGCAAACCTTCTTTCCAGCTAAATTTCCGCCAGTTTCCCGTCCAAAGCAAAAAAAGAAAAATCACCGCCGGTATAGCCGCCAAAACCACGAAATGAAGTTGCCCCGCCACTACCCAGCCGATTGCCGCTAAAAAAATCCATAAACATCGTTTTTTTTGCTCCTTTTCTTCCGTCAGCCTTAAAAGAGAATAGAAAGCAAGAAGCGTCCAAAAAGGAATGGAATTGGGATTCCAGGCAAAACGGGAAAATTGGATAATGACGAAATTAAAAGCATAAAGCGCTGTTACGAGGACAGACGTGAGTTTCCTGAAATAAAATCGAAGGAAGAGAAAAAGAAGCGGAACGGTGAGAATTGAAAATATCAGATCGGGATAGGCAAAAACCGCCGGACTGGTTGAGCCGGAAATTTTGACCGAGAGATATTGAAAATAATAAAAAACCGGTCCGAGTCGCACAAAGGTTCCTCCGGCCCGCGGACCGAGAAGCGGAAGCTGGCCGGCTCCTTTTTGCACCGCTTCCGAAACCAGCGTCGCGTCCCGCGCCTGATCCATTCCGAAGTGAAGCCAGTCGGAGAAATGATAGACGCGCAGGAAGATGGCAACGACAATAATTAAGCCGAGCAAAAAGTACTCCCAGGGTATGTTCTTAAAATACTTTCTCATTAAATTTCAAATTATCCCTATATCATTTCATCTTTCTGCTTTCTCAAAAATCCCGCCCATTGCTGGATAAAGCGCACGACCACTTTGAAAGGGGCTTCAATGACGACATCGAACAAGAAAATGAAAACATTGACCCGGGAAAAATTGACCGACATCCATTTTCCGATTCTGACGAAAGGCATCGAAAGCGTGTCGATTATTACGCCGACCATTCCTTCTTTCTCCCGGGCAACGAGCAATTCCCGGACGGGCTGGCGGACCAAAGCGTTGAAGAAGCTCACCACGCTGAAGAGAAACAGGAATATCAGGATGCCGAGCCAGTTGAATTTGAAAATATCCAGGATCCAAACAGCTAGTCCGAAAGAAACGCCGTAGGTGACGATGAAAAATATGTTAAGAGACCAATCGGAAGCTGTTTTTAATTCTTTTAAGTTGATTATGGCTATGGGATCTTCCTTCTTTTCGTAAACGATTTCTTCGGCGCCTTTCGCGATCATCTTTGAATTTTCCTGGCTGGGGCGGCGAATAGTGGCCGATAAAATGATCAAATAGAGGGGAGGGAAAAGCAGATTTATATAAATCGGAAGGAAATTTGTTTCTCCGCTGATATAGAGGTCGTATGGATATTCCACGGCTACCGCCAACACTATTTTCGTGATAATGAGGAAAATAAGGCTTCGCTTGACTCGTTTTCTGAACTTTTTCATCTCCCAGTCATAAACCTCGTCCGCCGCCAGCTGGATCGTGAATTTAAGGGATTCCGGATTGGCAAGAATTTTATCGATTTTTTCAATATTGGAAAGGGCTGTTTCGTAAAATATATTGAAATAAACCGCGTATTTCCGGAGAGTAATGCCGATTTTGGCCGAGAGGGGATTTTCCAGCTTATTTTGCAAAGACTTTGCGAGTCGGGGGAATTCTAAAATGCATTTTTCGATTTCTTTTTCGGTCAGATCGACCTTGAACCAATCAGGCAAAAATATTTTAAGAAGAGAATAGTTCAGATTAGCCTTATCAAGCTTCGAGAGGGACCGGAGAACCGATAAAAAAATTTGGATATCTTTATCTCCCTCCTTAATTTTATTTCCGCCCTTGATAATAATTCTCTTTTTTACAGTTTGATACATGGCCCGGGTCAGAGCATATCGAGCTGGATTGGGAAAAATAATCGCCTCAATTTCACAGGAAGCCACAGCGGTGAGCCATTTTTTCATTCGATAACTTCCCGTTTCCTTGACGGCCCTTTGATATTTAGCAATGGTATTTTTGATTTTTTCCTTAAGCTTCTTGTCAGCTTCTTTTTTTTCCAGATAGCCGGCCATTACGAGCTCGTTCAAGAACTGATCGGAAAAGTTTTGCTGCCGGAATTCAATAATCAAATTTCTCTTCAAAATACGTTCAATGGCCGTCCTTTTTATAAGATGGTCATCCTTATACTCGATCAGATTTCTGACTTTCTCGTAGAGTTTGGCCATGCTGTCTCCGGCTTCCTCAACTTCCGCTTCTTTTGTTTCTTTTTCCGCTTCTTCCTTGGCTTTTTCGATGGAAAAATTGTTCTTTAGATCGGCGATAAAATCAGCAATGGGCTGATTAACTTCGGGATGTTTGCTCATATTTTGTTTATTATCAATCATAAAGTTATCTTAACCTCTTATCGGGAGTTTGTGAATAGCGGGAACTTTCGGGCGAAAACATTGACCAATTCGAAAAAATTTATTATCATAACGCTCGTTAGACTGTTTTCTGACATGGCCCTATCGTCTAGTGGTTAGGACAGCGGGTTTTCAATCCGTTAACCGGGGTTCGATTCCCCGTAGGGCTACCAAGTTGCCATATTGCCTTATTTTTTGATAGTATGCTATCATTCCCAAGTAAACAGGGGGAGTTAATAAGCTTTAATAAAAACCGAATGAAGAAGAAAGAACTCGTGGAGGCGATTGTTGAGAAAACTCAACTCGCCAAGAAAGACGTGCTGATGGTCATTGAGACCATGGGCGAGGTCGTGAAAGCCACGGTCAAAAAAGAAGCCGTTGAAATTCCGGGCTTGGTTAAGCTCGAAAAGAAAAATCGGGCGGCTCGAATGGGAAGAAACCCAATGACGGGAGAAAGCATCAGCATTCCCGCCAAAACCGTTCTTAAGGCTCGAGTTTTGAAGAAGCTGAAAGACGCGGTAATGAGCTAACTATCCTAAAGTTCAACTATCGGCTGTGCCTAGGGTTGAACTTTTGAAACCACAAAAAGCTCCGCCATAGCGCGGGGTTTTTTGTGGTTTAGTGATCAAGGTTCGACCTTTCCCTTTCCCGACTATTCGTCGGGAAATTCCTCAAGGTCGAACCTTATGGAAATTCCTAAAATTAAACTTTTGCCGTATAATATCAAATATGCGTATTCTTTCCGTTGAAACTTCCTGCGATGATACGGCCGTCGCCCTGGTGAATGTTTCGAGAAATAGATTCTCGGTGATTGACAGCCTTGTTTCATCTCAAACAAAAGTCCACGCCCCTTTCGGCGGGGTGGTTCCGAATTTGGCTGCTCGCGAACATTTGAAAAATCTGCCTGTGATGCTCCGGGGCTTTTTGAAGAAAAACAAAATTTCTTCAGGGAATATCGATTTGATAGCGGTCACCCAGGGGCCGGGACTCATTCCGGCTCTGCTCATTGGAACGAATGCCGCTAAAGCTTTGGCGTATGCCTGGAAAAAACCGCTGGTTGGCGTTCATCATATATCCGGTCATATTTATGCTAATTTTATCGACCGGCTTAGCCTAACATCCGATGTTGGGGAAATAAGATTCCCGGTTCTGGCGCTTATCGTTTCTGGAGGGCATACGGAGTTGATTTTGATGAAGAAACATCTGGATTATAAAATTGTCGGACAGACGCTCGATGACGCGGCGGGAGAAGCGTTTGATAAGGTGGCAAAAATGCTAGGATTGGGGTATCCCGGCGGTCCAATTGTATCCGCTATCGCAGATAAATTCCGAAAATCATTCAAGGTTCGACCTTTCCCTTTCCCGACTATTCATCGGGAAATTCCTCAAGGTCAAACCTTCCAACTGCCGAGGCCGATGATAAATTCCAAAAACCTGGACTTTTCTTTCTCGGGTCTCAAGACAGCCGTTCTCTATACTATTCGGGATAATCCGAAAATACTGAAAAGCGTAAAATTAAAATCAGCTTTATGCTATGATTTCCAACAGGCCGTGATTGATGTTTTGGTCCATAAAACGGTTCAGGCGGCAAAAAAATATAAGCCTAAAACCATTCTTCTCGGCGGCGGCGTTTCGGCCAACAAGGAGTTAAGAAAACAACTTGGCGAAGCGATAAAAAGACTTTTGCCAAACTCCCAATACCAGTTGCCGGCTGCCGGCTACTCGCTGGATAATGCCGCCATGATCGCCGTAGCCGGGCATTATCAATATAAACTGGCAAAGAATAAAAATAAATTCGATAATAATTGGAAAAATCTGGAGGCGGACGCGAATCTCAAATTAGTATAATCCATAATAACTAAATTTAGTGAAAAAAATCATTCTAATTATTTCTCTCGGCATTTTCGCGGCTTTATTCGCGGTTTTTGCTGAACAGTTGCTGGCTGTTCTCGTGAGCATTTTCTGGAAAAAGGAAATTATATTTGATTATTACGGCCATTTGGGAATTTTCCTGATAGCCGCCACGCTTATAGAAGAAGGCTTGAAATATTCGGCAATTTATTTTCTTTTCAAAGAAAAATTTGATCTTGAGAGGGCAAGGCTCTGGGCGGCCAGCCTGACTTTCGGGTTATTTTTCGGCCTGACGGAACTCCTCCTGATTATTATTTCCAATGAAAAGCTGGCGGATCTTTCCGCTCTTTCTCCGGAAGTTATTTTTTCTTTAGCCACGATTATTTTGATCCAAGCCTTGAACGCGCTGCTGATAGGAGCTTTTCTGGCCAGCCGATTTTTTTCCGGAAAATTTATAGTTCTTAAAATTCTTTTTTTTCCCGTTCTTATCCACCTTCTCTATAATTTCCTCATAATCCAAAAAAGCAATTTTACCAACTGGCTGGTCGGAATCGTTTTAGGGATAACTCTTATCACCAGTCTGGTGATAATCGCCTTTAATTTCCGGGAACTTGATTAATTTCTGAAATGAATATATATTGATATTATCCAATACTTCGTTAATATATATAATTTTACTCCGTCGCTCGTGAGCGGCAGGGTATAGAAAAAAACATGAAAGAAAAAAAATCATTTTTTGAGCGGCTTACGGGAGCCAGAAGAGCTGAAAGCGACAGCCAGAGGCAGGGCTCGCCTTATAACTATTCTCCGGCTCCGGCGGCTCCGGTTTCCTATGAAGGAGCGCACTCAATCCAGCCTCAAGCCAGCCCCCAGGAAGATTATGCCGTTGAGCCGACGGCCCAAAACGCTCCGGCGGAACAGGATGAAAACTGGGCGGGGGATTCGGAGGGCCAGCTGACGATTGATGTTTACCAGACTGAAAACGATATCGTCATAAAATCCACTATTGCCGGCGTGAAGCCCGAAGACCTTGATGTTTCCATCAACAACGATATGGTGACTATCCGCGGAGACAGAAAAAATGAAGAGAAGGTGGAAGGTGAAAATTATTATTACCAGGAATGTTATTGGGGAACCTTTTCTCGTTCAGTGATTCTCCCTGTTGAAGTGCTGGCTGACAAAATTGAAGCTTCAATGAAAAACGGAATTTTGACTGTCCGCCTTCCTAAAGCCGATACAACAAAGACGAAAAAGATTCAAGTGAGGGGATTCTAGAAAATTTCTATATATTCAGTAAAAACAATCCCACAATGCGGGGTTGTTTTTGCTAACAGGGTAAATTTTCCGTGATTATTTTCAGTAATAACTTGTAGAATAAGAGTTTTTCGAGTATTCTTAGGACAATGAAACGAAAGATATTTTTTTTCTTCATTATTTTTATAATCGCACCATGTTTTGTCCGCGCTTCGGAAGTGAATCTGGGCAGTTTTTCCGTTGAAGAAGTGCAGAAAGTGATAGGCTCCCCGATTTTTTTTCACGTGAACAACCAAAAAATCGCGGCTGACAAAAATGCTATGCAATCTTTCCTCAAAATCCGGCCGGCGCTCAAGATGAATCCGAACTACAACTCCGAAGCGGAAAATATCAATTTTTTTCCGACTGACGATCCAATGTTAAAAATATATTACCGCTTCCTTGGACGCGAGCGGGATCGCTACCATATCAGAATATCAACAAGTCTTTCTGTTGATGAAGATTCTCTCGGCGGATTTGTGAATAAATTAAAAGACGAAACCAGAGTCGATCCGGAAAATGCGAAGTTGGCTTTTGAAGGAGATAAAGTTTCCGCTTTTTCGACAAATAAAAACGGCTATGAAATATCGGATCAGGAAAGCCGGGAAAATATCATCAAAGCTCTCCAAGAAGATCCCTACAAAAAAGACATAAATCTTCCGACAAAAGTACTTGAGCCGGAAATCACCAGCACTAATCTCGATAAGTACGGAATCAAAAAGCTTATTGGCCAGGGAACATCCAATTTTCGCGGGTCGCCTAAAAATAGAATTCATAACATCAATGTCGGTGCCTCCAGATTTAATGGTGTTATAATAAAACCCGGAGAAGAATTTTCCTTCATCAAAACTCTTGGCCCGGTCGACGCCTCCACCGGATATCTTCCCGAACTCGTCATCAAAGTCGACAAAACTATTCCCGAATACGGCGGAGGGATGTGCCAGGTTTCAACCACTTGCTTTCGAGCGGCACTCAATGCGGGACTCAAAATAACCGCTCGCACCAACCATGCCTATCCCGTTCAGTATTACGCTCCGCAAGGAACCGATGCTACGGTCTATATTCCCAATCCGGATCTTCGCTTTGTGAACGACACGCCGGGATATATTCTCATGCAAACACACATCGAAGGCACCCAGCTCGCTTTTGATTTCTATGGCACAAGCGACGGCCGAAAGGCGAAACTTGTTGGTCCGACCGTGACATCGCGCGGGGAGGAAGGCGCGATGAAAACAGTTCTCTATCAGGAAGTTTACGGCGCAGACGGAAATCTTATCCGAAAATCGGAATTCAAGAGCAGCTATGATTCGCCTTCGAAATACCCTCATCCCGGTCAGGAAAAAATAACCGAAAAACCAACGGACTGGTCAAGCAAAGAATGGAAAGAATATAAAAAAGCGAATGGGATGTGATTTATCCCTCACCATTTTTTGAAATATATTAAAGCAACTAAGAGAAAAAAATAACTCGTATTTATTCCGAATTTTTAATATTCCAAATAAAAATGGTGAGGGATGAATTGACTTCAGCTTTTAAATTAGATATACTCACTGAATGTGAGATTTTATGATTTAGACTTGTCCTCGTAGTTCAACGGATAGAACACCAGCCTTCTAAGCTGGTTATGGAGGTTCGATTCCTCCCGAGGACACAAAGATATTTTGCGTCGTTAGCTCAGTTGGTAGAGCAGGGGACTCTTAATCCCAAGGTCGCAGGTTCGATCCCTGCACGACGCACAAAAAAATACATGGCGGCCATCGTTCAACGGCAGGACATCGGGTTGTGGTCCCGAGAACGAGGGTTCGATTCCCTCTGGTCGCCCCAAGAATAAAAATATCTTCCTCGCGGAGGTATTTTTGTTTTTTAATAAATCTTCCCATAACTTGCATTTTTCGTTATAATGGAAGCAGACTTAAATTTAACATAAAAAATATGAATGACATCCAAACCAAGAAAAAATTAATCATCCTGGTCGAAGACGAAGAAATTTTATCCAAATTGCTGATTCAAAAATTGGAAAAGGCGGGATATGAAGTCAAATCAGCCGTGGACGGCGAGAGCGGGCTTGCTTTGATTATGGAAAATAAACCGGATCTCGTGCTGCTGGACATGGTGCTCCCGAAACTTAACGGGTTTGGAATTATGGAAAAATTGGTAGAACAGAAAATACTGCCCGATCTTCCTGTTATTATCATTTCCAATTCCGGTCAGCCGGTAGAAATAGAGCGGGCGAATAAGATGGGAATCCGGGACTATCTCATCAAAGTGAACTTTAATCCGGATGAAGTGCTCATGAAGGTCAATAATATTTTTAGTTCCAGCGGGCAGCAGCCGGCGAGTGTTGGGGTTTTTGGAAGCGAAAGCAACAATGAGGTTAGAAATATTCTTATCGTAGAAGACGATATGTTTATGGCCGGACTTCTGGAGAAAAAATTCAAGCAGGGAAAATTCAAAATCATGAGAGCTTCCAGCGCTGGTCAGGCGCGTGAAACATTATCTTCAAACCAAGTCGATTTGATTCTCCTGGATGTGGTTTTGCCGGGCACTGACGGGTTCACTTTTCTAAGAGAGCTAAAAGCTAGCGAAAAATTCCGAAACATTCCCGTCATGATAACCTCTAATCTCGGCCAGCAAGATGAAATCGAAAGAGGAATTTCGGACGGGGCGGCGGACTATATCGTCAAAGCCCATTCCACCCCCAGTGAAATTGTGGGAAAAGTAGAAGCCGCTCTTCGCGGAAAATAGATTTTTTAATTAATAATGAGTATAAAAACATTAACATGCCGGATTTCGCTGTTTGATTTTTTCAGGAAACAGCGATTATTCGACGCACAACTTCTATGGCAACGCAAGCAGGAGTAGGTCTAAGTAATAACAAAGATGGTTATCAGGCGGGTTATGAAGCCTGCAGCCTGGCAATAAAAAGAGCGGGTTCCAAAAAACCGGATCTCGTCATTGCTTTTTCCTCGGTCAGCCTTAAGCAAGAAGAAGTGATTCGGGGCATAAACGAAGCTAGTGGAAAAGCTCCGCTAATCGGTTGCAGCGACGCCGGCGAAATTACAAATGAAGGCGCCAACAAAGGAGGGGTGGCTGTCATGTCTTTCAGTTCTAATGCCGTTAAATTTACCATCGGAACCGGCGGCCTGATTTCCGCCGGCGCCCGGGAGGCAGGCGCGGCTCTGGCTAAGGACATATCCCAAAAATCGTCAGATAAAATCAGCTCTCTTATCATGCTTACTGATGTTCTCACCGGCAACGGAGCCGATATCGTAAGAGGAGTCCAGGACATTTTGGGAAAGAATTTTCTTATTTTCGGCGGAGCGGCGGGGGATGACTTTATGTTCAAGGAGACTTTCGTTTATTATCTTAATCAAGTACTTTCGTCCTCGATTGTGGGAGTCGGATTTTCCGGAAAATTTTCTCTGGGGGTCGGCGTTCGCCATGGATGGACGCCTATTGGACTTTCCAAAAAAGTTACCAAGTCCCATGGAGCGGTGCTGGAAGAAATCGACGGAAAACCGGCAGTAACTATCTACGAAGAATATTTTGGGAAAAAAGCGGAGGATCTCAAGACCGAGCCGCTGGCTATTATGGCCATTACTTATCCCTTGGGCATGAGTGTCGACGGCAGCGAAGAACTGCTTATCCGGGATCCGATCACCGTGGATGAGAAAGGAGCGATAACCTGCGCGGCCGAGATTCCCGAGGGCTCTGAAGTGCGGCTTATGATCGGAAGCAAGGATGACGCCATTATCGCCGCGAAAGACGCCGCCAAAAAAACTCTAGCCCAACTTAAAGGAGCTGTTCCCAAAGCCATTATCGTCTTTAATTGTATCGCTCGAAGCAAGCTTTTCGGCCAGGATGCCGGAAAGGAAATAAGGGCTATCCAATCGATACTGGGAACGGATGTGCCGCTTATCGGTTTCTATACATATGGAGAGCAGGCGCCTCTTGGCGGAGATGTATCCCGTCCGTTTTCATGTTTTCATAACGAAACCGTGGTTATATTGGCTATAGGGGAATAGTTAATGTTCGAACATAATAATGGTTTATCCCGTATTTAATGCCGATAGTCAAACCGTTTTAATTTCTCCGCCATGCATATTACCGTCTTTCAAAATTTGGCGCGGGGTTTGGGCGCTTGCATATTTTAGGCGTCAGGCATTTTTAATGCGCATAAGTCCTTCTCGCAATAAATAAAAAATATGGCCAAAAAAATATTTGTTCCGGTTTTAATTATTATTCTTGCTGCAGGCGCGTTCTGGCTTCTTAAAAGAAATAATTACCAGTTTTTGGGATTAGATTTAAGCTGGAAGAAGGCAGCTAAAACGGAAAAAAAATATAATATCGGCGTTGTCATGACTGGCGGAGCCTATCAGCAAGCCCTGGACGGCCTCAAAAAAGGACTTGGAGAAAAAGGTTTTCGAGAAGGAGAAAACGTAATCTTCTCAATCAAGGATACCCGGGGGAATACCGATGCCCTAAAATCCGTTATCGAGGAACTTATTGCGGAAAAACCGGACATAATTTATTCAATCTCCACGCCGGTAACAACTCAAGTTTCAAAAATTTCCGGAGACAAACTGCCAATTGTTTTTAACATCGTTGGCGATCCGATAGGAGCCGGCTTTGCCAAAAGCTACGCTATGCCTGAAACCAACTTGACGGGCTGCTCGAATCTTTCCGCCGAACTTTCCGGAAAAAGGCTGGAAATGTTCAAAGAGGCGTTCCCGAATCTTAAAAAAGTGGTAACTTTTTATAATCCCAAGAACAAGTTTTCTCAAATTTCCATAGAAAACGCGAGAAATGCCGCGCCGGTTCTCAATGTCGAGATGAAAGAAATTATCGTAAAAGATAAGGACGAACTCGAAAAAGCGCTCGCTGATATAACAGCCGGTGAATTCGACGGTATTTTTATTACTCCCGATGCCATGGTCGTGAGCAACGCCGACTTGATCATTAAAAAATCTTTGGAGCTGAAAATTCCAACAATGGGGCACGAGCAAACTTTGGCTGAAAAAGGAGTGTCACTGACATATGGCGCGAATTTTTATAATATGGGTGTTCAATGCTCTTCGGTCGTGGCTAGCGTCCTTTCCGGCCAAAAACCTCAAACGACACCGATTCTTACTCCCGATAAATTTGATATTGTCGTCAACCAAAAAAACTTGGAATCCATAGGGCTGACAATCACGGATAGAATACCCAAAGAAGCCGATAAAGTTATTCGATAAAAAAGCAGAAATTATTTCCTTTTCCGGTTATGAATTTTTTAGAAAAAATAAAAAATTATCTCAAAGTAAAGCCTTTGCGGCTGACACAAGTTATAATTCTTTTTACCGGCCTCGTGTTAGCCTTTTCTTATCTTAGTTTTTTTGAATCCAGCATGGAAAATGTGCGCGAAACGGCCGTATTCCTTCGATTGGGGATAGCTGAAACTTCGAGAACAGAAATAGAAAAGTTCATCGACGGAAACGTCACGGCTCTCGCGGAACTCGCGGGAAAAATCGATCTTACCGGCGGCCAGGAAGAAAAAAAAGAACTGATAGGAAAATTAATGCGGGAAAAAGGCTGGTTCATGGAGATATCGGTTGCCGACAAGGATGGAAACGAAATGATAAAAATGTCAAAATTTTCCATTTCGAATCCCGAGAATCAAAAAAATATATCCGATTCCAAGGAGTTTCAAATGGCGAAAATAGGAAAATTATATTTAGGCAAAGTCTGCACCGACGAAAAATCCATACCAATTCTTACTATCGCGCTTCCCGTTGAAAGTTCAAGCGGTGAAATGCCCGGGGTGCTCATTGCCCGATTATCTCTTCAGGAAATTTGGAATATCATCGCCAACAGCAAACTGGTTACAACGGATCAAAAAGTGTATATTGTCGACTCGGAAGGCTTTCTTATCTCTCATCCCGACACTGCTTCAGTGCTCAAAAAAACAAATCTGCTTAATGAGTCATTCGTCAATGAGGTTATAACACAAAAGAAAACCGTCGACGGAAGGCAATATATCAATAACGAAAAAGAGTCTGTTTTCGTGGTTGGCGTTCCGATGGAGGAAAAATTGGGCTGGGGAATTTTTGTTGAAGAACCGAGTCAGACCGCCCTTGCTTCCTATCAAAAGATAAGGACGGCTGCTTTTATTTTCATTTCCATGACTTTTGCTTTGCTTTTGGTCCTGATCATAAATTCGCGGATCCTAACCAATGTCTTTTTCGATTTCAGAAGCGAAGTCAAAAAGAGAACGCAGGAGCTGGAAGAACTGGACAAAACCACGAAGATGCTTGTGCGCCGCGATCTGGAGCTTAGCGAAGCCAATGTGAGACTTGAGGAGCTGGACGCTGTAAAATCCGATTTTGTTTCCATTGCCGCTCATCAGTTAAGAACTCCTCTCACCGGAACAAAGTGGTCCTTTTTGGCGCTTCTCGAAAGGGAAACGGGCCAACTCAACGGAGAACAGAAAAAAATAATCGAGGATGGTCTCGATGCGATCAATCATGCGATAAAATTGATAAACGATCTTTTGAACATGGCTCATATAGAAGAAGGAAAATTCGGCTTTAATTTCAAAAACGAATCAATTGAACCGATCATTCAAAAAGCCTTCGAGCGTTTCGAGCCTCTGGCCGGTGAAAAAGGCATTTGGCTCTCATCAGATTCCTCGAAAGCAAAATTACCCTTAATCAGCATAGATTCGAAAAAAATCGCCTTGGTTTTTGATAACTTGCTGGATAACGCCATTAAATATACTTATCCCGGAGGGAAGGTTAAGCTCAAGACTGAATTTAAAAATGGAAAAATTGTTATAATCGTGCAGGATTCCGGGATAGGAATCCCCCGGAGCCAGATGAGCAGGGTTTTCACCAAATTTTTCCGGGGTGAAAATGCTATTCTTTTCCAGACTTCCGGAACGGGTCTCGGATTATATATGGTAAAAAATATTATTGATCGTCATTGCGGGACAGTCGCTGTCAATAGCGAGGAAAACAAGGGCACTACTTTTACTATTGAATTATCGGAAGCTTCCAAGGCGTGAATTGCGGGAAAAATACACTATAAAAAAACGAGCAAGATATAGCTCGTTTTTTTATGTTTTCAGAAGGCTTCGCCGCTCGCGAGCGGCAGGGTAAAAATCTCACCCCTCACTGACTCTAACTTACTTTGTGCGAATTTACAACGAAGCTCGAACTTTTTTCCAGAAAAACCTTTGATTTTCTTTTATGCTCTGCTTCCGCACCAGCCTGCGGCTGGTTTCAAAAACCGAAAAATTTTCCAACTCCTTTTAAGAAAAACGGGCGCGCGGG